>DASYDV010000009.1:0-6981 GCA_036499375.1 Candidatus Udaeobacter sp.
TCGACGATCGGCGCGCTAAAGCTACCATCGCTGAACCGGACAAAACCGCGCACCACTCCGCTCGAATCGATGTACTCGCCAACGATGTCGCCTTTTTCGTTAATCTTTTGCGGCGAGGTGGTCACAATTCCGGTCCCGGGATAATCAAAAGTCGTGATCACTTCGATAGAGCCCGAGTTCGCTGCTTGCTGAGCGAACGTCCCCATCAATGGGAACACGAATAGAACTGCCAGTATGATGTTAAATATATGTTTTGGTTTCATAATACTAAGACATGCAATAAACCCGGCAAAAACGGCTCAAAAATTCTTAGAAAATTAAAAGCATTACCATTCCGGTTTTGCACTTTTACACCCCGATAACCGCCGCGACGGTTGTCCTACGGTTACCGAGATCGCGGAGCTGGAGGAGGTTAAGGATAAATTCCGCCCAAGGTTTAACCCCTAAGTAAGGTGTCAAGCGTGGCGAGTTGCCACTTGCGCGTGCCGGAGCCGGGGCTGAGGCTCGGTCCGGTCGATTCGGCTTTATCCCGTTACAACATGAAACCCGGTACCAATCTACGTCTTAGGCCGTGATTCGCGTTTACAATGACGCCAGCACCGCGATCGAGACGCACAAGCACACTGGCGATTTCGGGGAGGTCTGAGCCATCATGTTGGGGATTTTGAGCGAAGAATCGCTTGGGGATTCACGCTCATTACTTGTGTTTCGCCCCAACTACCTTTTGCACTAACGCTTCGAAACGCGGATCGCCACGAAGCGGATCGAGCTGCGGATCAATTTTAATCATCATGACGGATAGAGTGTCATGATCAGCGACAGCTTGCTCCAACCAACGAACTGCTTCGTCGCGATTTCCCAGACTGAGGTAGAGGAAAGTACGCCATAATGAGCCCACGTACCGATGCTGGCTGAGTTCTTCCAGTTCAGACAGCATTCGCACGGCCGCATCCCTGTCGCCTAACTTTGCTTTAGCAGATGCGAGCAGCACTGAAACAAACAGATCGTCGCTCAACTGCTGTGCCTTTGTGAATTCTGCAATCGCAGCGGGCAGGTCGCCCTTTAGCTGAAGAGCGAGGCCCATATGATAATGGGCGTAATAAAACGTCGGATCAATCTCCAGCGTCTTCCGCAACTGTGCGATCGCCTCATCGTATCGACGCGCACAGAACAGATCCTGACCCAGGTCTGCATTGATAATGGGCGAGAATGGATCAAGTTCGATGGCGCGTTTGCCCTCGGCGATCGCTTCGTCAAACCGGCCGAGGTTGAGGAGCGGGCCGTTTCCATACCAGTGGTGGGCTGTGGCGTAGTTGGGGTTTAGCGCAATCGCGTGCTGAAATTCCGATATCGAACCCGCCATATCGAGGTCGCTGATGCACAGCAACTCTCCGAGCGCGGTGTGTGCCTCCGCCAGTTTGTCGTCCAGTTGCAGCGCTTTTAGTGCGGCAGACTTTGCTTTCGGGTAGGCATCCCGTGGTGCCGTCGCAGTGTAGGCTGGCAGAAGAACGTAAGCCTCCGCCAAGCCGGCGTAGGCCAGCGCGTAATTCGGATCGCGCGTAATCGCTTGCTCGTAAAATCCGATTGCCTTCGGGATATTGTCGCCGCTGCGTTTTCCCCAGAGCAATCGGCCTTTGAGATAAAGCTCGTAGGCCGCGGTGTCGCTCGTCGGCTGGGCTGCGATCAACTGTTTTTCCGCACCGGTCAACTCTGCCTGCAGCGTGTCAGCAATGGTTTTGGCAATGTCGCTCTCTACAGCAAAAATGTCAGTCAGCTTGCGGTCGTAAATGTCTCCCCAGAGATGGGCGTCGTTCGGCGCGTTGATCAACTGCACATTGACTCGCACGTGATCGGCCGCTTTTTGCACGCTGCCCTCAAGGATGTTTGCAACCCCGAGTTGCTTTGCGACCTCGCGCAGATTATCCGGCGCGCTTTTGTATTTCTGGGTGGAGGTCCGTGAGATGACTTTTAGGTCCGCGATCTTGGAAAGCCGTGCCAAGATTTCATCCTGAATAGCCTCCGCGAAATATGCATTATCCGGATCGCGGCTGAGATTTTCAAACGGCAGCACGGCGATACTTTTTTGCGCGATTGCCGCCGCCTCACCGGCATTTTGCTGAGATCGAGCCCAAAACGCGAACAGAACTCCGGCCAGCACAATCACAACAGCCACGCTCGTCACGAAACGTGATCCATTCCGCTTGACCAGGCACTTCGCGCGATAACCAAGAGTAGGGTGACGCGCGAGAACGGGCTGTCGCGCGAGATGGCGGCGAACATCAGCCGCGAAATCCGCTACTGTCGGATAACGCATCTTGGGTTCCTTGCGCATCGCGAACAGGACGATCGCGTCGAGATCACCGCGCAACAGCCGCGCGGTTTGTGCATCAGAAGCAACCGCGCTGGGCGGCGGCGGAACTTGCTCACCGACCACCAAGGCCAGTTCCTCACGCGTGGGACGGGCAGTCGAAAACCGGTGCGGCTTTTGGTCGCTCAACATTTCATAGAGCAGTGCACCTAACGAGTAAATATCAGTCGCGACTGTTATCGGATCTCCCTTCGCCTGTTCGGGCGAAGCACAGATAGGTGTCAGACGCTGCTGTGCCTCGGCAGTCGATTGCGCCGCGTCTTGGTCTTTCGCCAGGAGCTTGGCGATCCCGAAATCGAGCAGCTTCGGTTCCCCTTCTGCGTTCGCCAGAATGTTGCTCGGCTTGATGTCGCGATGAACAACCAGATTCCGATGCGCAAATTCCACCGCGTCGCAGATCTTCAAAAAGAGGTCCAGTCGTTGACGCGTCGACAGCTTTTGCGCAACTGCAAATCGAGTCACCGGTGCGCCGACAATGTAGTCCATGATGAAGTAGGGCAGACCATCGTCGGTCGTGCCTGCATCGAGCAGCCGCGCGATATTTGGGTGATCGAGCTTGGCCAGGATCTGGCGCTCCGCTCGGAAGCGGTGCAGGATTTCAGCCGTGTCAGCGCCTCGACTTAGTATCTTGATCGCGACTTGTTTCTCAAATTGACCATCGGCGCGCTCTGCCAGGAAAACTGTGCCCATCCCACCGCGGCCAAGTTCACGGACGATGACATATGCTCCCACGCGCTCTCCGGCTCGCAGCGGCCCCTCCTGCCAAAAAGTGGAAGCTGCGTTCTGGACGCAATCCTCGAAGCTGTCGGTACGCTCGGTGAGAAGCGCCTCCGCTTCGGCCAGGAGCGACTCGGCCTCTTCGAGCAAATCCGTTTCTTCACCGCAGCGTCTCTCCACCAAGGCAATCCGGGCCGCTGAAGAGTTTTGTTCCAACGCTTCGCCCAGGATGGTTTTCAAGCGATCCCAGCGTCGCGGATCGATGTTCCCTTGCCGGAATCGGGTAGTTTTTGCGGCCATGAAGAATTTGAATCACTAATTCGCAGATAGTTCTCGCCGAAGCCAAATTTTCGCCAGGGTCCAGTCCCGCTTCACTGTGGCCGGCGAAATTTCCAGTAACTCGGCGGTTTCCTCGACCGTCAGCCCGGCGAAAAACCGCAGTTCGACGATGCGCGCCTGTCGCTCGTCCAGAGCTTGCAGCGCCTGCAGCGCCTGGTCGAGCGCAGTCACATCAATTTTGCGACTATCGTAAAATTCGAGAGTCAATCTCAGAGGATCAGAGCCGCCGCGTTTCAGACGGTGTCGCGCGACCGCGTAGTTAGTCAGCGTTTGTCGCATCACCCGTGCGAAGATTCCAATAAAGTGACTACGATTTTGCCAGACAAGATTCTTCTCGCCAATCAGACGAAGGAAAGCCTCATGCACGAGCGCCGTCCGCTGAAGAGTATGAGCGGTCCGTTCGCCCCGCAGAAAGGTCTCGGCCAGACGACGCAAGTCTTCGTAGACCTCCGGCATCATCTCGCTAATCGCGGCGGCATCGTTGTGCTTGGCATGATTCGCCTCACCACCAAGAGGAGGAGTCAGCGGCGCCGCGGGGGACGGCGTTGACCCCCCGGTGCGAACCCTTGCCATAACAGCAAAGCCTAAGGCATCTCGTGCCGAGGCGTCCAGCAAGAGCTCCTCGCCCCGCGGGTCGATGTTTTGTCGCAGCTCTATAGCGCTTCGCACCACAACCAGTTGATACTGAAATTTTCTCTGGGTTTGATGTTTAGACCGGACCGCCCATTCAAGATGGGCGGTCCTACACTTGTGCCGGGCTCAGTGCCGGCCTCAATCTTTCGTTGGCGTTGATTCAGCAAGACTATGGCGTAGCAGTATCGATCGGCCGGGAATTACTGTCCGTTAAATTTGGGCGAGCCCAATGCCCCATCCGCTTCTCGCACGAAGTCGTGAACCACGCTGTTTGGGTCGAAGAAAAATCCGGTCACCGCGCCGTTCGGAGCAATGCTCCAGACCTGCCCGGGGCCCGTGCCCGCACCCGGCGCGTCAAAGGTGATAATGGTTTGCGCAGATGTTGGGATGGAAATTGCCAGGGCGACAAGGATAGTTGCCGCCGGCTGGAGTTTCCTTTTTGCGAAATAGGATGGTTTTATACTCCTTAATGCAATAAGGAGTTGGAAAACGGTTCATTCTTTCGCGAATTTTTACACAGTTGGGTTGCGGGGCGCTTCTCGAAGGAGTTTTGAGATCCAGCTTGCAAGTTGGGCTTTGGACGTTGTTCAGAAATAACGATTACGATCACGAGCATGAGCACGAGTATGAGCAGGAACGAACTCCGCGTGATATCGGCAGATCACACCGGAATAACGGTTTCAAATCTCAGACGTTCCCTGGCATTTTGGCGCGATGTGCTTGGCTTCGAATTTTCGCACACAGCGCATCAAAAAGGTGAATTCGCAAAGGAAATCACCGGCGTTGAAGGCGCTGAGTTAAAGCTTGCGGTCTTAAAAACGCCCTGCGGTCACAAAATTGAACTGCTCGAGTATCTCGCACCGGTGGACCGCAAACGTGCAAGTCTTCGACCGTGCGACGTTGGTTCCGTGCATGTTGCACTGCTCGTTGAAGATCTCAAAGCCGCCCTCGACAGAATTGCTGTCTCAGGCTGGAAAACAGCGGGGCAACCGCAGATACTCACGAAAGGGCCGAATGCGGGTAAGCGCGTCGTCTACGTGCGCGATCCTGACGGGACAACCATCGAATTAATGCAGATTGCAAAGGAAAATTCATCCACAGGTATCACAGATTAATACAGATTTGAGCGCAGCCGGTGCTTGCGATTGTCGCTGATTTCAATCTGCGGAAATCTGCGTAATCTGCGGTTAATGACTTTTTCATCCGATGAGGATTTCGCGCGGCAACTCGACTCCGAGGACCCGCTCCGCGATTTCCGTGAAAAATTTTCCCTACCGCTCGGCAAAAACGGCAAGCCGGTCATCTATCTCGCAGGAAATTCGCTAGGGCTAATGCCAAAATCGGCACGCGCGGTGGTCGAGGAAGAATTGGACAACTGGGCGAAGTTTGGTGTGGACGCTCATCACGCGGCCGGAACGCCGTGGTATTCATATCATGAAGCGCTGCGCGAGCCGACGGCACGGCTGGTCGGGGCAAGGCCGCTGGAAGTCATCTGCATGAACAGCCTCACGGTAAACCTTCACCTGATGATGGCGACGTTTTATCGGCCAACCAAGTCGCGCTTCAAAGTCCTGATGGAAGAACCGGCGTTCCCTTCCGATACCTATGCGATTAAAACGCAGCTGATTCACCACGGACTGAATCCGAAAGACGCGCTCGTTTTGACGCGGCCACACGAAGGTGAGCTGACCGTTCGCACGGAAGACATTCTCGATCTCATCGAAGAGCACGCCGATCACCTCGCAGTCGTGATGATGGGCGCGGTGAATTTTTTCACCGGTCAATTAGTCGACATCGAAAAGGTCACGGCTGCAGCACAGAAACATGGAATCGTCGTTGGGTTCGATCTCGCACATGCCGCCGGCAACGTGCCGCTCTCGCTACATGAATGGAATGTCGATTTCGCCGTGTGGTGTTCTTACAAATATTTAAACGCCGGTCCCGGCGCGGTCGCGGGCGCGTTTGTGCATGAACGGCATGCGACGAACACAAAGTTACCGCGGCTCGCCGGCTGGTTCGGGAACGATCCGAACACACGATTCAGACTGCATCTGGAGCCGGAGTTCGTCCCGGTTGCATCCGCAGACGGTTGGCAAATCAGTAATCCGCCCATTTTCTCGATGGCACCGCTGCGCGCGTCGCTCTCCATTTTCCACGAGGCCGGCGGGATGGAACCGCTTCGCACAAAATCGATGAAACTTACCGGCTATCTCGAATTTTTGCTGGAACAAATCGGTTCAAAGAAATTCTCGCTTATCACTCCGACGGACCCGAATGCGCGCGGCGCACAATTGTCGATCCAGGCGCAGGGGCATCCGAAGCAGTTGCACGAAGAGCTCGTTGCCGCCGGGGTCAAATGCGATTTTCGCGAGCCAAACGTGATCCGAGTCGCGCCCACGCCGCTTTACAACACCTTCCACGAAGTCTGGCGCTTTGCCGAAATACTTGCTGCGCACAAATGAGCAGCGCGGCAGCCCTGCCATTTTTTGCGGAATAGTTGTACTGCGTTTGTGTCAACGCCGATCGAATTAGTCACACGCTTCACGTCGACAACAGCCCGATTCTGAAACGATGGAGAACTTTATCTGCGTGCAATGTGGGACGCAGTTTGCTGAAACTGCGGAACCGCCGTCGCGCTGTCGAATTTGCGAAGATGAACGGCAATTTATTCGTCACACCGGCCAGGAATGGACAACGCTCAAACGGCTAGCAACTGATCATCACAATCGCCTCGAAGAGGAAGCGCCACAGCTTCTGGGCATCGGCACGGAGCCGGAATTTGCGATAGGCCAACGCGCTTTGCTGCTCCAATCGCCCGGAGGAAACCTGCTCTGGGATTGCATCACGCTCCTTGACGAGCAGACAGCTTCCGAAATCGAAACGCGCGGCGGTCTCCGCGCGATCGCCATCTCGCACCCTCATTT
>DASYDV010000010.1:0-22062 GCA_036499375.1 Candidatus Udaeobacter sp.
AGGCGCGACCCCCGCCAAATCACTGGGGGCACAGAAATATCTCAGAGAAGCGGTGCGCCTGGATCCGAAGTTCGCCCTCGCCTGGGCGCTACTATCAAACGTCGATGCTATCGGGTACATCACGCAGAGTCTTCAACCAACAGCTGCGTTGCGTGAAGAAACACGAAAGGCCGCCGAGACCGCGCTTACTCTCCAGCCCGACCTTGGCGAGGCACTGATGGCCAAGGGATACTTACTATGGGTGTCTAAAGGATTATGACAGCGCAGTACGTTACTTTGAACAGTCGCGGCGGTTTCTTCCGAATAACAGCCGGATCCCTGAGTCGTTAGCCTATGTCGCGCGGAGGCGTGGCCATTGGGACCAGAGCGAATCGTACTTTAACGAGGCGGAACGAGTCGACCCGCGTAACGCTAACCTCCTTACCCAGCATGTGCTTTCCTACATTATTCTTCGCTGTTTCCCTGAAGCGCTGCGGAAGCTTGATCAAGTTCTAAACATTACGCCCGACGATATTGATACGGTGGCGTTAAAGGCGGCCGTCATACAAGCGAGCGGCGACCTGTCACAAGCTTCTGCGCTTCTGGTGCCGCTTCGCCCCCGGGCCGACAATCCTTTCGTGCTGGAAACCCAGGTTTATCAAGCGATCCTGGAACGTCGTCCCGAAGAAATGATTGCCCGGCTAAAGGCAATATTGGCCGAGCCTGATCCGGCCCTCGGTTTTTATAACGGCGAACTGCGTTTTTGGTTAGGTTGGGCTCAGCAAGTTGCGGGTGACGAGGCCGGAGCCATGGAAAGCTGGCAACAGGCAAGGAGTGAGCTGGAGCCTTTCCTTAAAACGCAGCCGGAAAATTTTGCTCTGATTCAAGATCTTGCGCCGACCGATATGGGGTTGGGAGACAAGGTCGCGGCGTTTGCTTTGGCGGAACGGGCCAAGGCTGTGAATCCCACTGAGAAGGACGCCATGTATGGTCCTTTTTCAATCGAGGTCCTCGCTCGAATATCGGCGCGTATGGGGGAACCCGATCGCGCCATTGCCGCGTTGGAAAAATTGCTTTCGATTCCATACCGCGGACCTCTTGTCTGGGTCCGGCCCGTGACTCCTGCTTTGCTCCGCCTGGATCCAATGTTTGATCCATTACGAAAAGATCCGCGTTTTCAGAAACTGGCGAACACGCAACCGTGAGTCCAACGAGGTTTCGTTACCTGTGGCGTGTCTTCATAGATGCCTCAGCTTCAGCCCCGAGAGATCTCGAGAACTGCCGCGCGCGATGGGGACGCGGCCTATCTCTGGTCGCGAATACCGCTCCAGTGGCGGCACTTTCTTTCGAAGAGAGAATCGAAAAGACGTGCAGACTGCGCTCGAAATGCGCCCGCACAACCGAGCATGTAAAAATCGCCACATCCGCCGTCAAAAAAATGCGGTCGCGCCTAAAAATTTCACATCGGCTTGCGGATTTCACACGGAAGGCTAGCTTCTATATCGTGCACGACGAAGCAGTAGCCCACCCGGCGGAAAATAGTTGTTATTCAACATGCGAGGATAATGCCGATGCCTAAGAAATCGAAACGTCGCCCGACAAACAAAGATCTCGTCATCGCTCCTGGCGGGCCTCGAAAACGCGAGAGCGTGCATGCAGTCGAAGCTGGCGAGTCTGTGTTCGTGCAACAGGGTTACGGCCCCGTGGTCACACGAAGCCCGAGGGGGATCGCGACCGACAAGATGAGAAGCGCCGATGCTCCTGCAAACTTCGTGCTGACTCCCGGCGGATTCAGGCATCGCTCGCTCGTGCATCGGGTGGCCAAGAACGAGGCGTTGCACTTCACACAAGCGCGGATACAACTGGTCAATCTCGCTACAAAGGTTCGTAAGGACATCCGTAAGGGACGGGCGCAGCCGGGCGAGGTACCCAACCTCGGCAGTGGCTGGATCTCATATGCATACTGGAACAACGATTCGGGGAGTTCCTTAACTTCGTTTCGCTCCACGTGGACCGTCCCGCAGGCGCCGTCGACCGACTCAGGGCAAACGATCTTCCTCTTCAACGGCATCCAGAACTATGGAAACAACTACGGCATTCTTCAGCCCGTTCTACAATGGGGCCCATCAGCTGCGGGCGGCGGATCTTATTGGTCGATCGCGAGTTGGTACGTTACCTCGGGAGGCGACGCATTTCATACCACGCTCGTCCAAGTAAATGAAGGGGACGTTCTCATTGGACTCATGACGCTCACAGGCCAGACAGCTGCGGGGTTCAACTACCGATCCGAGTTTCAAGGGATCAGCGGCACGACGTTAAACATTGCGAACATCGCCGAGTTACTCTGGTGTAACGAGACGCTGGAGGCTTACGGAATTGAGGTATGTTCAGACTATCCAGTGACCGACTTCACCAGGTTCTGGCCTATCAATATCCAGACCGGTGCGACGAATCCGACAATGATCTGGACGCCGGTGAATGCAGTGACGGATTGCAATCAGCATACAATTATCGTCGACAACTCCTCCACCCAGGGCGATGTCGACATTTACTATCGCAATCCCTCGAAGAGCAGGTTCAACTTTTCCGAAATGCTCGTTGTGACCAACCCCATCCTGCTCTGGCTCTTCAAGCACGGTTGGGAAGATCCCGGCTGGGGGCGAGACGATGCCAGTCAGATCTCGATACTCGCCGCCCTGCACGCGCTGGCAGACCAGATCTCGGACACTGAACTGCGCACCCAGGTTAAGAAGCTCTCGTCTGAAGGGCTGGCAAAAGTCGCGAATCGGATCGCGGGAGCGCGCTAAGCCAGCGATTGCTCGAGTGCGCTTGGCTCGAGTACTGCCGAACGCGATGAGGACGCGGCCTGTTTCTGGTCGCGGATGCTGCTCCCAATAGCTGCACCTTCTTTGGAAAAAAGAATCGAAAACACGTTTAGGCTGCGCGCGCGAAATGCGCCCGCACAACCGAGCAGGTAAAATCGCCACATTCGCCGGAAACGTTCGCCGTAGCGATCCACAAAGCGGGGCCAGTCGTGGCGAAAGTTTTCTTCCCAGGCGAGAAGTGTCGGATCGTAGTTCCGCCCGATGTTCTTGACGTCTTCAACGATGAAAACGCCTTCCGCGGCGCGCGTCAGGCGAGCGAGGGAAGGGAGCACCGAATTTGGAAAAATGTAGCGCTCGATCCACGGATCGGTGTGGACGCGCGAAGAGTCTCCGCAAATTCCCTGGCAAAGAAACAATCCATTCTTGCCTAACGAACGAGCGGCTGCTCGCATGTAGGTGCGATAATTTTTGTGCCCGACGTGCTCGATCATGCCGACGCTAACCACGCGATCGAATCGCTCGGTGATTTCCCGGTAATCGCGCAGCTGGATTTCTATGTCCAATCCGCGACACCAATGTTGCGCGTGACGGAATTGTTCCCGTGAAATTGTTATCCCGACTACCTGACAGCCATAGTGGTGCGCGGCGTAACGGGCCAATCCACCCCAGCCGCAGCCGACGTCCAGCAGACGCAGACCGGGTCGCAGACGCAGCTTTTCGCAAATCCAATCCAGCTTGCGGAGTTGCGCCAAGGCTAGATCGTCGCCTTCGGCGAAGAGCGCACAGGAATATTGCATGTTCGGGTCGAGCATTGCTTCGAAGAAATCGTTGCTTAGATCGTAATGCACTCGGCCGACTTTTCGGGCGCGCCGGAGAGTTTGCTGGTTCGCAAGAAGTGCGGTGAGTAGTGCCCAGAGATTGGGAAGTCGAAATTCAAAACGCTTCTCAAGCGCGGCACGAATGGCGCGGCAACACATCTCATCCAGCGCATCGCAATCCCACCAGCCGTCCATGTAGGATTCGCCGAAGCCGAGGGTCCCCGAAGCCATGACGCGGCTAAAGAAACGGCGATCATGCACCTGTATATCCCAGCGGCGACCGCCGTTGATACGAATGTCCGCGGACGCGAGAAGATTCGTCATCACACTTTGGGCTGTGGACATATGATTTGGACGATCGTGGGAGCCGCTTCGCCTCCTTTAAAAGAATCGCGTCCACTGCGGCGATTAGTTTGATCGAAAGAAAGGAGAAAAATTAGGTCGTAACGAAACGCATCGAAAGACTCTAATTAATCATTAGGCCATCGCAGTCGCGGCTGTATAGTCGGACCAACATAGCAGCGTCAATCGATCGCGCAGGTGTGCGGCCCCTTCTCACTGCACAGCCAATTTGAAATCATGAATTCGATCGATGCTCATAAAGACGAGCTCGAACGATTGCTGGTAAACTTGTCGAGCGACACGGCCGTTTCAGGAATCGCTTTCGTGACGTTGCTGGATGTGTATATCGGGCGACTCGATACAAATTACTCAAACTCCGCGCATGCATTGATACGGCGCCGGCGCAAATTAACGGAGGATCAACAGGGAGCCAACATTGACTCAGAACTGCGCGCCATGCTACGCGCAACATATAACTCCAGAAGGTCGCGCGGCATTTTTCCGAAGTTTTCGCAGCGCAGTTCGCAAGTACGCTTCATCCACTCAGCGGCATATCGCACGCCACAGACGCGGGTCCGCGGATGGTGTTGATGGAGTCGGTGCGAAGAGGCGATGAAATAATCGTTTGTGTTTCGCCGTATCCGCGCGATACTGGGCGCTTATTGGATTACTCTGTTTAACTTCACTGCACGGAAGATCGTCAGGTGGGCGTCGCTCATTGGTGGTTTGAAACCCGATTCCCGGGAACGGCTCTGTAGCTCGGTAGTTTTTCCAAATTCAAAACACAATGAAACTATACGTAGGGAATCTCTCTTTTGAGACGACCGAGAACGATCTTCAGGATTTGTTCGAACAACACGGCACCGTCAACGAAGTCCATCTCATGATGGATCGGATGACCGGTAAATCGCGCGGCTTTGCGTTCGTTACCATGAACGATGGCGCGCAAGCCAACGCCGCCACGACCGCGCTTAACGGGCGCGAACTCAACGGCCGCACATTAACTGTGAACGAAGCGCGTCCACGTGAAGAGCGTCCGCGTCCGCAAGGCGGCCAGCGTCGTTCTTTCGCCGGCGGCGGTTTTCGTCGGTAGTCGGTTTATCTGTAGGGGACGCAGTTCTATCCCGAACGGATGGTAACAGCATCCCCTACAGCTCCGAAAAGCACCTGCGACATGCTGGATTCTGAGAAAGCAATTACAATCGAGGGCACCATCATGATGGTGCTGCCGGGCACCATGTTTCGCGTCGCGCTCGCGAACGATCATCTCGTGCTCGCGCATATCTCAGGCAAAATGCGCAAGCGTTTTATTCGCCTGACGATTGGCGATCGGGTAAGAATGGAAATGTCGCCTTACGATACCGCAAAAGCGCGTATCGTTTATCGGCTATAATATGGCAACGCGATTTTATTTCGATCCGCCGCGCCGCCAGTCGAAAAAGCCCGGCCCCAATCTCAAAAGCTTACTGGTGCGTTGTCCTTCCACGTCGAAGCTGACCGATACAGGACGGACAGTCGAAGAAAAGCTCTGGCTGACAACCAAGGTTAAAGCGCAAAAGTTCACCTGTGCGCACTGCGGCAAGGTCCATATCTGGGAAAAGCAGGACGTGATTCTGGGCAGACCGGTTTCCTAAAGCGAGAACCTGAGGGCTGACAAGTCACGAGAAGTAACAGAAGACGAGATACAGGCTTGTGATTTTTCGTATTCCCACCGATCGCATTAACTGGATCACGAGTTCGTTCTTGATCGGCACATTATTTCTCACCCTCACGGCAGTGCCGCTTTACGTTTGGTATTTTGGGATCGGTTGGTTCTATTTGGTACTCTTTGGAGTATTAGCAGCTGCGACCGGCTTTAGCATCACCCTGGGTTATCACCGTTTGTTTTCGCACATGACGTTCCGGGCTAAACTACCCGTGCGCTTGTTTACACTGATCTTCGGGGCCGCTGCGTTCGAAAATTCTGTTCTTATGTGGGCAAGCGACCATCGCCGGCATCATAAGCATGTCGATCACGACGAAGATCCCTACGACATAACCAAAGGCTTTTTTCACGCGCACATGGGGTGGATGTTGTTCAAGCTCTGGCCACAACCACCGTTCGATAACGTCGCCGATCTAAGGAAAGATCCGCTGGTTATGTGGCAACATCGCCATATTCATGTTATCGCCGTGATGGTCAGCTTTGTTTTGCCAACACTGGCCGGGTTTGCGTGGGACGGTTGGGTCGGCGCACTGGGTGGTTTTCTTATTGGCGGGATGGCCAAAGTGGTGGTGCTGCAACATGGCACATTCCTGATTAACTCGGCCTGCCATACCATGGGTCGTCAGCCGTATTCGGTGCGATGCAGCGCGCGCGACTCCTTTTTCATGGCTTTGTTTACATTTGGCGAGGGCTATCACAATTATCACCATGAATTTCAGCACGACTATCGTAACGGCGTGAAGCCCTGGCAGTGGGACCCGACGAAATGGTTGATCTGGGTTCTAGCGAAGCTCCGCCTAACGAGCGGCCTGCGGAGGGTTCCGCAGGAGGTAATTTACTCCGCACAAGCCCGGCTTCAGGATTTGGGCAGGGCTCGGCAGAAGTGGCAAACAGCAAGCCCGTCATCTGCAGATGCTCTGAGCGAAGCACGTTATTGCCGAGTTTCGCCTGGTGAAGATTCCTGAGACGCTCGGTTACTGCGACATGTATCGTCAGGTATCCAGCCACTGACGCGCAGCAGCAACTCGGGTAAGTTCGGCGCGGCTGCGCAGGTTAAGTTTTTTCATCCCAGTGGTTCTATGCGTCTGTACTGCGGACGGAGTAAGGTTCATGTCAGCTGCGATCTCGGCGTTGGTTCGGCCATTGGCGAGTCGTTTTAATACGTCTATTTCCACTGCGGTTAGCTCTCCGGTAACAGGCCTGTCTTGCGGGGTCGGAGAGGAATGACGGAAGACGGATTGATCCAAATAGGTTTCATCCGCGGCGACGATTCGGATTGCTCTGGCCACGTTTGTTGGGTCACCAGTCTTCGAGACGTAACCTCGGGCGCCCGCGGCGATCATTTCTTCGAGATAGGTAGCCTCCTGGTATAAGGTCAGGCCAATGATTTTCACTCTAGGTTGAAGTTCAGTGAGCTGGCGTGTAGCCTCGATACCATTCATTTCGGGCATCGAGCCATCCATTAAAACGACGTCGGCTTTGGTGTGCTGCAGCAACTCGATCGCGCTCCGGCCGCTCTCGGCTTCTGCCACCACAGCTAGATCCGGCTCCGAATTGACGATTAGTCTCAGCGCCTCGCGCATCCCTGCGTGGTCGTCAACTACCATCACACGAATTTTTGCGTTACCTTTGTTATTCTTCTTTTTCATGTGCTCTTTGGAATTGGGACGCGGACAATCAGCGTTGCTCCGCAAGCGGGAGCGGATTCAACGCTGAGGCTGCCGCCGATGAAGCTGAGACGTTCCTGAATTCCAAGCAGTCCCAGCCGACCGTTAGCGCTCGCCAGTGAAGTCGCCTTCCCGAAGTCGAAGCCACGCCCATCATCCTCGATGATTGCCTGTAGATGGTCTGCGGCGCGGTGCAAAACCAGCCCCACGTGCTTGGCTCCAGAATGTTTCGCTACGTTGTTAAGCGCTTCCTGGATGATCCGGTAAAGGGTTGTTTCGATTTCTGAAGAAATGCCAGGGGACTCGTATTGTCCCGGCTCGAAATCCACCTTGATGCCGCAGTGGATTGACCAGGTTTCCGCCAAATTGCGAATCGCTTTCACAAGTCCGAGGTCATCGAGCGCAGCTGGCCGTAATTCCACCGCGACGCGATGAAGATCACGCGCGGTTTGCGAGGCGAGCTCCTGGAGAGGGGGCACCAGCTTGCGAAGTTTGTCGGGGTGCGCGTTGGCGTCGAGCAACGATTTTAGCCCGAGATTGAGTGCGGTCAGATTTTGTCCGAGTTGGTCGTGTAACTCGCGAGCGATGCGCCGGCGCTCTTCTTCCTGAGACCGAAGCAACTTGCGATGCAGCGCTTCGCGAGCAGCTTCAACCTGTTGACGTTGGGCGATCTCGCGCCGGAGCTGTTCGTTAGATTCGGCCAGTTTCGCAGTTCGTACTTCAACGAGACCCTGAAGCTGCTGGGCGCGGTCGGCCAGTTGCTCATGAGCCAACCACAGTTTGACCTCGTTGCGACGTTGTTCCTCCAGAAGATTGCGCACCTGGTATTGTCGCCGCCGCGAATTTAACGCCACCTCGAGCGAACGCACCAGCGTGGTGGTTCCAATCGGCCGCTCCAGCAACGTGACGCTGCGGGCAGCCTGTGCGGCCAATTCCAACAATCGGGCCAATCGCGATTCACCGCCAGTCGTGAGGATAATGACCGGTAACTCAGACCAAGGCGGCTGTGTGTTGAGCGCCTGCAATAATTCGGAAACGTTGGCCAGTTCGAACACCTCCTCCGTAAGCAGCAGTGCACCTGCGCCAGACTTCATGTGGGCGCAGCAGTCTGCGATCGAGGCGCAAATTTGTGCCGCAAATCCCCGCTGGACGAGCAAGTCAGCCATCCCCCGAGCATCCAGCCCCACTGGCGCAATAATAAGAATGCGCTCTTCCGAATTATTTTTTTGCATTAGGAACCGGCATTATTTCCCCGTCAGCGCCGCGAAAGACAGGTACCCCTGTCAGAACGCCTTGAAATTCCTTTAAGGGGTGACCGACGCGCAGGCCATGGCGAGCCTCGACCTTAAATTCACGAATGGTTTTCTCGTGGGGTCCACTTCTTTTTTTAATCACGGCTATCGATTGCTTCACCTCGCCTGCGGCTTCAAAGAATCGTAGCGACACCACAGTATCGGACAGATAGCTAAGGTCTACCGGCGCCTCGGCTGCGGCAACCAGCCCGTGCTGTGCCAGGATCAGAATGGTCACCACGCCCTTATGATTGAGATAACTGACAAGCTCGTGCAGTTGGTTGTTGAGATACCTCTTGCCTGGCATGGCGTTGAGATAGCCGTTGAGAGTGTCGATCACAACCAGCTTGCAGCCGGCCTCGACCTCCTTCTGGATGCGAACGGCGAATTCGCCCGGCGAAAGCTCCGCGGGATCCACTTGCTGCACAGTGACGAGCCCGTTTTTAATGTACTCTTCCAAATCGAGCCCCAACTTTTTGGCGCGGGCGAGCATGATCGCACGCGTTTCATCAAACGCGAAGAATATCCCCCGATCGCCATTGGATGCCATTTGTTTGGCATACTGCAAAGCGAGCGTGGATTTGCCGGTGCCAGCGGTGCCGAGAATGAGTGTCGTGGTACCGCGATCCAAACCGCCGCCAAGTAACTCATCCAGCTCTTTGATACCGCTGGAAACCGCCTCGAGCTGGATCTTTCCATGGTGTTCCGCCGCCACGAGACTAAGAAAGACGCGCAACCCACCAGTCACGATCGTGTAATCGTGATAACCTTCGCGAAATTTAACTCCTCGCAGTTTGAGCACGCGCAGGCGGCGTCGAGACGTGCCGTAGTCTGGAGAAAGCTGCTCCATCTCAATGACTCCATGGCTCAGGCTCAGCACATGTGGATCACTGCCGATCCCGGTCATCCCCATTTTGTCGTCCAGCAACAATACCGTGCTCTTGTACTGCGCGAAATGTCGTTTTAAATTCAGCAATTCGCGTCGATAGCGTAATGCCGTCTCCGCCAGCAACCGAAATTCGGAGAGCGAATCAAACACTACGCGAGCCGGTCGCGTCTTGCTGACCTGGTCGATCAATAATTTGCTGACCTTATTCAATTCGACTTCGGCGGGATGAAAAAACCGTCGTCTGCGCTTCCGGACGCAGGAGTTGCTCGATAGCGGATAACTCCAGCAGCGGAATGTGTTCCAGCGACCAGCCATGCGAGTGCGCCACGTGCAACAATTCATCGCGTGTTTCCGAAAGCGTTACATAAAAGACCGTTTCGCCACAAGGCACGCCTTCCAGCAGGAACTGTAGTGCTAGAGTCGTTTTACCAGAGCCTGGATCGCCCTGAATCAAAAAAAAAAGGCTACCGCGAGGAAACCCACCGGCGAGAATTTCGTCCAATCCCGCGACCCCCGTCGAGTAACATTCATGATTTTGCGCTGTGGAGATCTTCTTTGTAGATGGGCGTTTTTTCATATGTGTTGTTTGATTGTTTATCACCACGCTAACAGGCTGCGATAAACCTGAGGCACAAGTATTTCGCACCGCAAGCCACGACCGAGTGGCTTTTTTCCCAGCGTGCGTTGATTTATCCAAGCGCGCTCAATTCGGGCGCTGTTATTGCAAACTACGTGCGCAACTGCAGCGATTCGCGAAACGTCACGTATGTTTTCTTGAGTAATCAGGCAGGTCGATCCGATCGAGGAGGCTGGCGCCCATCACCAACTTTGCGACAAAGGGGATGGCGAATGCCCTTAGGATCTGATTACGAAGGAAAAGGCCCCATCTTGTTTTAGGCGTAAACGAGCTGGCAAGTTTCTCTGCGGCTTGTTGCTTGGCGAGCATGAAGGGATGCAACAGTTCTTGGTAACGTGTCAGAGCCGCCTCCGGCGAATTGGGCGTCCGGCCGAGTTCTCCGGCGAGCACGTAGGCGGCGATCATGGCAAGCGCGGAACCTTGACCCGCGAGCAATGACGGACAAAAGGCGGCATCGCCGATAAGTCCAACCCGTCCTTTCGACCATGTGTCCATCCGAATCTCACTGACACGATCGAAGTATAATTCCGGGCACGATTCCATCGCCGCCAGAATCTGCGGGCATTCCCAGCCGAGATTACCAAATTGCGCGCGCAGTGCTTTCCTTTGCGATTCGGTATCAAAGGAGTCAATCAGCTCCCCGCGTTCATCCGCGAAGACAAACAGGAACAACGTGCGATCGTTTCGCAGCGAAAGGCGGCCAACCTGTTTCCCCGGTGCGCTGTAATTGACGTAAACGTCCTCGTCTCTTGGCCGATAGCCGCTCACCTCGAAAGCAGCGACTGAGTAACCAAGAAATTTCTCGAAACGATTCTCCTCCCCGAACGTGAGTTTCCTCACATTAGAGTGGAGACCGTCAGCGCCAATGACCAGGTCAAAACGGCCGGATGGCGCTCGCTCAAAGGTAACATCCACGCCGTGGGCGTCCTGCTGAATCCCGGCGATGCTGTCGCCGAAAACAGTTTCACAACGATCTTCGATCTGGCGGTAGATATTTTTGGCCAGATCAGTGCGAGGAATCGTTACATACCGGCCATGGGCGGCCTGCCGGATGATATCCACGTTGAACCCGCCGATCCATTGTCCCTTAGTATTTACGATTCGCAATTCCTTGATGTAGTATCCATCGCGCTTGAGGTCGGGAAGAATGCCCATTCGTTCCGCGATATCGAAGCCCAAGCCCCAAAAATCGAGAGCGTAACCGCCGGTACGCAGCTGTGGCGCCCGTTCGACAAGGGCCGATTTCACCCCGTAAACAGAAAGCCAATACGCAAGGGTCGGGCCGGCGATGCCCGCTCCAGAAATGAGGACAGACATTACTCGGGGAACATAGCAAAATTTTGTCCGGCCGTCAGCGGGGACTCGATTACGCACCGTTCATGTGCGCCCGCGGGTGAAGCCTCCTTAATCCCACAGGCGTTAGGGCCTAAAGTTCTCGATTGCCATTGGCTCGAATAAGGAGCATGACATTAGCGGGATTTCGTCATTAACTGAAAAACTCAATCGTTACATTGGCCGTTGGCGGGAAGAGGAGGATTCATCATGAAGTTGAAGAAGTTAAAGAAAAAGATCCGGCAACTCGAGAAGCGTCTGGGAGAAGACGCACTCGAGCTGGCGAAGTTAAAAAGCAGACTGCAAAAGGCGGAGACAGCGAACGCGTTGAAAGCCGCGAGGAAATCGGCTGCCCGCGCTAGTGCTATTCGGTCGCCTGCGAAAAAACCGAAGAAGAAACTGAATCTTTCGCCGGAACGCCGTGCGCAACTTTCGGCCGCGATGAAAGCCAAGTGGGCTGCGAAACGAGCTGCCGAGGGGAATAGCGCAACCTCGATGGATCAAAATTCTCCAACTCCGCCAACGCAATCGCCAGAAAACAGAACCGGCGGTGTGTGAAGGTTTTGGAGCGCGCTCGTCTCGGGGGGGGTGGCGAAGCGGTCCTGCGTTCGCAACCTCCAAATTTAGGAGCTACTTGCTGGTTAGGTAGGCAAACGAAGCGCTCAACCCCGTAAAAAGGGAAACGGGGCATGCTGCTTAACGCCCAACATCCAACGTTCAACTTTTGATCCGCTTAATTTTGCGGCGCCCTAAACCGCCCAGTTCCGCATGGCGCTAATACGGACGAGGTGACTACATCCGCCAACGACGCAAACTGCCATCAGCGTCTGCGCCGATCCGATGTAGGATCGCCAGGTTCGTATTCCCACAGCCGGGACGGATCGCCGAAGACTGCGCCGAGAGCGCGCTCGGGCCAGATCTCAAGATAGCTCAGTAGCAACGCCATGAGCGGTACCAGAATAAAGGCGAGGCCGTGCGCGGCCATGATGAACATTGCTATCGCGCGCAGTATCAGGAGATACATATCCCAGCGCGCCTTCTGTTTCAGTTCCTTGTCCGGCATCGTGTCATAGCCCACGCGAAACGCCTTCCAGAAATGACTCGCTGCGAGCGACCCGAAGGTGAACCAGAGCGCCGGAGATTGTGCAAGCTGGCGTCGCAGTTCGCCGCCGAGCAAAAGTTCATGGAGCGGAATCAGCACAATCCAGTACGGCAGACCGACGATGCCAATAAGAACAATCCACGTGATTACGCCACCCACGAGATTCCTCAGTACACCGGCTGGTTTCGATTGCGTCTCGCGCATGGCGCGGGGAATCAGTGCTGTGATGATCGCGGCAAGCGCAGTGAGCCCGTCGAACCAGTAGTTGAAGACACTGAGCGCGGCGGACCAACCGAAAGCATAGATGCCGACAACGGGAATCAGATTGCGCGCGAGCACGGCCCATGCGTCAGGCCGCGATACCAGCTCGCGCAGATGCTGCGAGAGCGGGGCGGCGCGATCTGTCGCACCGCGCTGGACCTGTTCTTTTCGGGAGGTTGGGCCATCTCGGCAGATTAAACACAGGTCGCCGGCACCAAATCAATTCGCTTCAAATCCGCGCGCGAGAATTTCGGCGTCAGCGCGAAACCAGAAAAAAAGCCAGACCGATCGCAACCAGATCTTCGCACGCAGCGAAAACGAAGTCCTTGATGTGCAGATTATTCACTACTCCCTTGCGAATCTCATACCCAACAAAGGCGCCGACCGCACCGCCTATTCCACCCAGCAGGGCCCCGGCCACCAATAATTTTCCGGTGGCCGCGCAGAGGCAGGCGCCGCCAAGAGCCCCCGTGATAATGCGCGCCGATAACGGAGCAAGTGCTGTCCGTTTCGGAATGTTGGGCAGCTTGTCTCCGATCAATTCGCCGATCGCCAGCAGGGAGAATATCGCCACTGCTGTTGTGGAGCCGATAAACGCGAGCGGCGAATGCTCCAGATTCAACCATTCAAGATGAGCGGCCCAGGCAACGATGGCGGGTGCAGTGAACGCACGCAGACCGGCGACAATTCCGATTCCAATTGCGAGAAGGAGGACCAAGTTCACGAATCCGCGCTTTGCTCCTCTATCCCTTTTTCCGCCTGAAGTAAACCCTTTGCAGCGGCACGAGAATCGCCATGGAGAAGTAAATCCAGCCGCTCCACTCGATTTGCTCTCTGGGCAGGCATAGTGCTAGCACGAGCGAAACAAGTCCGACGCCCACTGGAATACTCCATCCGGTTACCTCGCGATAGGTCAGTTCTCGTTCTCGGGCGTTCAACCGCAACGGCTCCCGCAATTGCCACGCGCGCAAATTTAAGAGCACCATCTCCAGTGCGATAGCGGTGAATCCCAGTGCGAAGAGCGCGAAGAGAGTGCGCACTTGCGATTCGGACTGTGCCCCGAGCACGTGACCCACCCGGCCGCCGCTGAGCAAAAACCACATGGAACTGAAAATCGCTTTGAGCGGGTAGATGTAGATTAACATCGTGACAATCATCGCCCAGCTAATGAAGATCGACACGCCATCCTCAAGGCCGTAACGCCGGCTCCACAGCCAATGACCGCGCCAAAAAATTCCCAGGACGATGATGCTCGCCACGAACGCGGGCACATTCTTGAAAGCAGCCAGGAGAGTTTTGATGTCGTCAGGAATTTGCTGCGCAGCGATGACGAGCATTGTGATTGCGAAGGCAAAGGCTGCATCGATAAAAGTTTCCAGCCGTGTCATCGCGATGCCCCGTAATCGAAATCCGTTAAGCCGCGGCAGCGCATCCAAGTCCGGCGGCAAACCGGACGCGATTTCTTGTGCACGCGCATTCATCCGGATGCCGATATTAGCGCAATGAAGCGTGGAGTCAGTAGACTAAATTTTCGCGCGGGGACGCGCGAATATCGGGCGATCAATGACATCGACAAGATAAATGGACTGGGCCACACTGGTGGAGCGATAGGTCAGAATAGCACGATGAAAATGCCTCCTGATGTCGAATTTCACGAAGACAGTCGTCTGCTTATCTGGAGGCCGCACGGCGTACTGGATGAGTCGGCTATCAACCAAGTTGTAGCTGTTGTCAGCGATCTCGAAGCTAAATTGGAGGCGCCATTTAATCGATTCTCTGATACGCTGGCAGCCGATGAAGTTGAGCTCAACTTCAAATATGTCGTTCACGTCTCTCTCCATCGACGCATCTCTTACGCGGGTCATCCGCCGGTGAAGTCAGCGATTCTCGCCACCGATTCTACCATCATTCACTATGCCCGACTGCATGCCGTGCTGACCCAGGGTTCGCCGATAGACGTGCGCGTTTTTCAGGATCGTCAAAAGGCCGCCGACTGGCTGGACGTGTCTGCCGAATTGCTAGCAGCCGAGGCCGCTCATCATGACACGTGATGACTTTTCAACGGCTGTTCGCTCCGAAATCGATGGCACGTGACGATGGCTGGAAAGCGCGAATTTCTTCGGTTGGGTCAGTAGCCGTTATCGTTACAAAAATTAAGCTCGCATCGATTCTCGAGGACTGTTATTCGACTGATCGCTAAAGAAAACAACAGAACGTAATCCCAAAACCTTCACCGATTATGAAAAATAAAGCAGTTAGACTATTCACCGTATCAATTTGCTGTCTGTCGATTCCGCTGATCACTTCCGCCGCCCAAAATAACGACAAAAAGAAAAAGCAGGGGCAGCAACAACAGCAAGCCCAGCACCCGGGACAGCCTGGAGGGAAGCATCAGAACGCAGGCAACCAGAACATGATGAATAAGGGTAACAAGGGTTTCAACAATCCCAATCATCCGAATAACCCAAACATGGCGAACCATGGGAAAAAAGGAAACCAGGGCAATAAGGGCTTCAATAATCCCAATCACCCTGGCAACCCGAACATCGCGAACCAGGGGAAACAATGGAACAAAAACAACCAGGGCAATAAGAACTTCAATAATCCGAACGTCGCGAACAAGAATCTGTCGAACAACCCTAACAAGTTTGCTGGCGGAAAAGCGAATAAAGGAAAGTGGGAAACCAAACACTACAACGTTGCCAAAGGCCCGAACTCAAACATTAAGAGCGTGACGTTTCAAAATAACTACAAGATCAATGGTGCTGAGCATTGGCAAGGCGCGCACTATGCCGCATTCCGGGATTATCACAGCGAATGGCATGACCACGATTGGTGGCACAATCATTACGGCCGCAACGTCGTGCTTATTGGCGGTGGATGGTATTTTTTGAACCCTCTTGGCTATTGGGCGCCAGCCTGGGGTTACAATCCGTCCGAAGCCTATTACCCGTACAATGGGCCTATTTATGCCTACCATAATTTGCCGCCGGACCAGGTAATCGCCAATGTTCAGGCAAGCTTGCAGGAGCAGGGCTATTACTCGGGCGAGGTAGACGGTTTGTTAGGCCCGCTCACGCAAGAGGCATTAGTGAATTTTCAGAACTCCAACGGCCTCGCTCCGACAGGTTCAATCGATGAGCCGACGTTGGACGTGCTGGGGATGTCGTAGACAAAACAATTACCAGAAGCCGTCGTGAGAAAGCGCACGGCGGCTTTTTTGCTTGTTGAGTTGCGAACTGGCTGGCGCACGGGCGGAATCGTGCGCTGAAGAGTTCCGAAGGTTGCCAACTCCGTTGCCGACTGGCATTGAAATCACGTCGGCTGCCGTTTTTCAATTACGATAAGGAAAATGCCGCCAAGGACGGCCAGGGATGCAAGGACGTAGCGCAAGGTGACCTGTTCGTGGAGGAAAATAATTCCGCCGGCTGCGGCAAGAACAGGCACACTGAGTTGCACCGTAGCGGCGCTGGTCGCTCTCAAGCCAGACAGCGCGATGTACCAAAGAACGTAACCAAGACCTGAAGTGACCGCTCCGGAAACTACGGCGTAGAAAATCCCGGCTTGATCGACGCGGGCTCGCGAAAGCAAAACGATACTGACTGCTGCGGCGAATGGCACGGCGCGCAGAAAATTGCCCGCGGTAGAGGCGACAGGATCACGGCCGGCTTTACCGCGAAGCGAATAAATTCCCCAGGCCACACCGGCTCCGACCATCAGGATCGAACCGAAGAGCGGTGGTGCGGTGATTCCGGGGAATATCAGCGCGACAAGTCCAGTCACAGCGACAACAAATCCGAGAATCTGGATTCGATCCAAGCGTTCGCCTTTGTGCAGACCCCAGAGAATCATCGTGGCCTGGACTGCGCCGAATAAAAGCAAAGCGCCGGTTCCGGCCGAAAGACTCACGTATGCAAATGAAAACGCCGCGGCATATGTGAAAAGCGCAAGCGCTGAGAACCAGGTGCCATTCCGGGTCGATGAAGATGATCGATCGATCATCAACCAGATTCTCACCTTCATAATGAGCCAGAGTGCAACAGCGCCGGAGAGGATACGAACGAAGGTGAAGCTGGCTGCGTCGGTTCCGGTTTGCTTCAGTGCCAATCGACAAAGAAGCGAATTGCTCGCGAATGCGATCATCGCAGCAAACGTCAGGATGAAAATCCGAGGGGACTTCAAGCGTTCGAAGTAAGGATCAGAGGATAAGGTTTCTGCAAAAAACGAAGCAATAATGCAAGGAAGACTGCAAGGAAAGAATTCGGGCTTCAAAAATAATCGAGCGGCGCAGAACGAACCGAACACGGCCCGGTATTAGGATCGACAAACGGATGAAATCGATCAATCTAAGGGCGTGATTACTGGCACTGGGATGAGACGAACGTTTTGGTTCGCTTTGGGAGCATTTCTCTTCGTCTCGCTGGGGTCGTGGTCTTTCGCCGCGACTTTGGATGATCTGAAGCAATTGGAGATCACTTGTTATGTTCCGTCGTACTTGCCCCAGGGATTGCGATTGAAAAATGTAGAGATCACGTACGACGAGATCCAGGACTACGAAGATAAGAATCATCCATTGCCACTTTACTCTGTGGAATATGGAAACGGGTGGAGCGCAACATTCACCATCGAGTCGGCGCGCGAAGGCGTCGGCGACCGGAACATCATGTCCGACGAGCGGAACACTGAAGAAACTGAGATTAAGTCTGCTCTGGGGCCGATGTATTTGATCTACCGGCCCAAGGGCAAAGATGGCCGGAAGGACGAGATCATCGCGAACTGGGTGAGTGACGCGAACATGAATGCAGAAACAGCGAAAGGCCCGGGTTCGCATCCCGTTCTCGGCAGGTTTCATGGATTTTCCGCAACCGGAATTACGCTGGCGGAGTTCACGAAGATCGTTCAATCACTTCACCCGATTGGCGGCAATAAGGCTCCTGCGCCCGCTTCAACTCCCGCGACCACGCCTGCAGCAGAAACGTCTGCGCTGAAGATTCACCCGAAAGTTTTCAACATGATTGAGTGCTGGATTTCGGATTCCGAGAGTCCGGTCGTCACAGAAGTCAATCTGGCTGCGGTGGAGGCAAATGCGAATCAGTTTAACGAAAACGAACTGAAGCAAGGCGGCGAATGGTTGACTTATTCGACGCCGGATACCGGCGGATTCATGCGCTACCGCGTCCTCGAGTCAAAGGGCAACCATTACAAGGTCGAGTATCAGGAAAACGGCGGCGGCACGCTCACCACAACATCCACGATCGAGTTCGACATTGATAAAAGGACCATTCATCGCAACGGCAGCCCAGCGAACATTCGCGTGCTTCGTGTGGTCTCGTACACTCAGAAATAGCGGCCGCTGCTAGCCCCACAATTCGCGTGCTGGAGTTCCGATTATTTCGTTTCGATAGGAGAGTCCATGCTCTCGGTCGTGGGCGAGGAGCAGGGGACCATCGAGGTCGACCCAGTCTGCGGCGATTCCTAACAGCCGGGCCGGCGCGATACTGAGCGAGGTGCAGACCATGCAACCGATTAGCAATTTAAAGCCGTTTTCGCGAGCGCGCTCGCATAAGCGCAGGGCTTCGGTTAAACCCCCGGTTTTGTCCAGCTTCACATTAATTGCTTCGTAGCGATTTTTCACGCGCCATAGATCAGCAATCGTGTGGCAACTTTCATCGGCGCAGACCGGGATCGGATGATCCAGAGTTTGAAGGACCTCATCGTTAGCGGCGGGAAATGGTTGCTCTATCAGCTCGACGCCAAGTTCGCTCAATGCAGGGACGATGCTTTGGTAATGTCGCGGAGACCAAGATTCGTTGGCGTCGATTAGCAGACGCGCCTTTGGCTCGGCTGCGCGCACGGCTTCGACTCGCGCAAGGTCGAGTTTGTCGCCGCCGAGGTTCAACTTCAAGGAGCGGCGGCTTTCCAGCCGCCGAGGGCGATCTGGACATTGCCCTTCCTTGGTTTGGCCATCACGCTGACGCTCGGCGTCTGCTACGAAAGCGCTGGCGGCGTCTGCCATTCTATCCGGCGTGTCGAGGCTGATCGTGAACGAGGTGACGACTTGTTCGACAATCGGAATGTTCGCCAGTTCCCAAACGCGTTTGCCGGAGCGTTTCGCTTCCAGGTCCCATAACGCGCAGTCCAGCGCATTCCGGGCCGCTCCTGGCGGTAGCAACTGCTGCAATTTATCTCGATCCAAATCACCGATGTCCGGGAGCGATGCGATCTGCGCCAAAACAGAAGCGGCGCTTTGATTGTAGCGTTTGATCGGCACGCACTCGCCGCGCCCGACGTGCTCACCATCAGCCATCGTAGCGACCACCACCTGCGCTTCTGTGCAGCTACCGCGCGAAATTCGGAACGGATGATGTAGCGGCCAGATTTCTTCGCGGGCTTCGATTGTAAACACAGTGATGGGTGGTGAGTGATAGGTGAGTGGCGAGGAGTTGCCAAACAATTTCAAGATTGAACGGTAATGAGACGGAGGCTGTCTCAGCTTCCACTATGACCAAAATCATTGCGCTAGTGACGGCGGCTGTATTCGCAGCGGGAACGATGTTCGCGGGTGAACACGGCGATTGCGCGAAGAAGGCGGGGAACGAAGGAAAGATGGCCTGCACGGCCTCTTTTGCCAGTCTCAACCTGACAGCAGATCAAAAGACGAAAATGGAAACGGTGATGACCGAGCACCACAAGGCGGGGTGCACGGAAGCGAGCGAGGCGAAGTTCATGAAGGAGGTCGAGGGCATCCTTACTCCGGACCAGTTCGCGAAATTCAAAGCCGAGTGTAACAAACAAAAGTCCGAAAAAGCAGGGGCTTAATCGCTCCCTCCGCAAATAGCGCCGCCGCCGTCACTATCTGCACGAAAACATCATCACGCGGGGGGTGAACCCGCGGAAACCGCGCCCCTAACAGACCCAGAGCCGCGTAACGGCAGCAAGGGCTTTTCAGTGGAGGAGCCAGACTTTAGTTCACCGAGTCAAAATGGGATTCTTGTTACTGAATTAAGTCGGACACCCCCCCATCGAACTTCAAAGGTCATGTCACAGGACCGCGAACACACAGGGCTGTGCATCTCTGCGACCCATAGATGTTGTAAAGGCGCACGCCGTTCTCAAAGTTGAAGAACCAGCCGGAGCCCGGAGCTTGCTTAGTTGAACTCCAGATTGCGAGGCTCGTCAATCGGAATGGGCTTCTGATTTTTTGTTCCTCTTCTCTCCCAGGGGCGTAGAGATCTTCCAATTCCTCGATCGTCGGCAATCGCCAGTCCTTGTAGCCTCCCAGCGACAGCCCCAAGGCGTAATCTTTCGCTTCGTTCCATTCGAGGTTCTTTCCGTTATCCTCTTTCGTCCACATCAGCCTTCTTTCGCGGTCCAAGTAGACCCCTTCGGGCACTTCCATGGGCTGGTGAGGAATTGAAGACTCGGCCGTAGCTGTTGTGCCGTCAGGCTTGCGCTGCATATTTGCCTGTTCGAATTGGCGGACGTATTGCGTTAGGTGGTTGCGCACCAGGCTCACGAACTCCGCCGTACGTTTATAGGGCCACCATAATCCTTCCTTCGGGAAATTGTGCTTGAACTCCAGTACTCGGCCCCACTGATCCGTTTCTTCCTTCGACTTCGCGCTGGTGGCCTTTTCATTGAAATACATCATAATCTGCGGCCGGCCGCTTCTCTTCCATGCTTCATACGCCAATCGAAACTCGTGCTCAGTGCCCGAATCGGAATCCACGGTCGGGGTTCCGAAACGGTGCCAGAACAGCCCGATTACGAGATCACATTGCTCGATGTTGAGAATTGGATCGATTCCGCCCTGCGGGCCATCAGAATTAAAACTCGGGTAAGTGTTCGTTTCCCAACGGCTGAGTTCGAGTCTCAAATTGCGATCCGCAGCCACACCGCGGTTGATCTCATCGATGACTTCCGGCAGTGCATTCCGCTCCGCCTCCACGTCTCCTGGAGAGGCTACTACAACGCGCAAAACCCTGACTACTTGGTTCTCCATCGTTAACATCCTCGACGCTTGTGCAGCCGATGCACCACATCGTAGATCACATAGCACCCGTTCTCAAGATTATAGAAGGTCATCGCTGGCTTCTTCCGGCCCCCCGCATAAGGCCTGATTGGGCGCCACTTCTGCACGCAAGTCGAGTACCTTCGTAACGGCACTTGTTCGTTGAAGTGAAGCATCACACAGTTCCATCGCACCCAGACGAGGAGTTTTCAGTCTCACTCGCGTCGTACAAAGAAATTAGGTTGTGGAACTTCTGACAGCGACTAACTCGAACAGCGGTAAGACTCGAAAACGCCTTTTAGACAACTCCACGCACCCGAGGGACTCCTAAATCCTTTCACCTTCATTTCTGTGGTCTGAGAAACTTTTGGAGCAAAACGGCGCAAATCTAAGATTGCATTAGACCGGACCAATTTGTTAAAAGTTACAGAGCCATGAAAAAAAGCGCGACAGCTCGCGCACTATTTGCTCTGTGCCGGGTCGTGGTTTTGGGGGACACGTGTGTCAGCGAAGAGGGGATGGCTGCAATCGTCGGGCGCGACAAGAGGTATCATATTTGCGGCTCCGCACACGGCTTCTATGAAGGGTGTGAACTGATCCGAAAACATCAGCCCGACGTTTTGTTGATGGAGCCATTCATGGAAGATCGCGACGGCATCCGCTGGATCAAGGATCTCGCAACGGAATTCCCGCGAACTCGCATACTGGTTGCTACGCGCCAACCCGAATGGATTTATGCCGAGCGGGCGCTGCGTGCGGGCGCAGTCGGTTACTGGATGAAGAACGGCTCAACTGAAGAATTCATGCACGCACTCGACGCGGTCGCTGCGGGCGAAGTTTACGTCAGTCCGACAATCCATTCGCTGGCTGTCCAGAAATTTGCCCATCGTGAAACGCTTCCCGACGGTATCGGTCGCCTGACCGATCGCGAACTGGCAGTATTTGCTTTAATTGCTGCCGAACAGGGTGTGGGCCGCATTGCCAAAAGGCTCTGCATTAGCCGAACCACTGTCGAAACGCATTGTGAGCACATCAAATTGAAGCTCGGTTATAACAATGCTGAGGAGCTCAAACGGGGGGCGCGCAAACTGCTAAGGAGAGCTTAAAGGCCAGCCCAAGCACTGTCACTTAATCGTGGAAACCAAGCGACTGCAGGCGCTGACTCGAAGGAAAGATCCACGATGATCCATCAGGGACTTCGG
>DASYDV010000011.1:0-1677 GCA_036499375.1 Candidatus Udaeobacter sp.
AAGACCGCGGCGTTTGCTTTGCCAATCCTGACGCTACTGGCAAAGCATGGCGGTTTCCGATGTCTGGTGCTCGAGCCCACGCGCGAACTGGCCGCGCAAGTGGAGACGGCGTTTCGTGATTATGGGCGGTTCACCGATCTGAGAGTAGGGCTTGTGCACGGCGGCGTTGGGTACGGGAAACAGCGTGAAGCACTCAAGCACGGGCTGGACATTCTTGTGGCGACACCTGGGCGCCTGCTCGATCTGCTGGAACAACGCGCGATGAATCTGCAAAAGGTGAAAATTCTTGTGCTCGATGAAGTAGATCGCATGCTGGACATGGGTTTTCTGCCGGACGTGCGCCGGATCGTTGAGAAAATATCGACGGACCGGCAAACTCTGCTCTTCTCGGCGACATTGCCCCCGGAGATCGAGCGGTTGGCGGCATGGGTATTGCGCGATCCGGCTCTGGTGGAAATCGGCGTGCGCCGTTCGCCGGCGGAAACGGTCACCCATGCTGTCTATCCCGTGGCAGCGGAACAAAAATTCGATCTACTCATGGCGCTTCTCGAGCGAACGAACTACGACAGCGCGTTGATTTTCTGCCGGACCAAGTACGGCGCCGATCGCATCGCGCACCAATTAAAACAAGGAAAACATGCCGTGGCGGTGTTGCATTCCAACAGGACACAGCGTGAACGGATCGAAGCGCTCGAAGGATTTAAGAGCGGCAAATACGAAGTGATGGTAGCGACCGATATTGCATCGCGCGGGCTCGACATTGCCGGTGTAAGTCACGTGATCAATTACGATGTACCCGAGCATCCGGAAGATTATGTTCACCGGATTGGGCGAACGGGGCGTGCGCAAAATGTCGGCGACGCATTCACGCTCATGAGCGGTCATGAAGTGTCGGCCTTGCAGGCGATCGAACATTTCATTGGCCGGAAAATTCCGCGTCTAAAACTGGAAAACTTTCCTTACTTATACACGGCGTTGTTCGAGCCTGAATCAGCGGCCGGCGGCAAGCGCGCCATAAGGGGTGGAAGAACTCATCGCGGCTATTCATTCGGGAGAAGGCGGTGAAAGGAATGACGAATAGCGAATGACGAATGACGAAATGACAAGAGTCTCGTCTCGCTGTCATTCCGAGCGAAGTCGAGGGGTCCCGTGGCACAACTCACAGGTAACTTCACGGGGGGTCTCGACTTCGCTCGTCATAACCGCTTTGCTTCGTCATTGGCTGCTGTACAGCTTGTAATTCGGTTCACTTTGGGCAAAGAGTTGGATTTGTCGCTTATGCGTGAACAGAAAGATGCGGCCGATTCGCAGACCGAGTTTGATCAGCTGCAAACAAAGCTGGTGCCCTTGTGGAAATCGATTGAGCGATTCAACCAGGACCCGCAAACGATCGTGGTCGTACCGTCGATGTCGATTGACGCGATCGACTCGGGCGCAGTGATTCAGGCGTACGAGGAACGTTTTCTATTTCTGTTACTGCTGCTGCGCCAGCCGCGGGCGCGCCTGATCTACGTGACCTCACGAACAATTCTGCCAAGCATCATCGATTATTACCTTGATCTTCTGCCTGGCGTCATACCGAGCCACGCACGGCAGCGGCTATTCCTGCTTTCACCCATGGATGGGTCTGTGCGTCCACTCAGCGATAAACTTCTCGAGCGGCCGCGGCTGATCGAG
>DASYDV010000012.1:0-103248 GCA_036499375.1 Candidatus Udaeobacter sp.
TGACGTCATTCACAGCAAACCGGATCCGAATCCACAGTGAAGAAGAACATCAACGACAAAACATCTCTTCTTGAAAAAGGCGTGAGCTGCTTGGAAGCAAAGCATCCTTCGGCGGCGATTTCAGCCTTTCAAAAGGCATTGCAATTAGATCCGTTTTCAGCCGGGGCTTACTCGGGAATCGGCCAGGCGTTTCTCGATCTAGACGAATTCCAAGGTGCCGAAGCAGCACTCTCCAAGAGTGTCGAGCTGGCTCCAACCCCCTGCCGTTATGTTCTGCTTGCCTACGCGCTAGCACAACTCGGCCGTCAGAGAAAGGCCTTTCGCGCGTATAAAAACGCGCTTCGAATGTCTCCAGCGAACGATGAAGCTTTATTCAATGCCGCCATGATGCTCAAAGGGAGGCACCCAAAAGTTGCAAGGGATCTTTTGACAAGAGCGGTAAACGCAAATCCGAATTGCGCGCGGTACTATCTTGAGCTTGGAATGCTCTTAAATCGAACCCGTCGATTTCAAGAAGCCAAGAGCATTCTGGAAACGGCGATGAAGCTGAATGCCGACGACGTGTGGATTCGGGTCGAGTTGGCTAACGCTCTTTGGAGGATAGGCGAAGAGAATCGAGCTGAGGAGGTCCTTGGGGCTGCTGCACGAAAGTTTCCCGGGACGGCAGCACCACTTTGGACTCTTGCTTCTTATTTGGAGATAGCCGGTCGGACGCATGATGCAGGAAGGCTGTTCAAAGAAGCTGCTGATCGCGAGCCCACAGACAAAATAGCGCAACGAATGCTGGCTGACTTCCAGGAAAGACAGAATGATGGTGATGGCGTCGGTCCTCACAATTGACACAGATTCCGAGGGGTGCCGACCATCTCCCTCGACCAGCAAAAGGTGACCCGGCTGGGTTCCACGCCGTGAGAAGTCGCAGTTCAGAGGTTCGAGATCGGAACTGACGCGGCTTGAGCTAGGCTCCGTTGCCTTCGTGATCGTGGCCGTGCGGCCGATCGTAACTCCGAGAATACGCGCCTTCTTCCGCGCCGTAACCGTGTGATGAGTAATGGTAATAATAACCGACCCCACCGCTCCGTCGCAATCGATTCAAGACCAGACCTGCCGGACGAATCCCTGATTTTGCCAGCAAGGAAGTCGCCCGGCGGACCGCCTGGCGCGGTGTTTTTGCGGCTCGAACAACGATGCAGAGTGTTTGGACATGTGGTGTCATCAAGAGAGTATCGCTAACTGCCAGGATCGGAGCGCTGTCGATCACTACACGATCAAAGAGCGCGGCAGCCTCAGCAATCAAACGCCCGAAGAACGGCCCGGCGAGAATTTCAGCCGGATTGGGCGAGCGCCGGCCACCCGCGAGTACAGAAAGCTGACCTCCAGTCGCCGTGTGGATATTTCCCGTTACTGCGATGTTCTCATCGACGATCTGTATTTCACCGGCGGGAATCTGGCGCGCTGCTGAGGCCACGTCGGCTTCACCCAACAGGCAATCTATTACTCCCGGCTCGCCGTCTTCATCGGAATTATGTCTGGCGCTTGGGAAACGAAAGATCTTGTGCATGGTTGGCCGACGCAGATCGCCATCAATTAGAAGGACGCGATAACCCTGCTGGGCCAGCGCAAGCGAATAATTGGCGCTGGTGAAACTCTTTCCTTCGTTAGGAACAGCGCTTGTGAAAAGTGACACTTTGCGCTCCGACTCCGGCCCCAAGAGCGCAAGTGCAGCGCGTAAGTTACGGAAGGCTTCGGCCGCCGGACTTTCAGGTGTTTCGGCGACGACCCGGTAATTTGAACTGCCAAACGCTTTTTTGCTTCGCCGCTTCAAACGGGTCACGGGCCTTTCGTCCGTGGTCTCGGGGACCGCTGCGAACACTGGCAACCCAAGTGTGTTTTCTGCCTGATCAACAGTTTTAATTGAACGATCCAAGGCGTCCGCGCCAAAAACGAATGCCAGGCCGACAACCAGACCTCCCAGCAGACCGAGAAAGATTGTCCTGGTAGGGCGCGGACTAACAGGTGACTGCGGGAGCGGCGAATGCTCAATTACGCTGACTGCATTCGCTTTTACATCTTTGGTCAAGCTCGTCTCCTTAATTTGACGAATGACACTTTCGTAAAGCGCACGATCGGTTTCAGCCTGGCGCGCCAACTCCTGCCACCCGATGGCTGTACGATTGAGGGCGACAGCGACACCCTGCTGGTCCTGCAAAGCGCTTTGAAGGCTGACCTCTGTGGCCTTGGACTGTTCGATGGCGTTACGCAGAATCGCCGGCTGTGCCAGCACGGCTTGCCGAAGCTTATCTTTCGCGTCGGCAAGCGAAGCCTTAGCCGCGATCATCCTGGGATGTTTATCCTTATATCGAAGCGCATAAGTAGTAATTGAAGCTTCGATTTGTCTTACGGTGCGCCGCGCCTCGGTCACCATCGGCGCAGCGGAAATACTCGGCACCTCAAGCAAAGCGTCGATGTTATCGCCCGATTGTTGGATTTGCGCGAGTTCGCCTTCAAGGCGAATCCGGTCGGCCTTTGTTGCGGTTAGTTTATTGTTCAAATCTTGCAGTTTGTCTTCCACGAGGCCGCCGCGAGGTCCGCCGCCACCCGCGCCAGATCCCTGTTGCGAACCTGTGGCCGCTGTGCCGCCGCCAAGCTGCAATGCGTCCGGATTCTTCGCCTTGTAATCCGCGACAGCAGCTTCACTTTTTTGCAGGTTCGTTTTCAACCGCTCTTCTTCTTCGAGCAAATACCGCAATGCCTCCTCGCTGAGGGAAGCGCGCCGCTCGATTGAGTTGCGGATGTATTCGCGACCGACCGCTTCGGCGAGACGCTGTGCCATCACCGGGTCCGGATGCGTCACGTACAAATCGATCAGGCGCGTTCCGCGGCGAATCGCGGGTCTTACCATGCCGGCCATCGCCCGGCCCAATCCTTCTTCGAGCGGGGTGAACGTGGTGCCACCACTTGCGCTCTGAGCCTTCGCGCCAGGTTGCCGCGTTTCGGTGCGCTGCGCCGGGCTGGACTTCTTATCGATCACAACTCTTTGGCCCAAAAGCGCGTGCCCACCGTCTGCCGCCAGACCTTCCGAGCGCACGACTCTGGAAAGCAAAGTTTGGTTTGTCAGATTCTGTTCAATGGTCCGCAACGCTTCCTGGCTCGCCAGAAACATCGACCGCATGCGCGTCGTGGAATCGTCCGTGGGAAGGAACGTTGGCTCCTGAAATTCCACCTCCAATACGGTGTGGCCTTCGTAAAGCTTCGGGGTCCGCGCGAGGTAACCGAGGGCAATGAAGAGGCCGGCTAGAACGCAGATCGCCACGATCCAAATGCGCTCCACAAGAGAATGCCAGAGCCGGCGGAAATCGAACTTGGGCAGTTCCTCGGCGTAGTGGCCGGTCAAATTAGACGGAATCGACTTCTCCGAATTTGTCGAAACGGTCGCGCCGATCGAAGATTGCACAGGATCAATCACAGCGGAATATCGGCTGCAATCATACACCAAGAAGCGCGCCGGAAAAGGCGCAGTCCGCGAAAAGTTTTGCGGTTAAAAAATGCTTTCCCCGACGGTAATAGTATCGCCTGGCTCGACGAGAAATCCCCCGCCATTACCTTTGTTAAATTTCTTGGCGTTTACTTTGAAAATTTGATCCCCATGCGCGCCCTGCCGTCGCACTGTTATTCGTTCGGGGGCAGCGATACGGGTATATCCGCCGGCCAAGGCAATCGCTTCCAGCAGATCGATACCGCCCGGACTGGACTCGGGCATTTCATAACTCCCGGGCCGACCTACTTGTCCCAAGATCGAGAACCGCCGCTTGGCGTAACCGAGCAGCATGACGTTTACTTTAGGGTTTACCAGGTAATCGCGGCCGTACAACTCGGTAAGTTTCGCAGCCGCCTGCGTCAGGGTTAAACCCGCCAAATGCACCGAGCCCAGCAGCGGCACGCTCACGTTGCCTTCGGGATTCAAACGTCCGTTCGTGCGCAGATCGTCTTCGCCAAAAACCTCGACCCCCACGTAGTCGTTTGGACCTAACACATAACCGGCTGGCGCGCTCGCTCCGCCACCGGGTGGAAATGCGGGTCTGGCCGCCGACGATGTATTGCCGGATCCAATTGCCTGTGATCCGCTGGTGCCGGGCGCAATTTGTCCCGTCAGAGAGCCTGACAGCAACGACAACGCGAGCACAATTGCTAACCTTCGCCCCTGGATGCCTGCTCGCAAAAGAATCAAACCCTCTTTAGAACCTGACTGTCGCTCGAACACCCACCTGATTGTCATCGAAACTGAAGAAATCGATATTGCTGCTGTCCTCGCGGTGCAGGTAGTACACCCCGGCGCTCAGCCACCTGGTAATCAACACATCAAGCGAAGGCTCGACAAACCAATAATCGTCATTCCGCGGCGCACTGACGTTCCTGGCAGTAGCGAAGTAATCCGAATTTTCATATCCTCCGCCTAAGCCGAGGTAAAAGCGCCGGAATAAACGCTGCTGAAAGCGACCCAAAACGTACGTGTTCGCGAAATCTTGATTAGCAAGAAAGCCGGAATTGTACATTCGGCGACCGGCCGCCAGCGTGATGCTGGTGCCTTCGAATGGATGATGTTCGAGTCCCACTTCAAATACTGGCGTAGTGTATGTACTGCGGTTGCCGTCGAATTGGCGAAACTCGCAGCCTGCTGAAGCATAGACACTTAATTTCGCCGTCGCCTGATAATTGAGGCGCGCATTCACCTGTTCGAAGGGTTGGTTAGAAGTTGGGTCGTCCACCCAGTTGTACCCGAAAGTGCCGCCTACGCCGACCGACAGTTTTGGCAGCCAATTATAGTAAAGGTACAGGCCGCCGGAAACAGTGTAATCGCTGATGTTATTGGGATAAAAATAGGTGTAGGAATCGAATTCACCCTGTAAGAATAATTTGCCCGTCAGATCGTAATCTGCCCGCAAACGCGTGTTGAAAATGTTGAGCCGGGTAGGTGCGCTCGCATCGGTGTTTGCCCACAGCCCCGTTGTGTCGATGATGCTGTTAAGGTTTGCCGATTGCAGGAGAGCTACATCTTGGAATAGGCTCAGCCTTAACCGGCCAAAATCGATTCCGCCTTCGAGGTGAATCAACTGGTTAAACGCGTCCTCGTCCGAGTGATTCACGAACAGAATGCCGCTCGGCATGTAATCCAAGCGGAGATAGCTTCTACTGCGGCCCATGATATCACCGATGCCAAGCGTGAGTTCTGGCTCGATCGCAAAATAATAATCTGAGACTCGATTCGTATTGCTAATAAAGATGTTGTCGTCCCAAACGCCTCGCACCGTGAACTGCAAACCGTAATGAAAACGACGCGGTTCGCTTGAGGGCGCCCCTTCACCTACCGCGATATTTTTCGTATTGAAGCCGCCGTAAGGGCCTCCTGCCGCCGGCGGTGAAATCACGCCTGTCTGCGCGGTAGTGTAGTTCGTCGAAGAGGACCACGGATCGGGCGACGACGGGAATGCTTCCTCCGAGGAAGGCAAAGGTGCGGAGGAAGAGGGCAACGGCTCTTCCGGGACAGAAGGCAAAGCTTCCGCAGCAGGTGGCACTGCCTCGACTTGCGTCGAGGACGTCGGTTCCGCAGAGGGAAGTGTTGGCTCCGACCAAGGCGCCAACCCGGCGTCCTGAACCGATTCCTGCGCTTGCGCAGCAAGAACAAATGACATGGAGATCGCCGCGACCAACACTAGCGTTGGGCCAGTAATCAGTTGGATGACGGCAACGGGGACTTCCGCCCCCGAGCGGATTGAGAGCTGTGCGAAGCGGCGAATGAACAGGGAATAACCGTGGCGCATGGGCGCGAGACTAGAGCGGCTGATATAAGAGCGTCAATCAAAAACGCTTGTAAAATTCAGCCATATTCCGGGGTCTTTTTTGATTCGCTGCGTCGTCTTCGTGCACTTGTGAAGACATCCTTGCCTGGCAGGAAACTTGCATTGGAATACTTCGCAGAAGACGTTTTACAATGCTTTAGCGAAAAACGGTACTGGCATGTCAAAGCGCGAGAGAACACTTAGGATCAACGAAATTTATTACTCCATCCAAGGCGAGAGCACCTGGGTCGGTTTGTCGTGCGTTTTTGTGCGTCTCACATTCTGCAATTTGCGCTGCAACTATTGCGACACTGAATACGCTTTTTACGAGGGAAAAAACCGAACGTTGAGTGAAATTCAGGATGCCGTGGCGACATTTCGGTGTCGTTTGGTCGAAATTACAGGTGGCGAGCCATTACTCCAGAAGAACGTGCTTCCGCTGATGGCGATGCTGTGTGAATCGGGATACGCGGTGCTGCTCGAGACCAGCGGCGCGCACGATATATCGAAAGTGGATCCGCGCGTGCATCGGATCATGGATTTAAAGACTCCAGGAAGCGGTGAGGTGGACAAAAATCTTTTGTCGAACATCGACCATCTCACCCCGCGCGATGAAGTGAAATTCGTGATGGGTTCGCGCGAGGATTACGAATGGTCACGAGATAAAGTACAGCAGTACGATCTTCCCTCTCGCTGCCACGCGGTGCTTTTCTCACCAATTTTCGGCAGGATCGACCCGCGTCAGATCGTGGAATGGGTTCTGGCAGACAAACTGAACGTCCGTTTTCAGCTTCAGATGCACAAATTCATCTGGAGCCCAACACAAAGAGGAGTCTGAGCGATGCCGCACAGTCATCCTGAGCGGAGCGAAGCAAACCGGAAGGATCCCGCAGAGCGATCGAAAGGTAACGCAACGGGCTCCCTCGACTTCGCTCGGGATGACAGGCTGCGGGAAGTGCTGATAATCTTAACATCATGCGCGCGCGCTTAACCAAGGACTTCACTTTCGAAGCGGCACAGACTTTGCCGGAGGCCCCCGAGGGGCACAAATGCCGCCGGGTACACGGACACAGTTTTAAAGTCGAAGTGTCGGTCGATGGGGACGTCGATCCGAAAATCGGATGGGTTTACGATCACGCCAAGATCAGCGAGGCCATGAAACCACTTTTGAAAATACTCGACCATATGTACCTCAACGAGATCGAAGGCTTGGAGAACCCAACGATTGAAAACATGGCGCAATGGTTCTGGCGAAAACTGGAACGCCAGTGCCCAGGTCTCTGCGAGATCGTTGTGCACGAAACACCCACTGCGCGCTGCATCTATCGCGGCGGGTGACAAGGAACGACGGCTTCGGTAGCCGTCACTCTTTGAGGCGTCCACCAACCTACAACTCGATCGCGTATCGCTTCAGCTTGTTATAAAGAGTGGGCCGCTGGATGCCGAGCAGTTCGGCCGCTTTTTTCTTGTTGCCGCGGCATTCAGCGAGGGCTTGGAGAATGGCCGTTCGCTCTAAGTCATCGAGAGTTTGCACGCCCTTGCGCGGCAGTCTGCCAACCTCGGCTTGTTGCAGCGCTGCAGGCAGCTGTATTTCTGCTGGTAACTCTTTTACCCCGATCACGCCATCCCGCGCCAGCACGACTGCGTATTCGATCGCGTTTTGCAGTTCACGAACGTTTCCCGGCCACGAGTAATCAAGCAACTTTTGAAACGCGTCGGGTGAAACGTCCGGCTCCGGCTTTCCGAGTTGTTGAGAGAATTGTCGTACGAATTGCCCGATTAAAGGCGGAATGTCCTCTTTTCTTTTCCGAAGCGGGGGCACTTCAATTTGGAAAGTGTTTAGGCGGTAATATAAATCCGAGCGCAGCCGATTTTCAGCGAGCGCCTCGGAAACAGGCATATTAGTCGCGGCGATCGCTCTGAAGTCCGCCTTGATCGTTTGTGTGCTACCGAGAGGCCGAAACTCGCGTTCCTGGAGTACGCGCAAAAAACGCGTCTGCAAATCAGCCGGCATATCGGATATTTCGTCGAGGAACAGCGTTCCGCGATCAGCCGCGGCGATCACTCCGGGAAAATCGTGCGTCGCTCCGGTAAATGCGCCTTTGACGTAGCCAAAAAGTTCTCCCTCGATCATCGTTTGCGGAAACGCGGCGCAATTGAGTTTCACCATCGGTTGTCCAGCGCGCCGGCTGCGGGCGTGAATAGTGTTGGCGATCACCTCCTTACCCACGCCGCTTTCGCCAATTATGAGGACGCTCGCATCCGATGGCGCCATTGCCTCGATCAGTTCTGCGATCTCATGCATTGGTTTACTGTTAAAAACTGGCGTGGGCCGCGCCTCTGCGATCTCCAGACGCTTTTCAAGTTGCTCTGTCTTCTCCCGCAGTTTTTCGGCCTCTCGAAGGAGGAACTTTTTCTCCAACGCTTTTTCGACCAGGCTGAGCAGTTCCTCGGACGCATAAGGTTTGCTGATAAAATGGTAGGCACCGCGTTTGATCGACTCGATGGCATTGTGCAGTGAGTCGTGCGCGGTCAGAATGATCACCTGCACGTCGGGCAGCTCCGCCTTGATCCCGTCGAGCATTTCCAACCCGTGACCGTCGGGCAATTGCAAATCGAGGAGCACGAGCGACGGCGAATTTAGCTTTAGCGATTTGAGGCCCTGTGACGCTGTGACCGCGGTGTCCACGCGGTAGCCATGCCGCTTCAATAACGCTTCGAGCGTCATCAGCACGGGCCGCTCGTCATCGATGATCAAAACATGATGGTTTTCTGCTTTCATTACAATTCGCTGCCGGTATTACGCACGAGCACTGGGTTGCAGTTGTTTAAACCGTGAGAATGACATGGGATCAAACACGTTCGGAACGCCCGGTCGAGACGGGCAGCGAAATTGTCGACACGAGAGCAGAAGCTTTGGCATCGTGTTGCACCTGCAGCTCCCCGCCGTGCGCTTCTATGATGAGGCGGACGCGATTCAGCCCAAGGCCATAGTGACGCTGGCTGATATTCCGGAGCGGTTCGCGTCCCCAATTTTGTGTCGCCGAATCAAACCCCGCTTTTGGTTCATGGAGGCTGAATAGCAACCGGTCATTCTCGATCCTGGCGCTCACGAGGAGCGGCCCTTCGCCGCGACCGTGGCGGAAAGCATTGGCGAAAAGCTCGGTAAACACTTCCTGAAACAGTTGCGGATCAACATTCAGCATCCCGTCAACCTGCACGTCCCACGTAATCTGGTCACACTCTTTTGGAAAATCGCGGTCGGTTTTCGTGCGCATATCCTCCAAAAATTCAGCCGCCCGATAATGAATCATGTTCGGTGTAACCTCTCCGACTGTTCTAGAAAGCTGTTGCAGAATCGCGTTCATCCCTGCGACGATCTCACGCAGACGTTTGACCTCACTTTGCTGCTCCTGATCCTGCGTCAGTTCACTAATGTAAGTCGATTGCAGCTCGATCGCATTCAAGTCATTACGCAAATCATGACTCAGTTGCCGGACAAAACGAACCGTGTCGTCCCACGGCACATTCAATGAATCCGTTCGACTTTCGAAAGAGTCGGCTGGCATAAGAGGCTGGATTACGACGATTCTGCGAGTGAAAACTGGTCATCCACAGTTTCTTCACCGGGCGCGACCTTGATGCGCGGATCGTTGCTCGCCAGATGCCGTAATAGGTGAAACACGTCTTCCGGATCGGCGTCGATCGCGTATGCGATTTCTTCGGCAGTCTTCCCTTCAACGGAAAGCTTTTCGTGCACTTGTTTCTGGAGTTGCAACAGTTTGCTGGCCGCCTTCTTGCCCGCTTCCACGCCCGGCTGATCGTAGGCATTGACGTTGACCAGCGAACCGTAATAGCCGACTGCCCGCTCATAAAGCGCGATCAACAGTCCAATATTAAATGCGTCGACTTGGGGAATGCTCAGTGTAATTGATTCGCGTCCCTTCTCGTACAACGCGCTGCGCGTCCCACGCAGAAATCCCTCTAGGTAATCGCCACTCGTAATGTCATTCTCGACTTCAAACCGTGCGCCACGGCGATCGTTGCGCACTTCCACAAATGTCACGAAGAAATTCAATACCCCATCGCGCAATTGTTGGACGTACGAATGCTGGTCGGTCGAGCCTTTGTTGCCGTAAACGGCAATGCCCTGATGCACAATTTCCCCGGCGAGATTTTTTTCTTTGCCCAGCGATTCCATCACGAGCTGCTGAAGGTATTTGGTGAACAAAGCCAGCCGATCTTTATAGGGAAGAACCACCATGTCTTTTTCGCCTTTCCCGTTGCCGGCGTAATACCACATCAGCGCCAGGAGCATCGCGGCATTTTGCGCGACCTCCGGTGCGCGGGTTCGCGCGTCCATGGCCGCGGCACCGGCGAGGAAGGAATCGATGTCAAATCCTAGCAGCGCCATAGGCACCAGGCCGACAGCGCTCATCACCGACGTGCGTCCGCCAATCCAATCAGGCATCGGGAAACGTGCGAGCCATCCATTTGCCTCCGCGTGTTTGTCCAATTCGCTCCCCACACCCGTAGCGGCAACAGCGTGTCTCGGAAATTGAAGCCCCTTCGCAACGAATTTCGCTTCCGCCTCCAGCATTCCGTTTCGTGTCTCTTTGGTGCCACCGGACTTGGAAACCACAACAACGAGCGTTTGCGATAGCCGATCCCCTATCTTGTCGAACACGCGATCAAAACCGTCGGGATCGGTATTGTCGAAGAAAGAAATCTTCATCGGGTCGTGTGGCGAGCCCAGAGCGCTTGCCACAAATTCGGGTCCAAGCGCCGAACCCCCAATACCAACGTGCAGCACATGCTCGAAGCGTTTTCCGTTTTCAGCTGTGATCCTTCCGGTGTGAATGTCTTCGGCGAATCTTTTGATGCGCTGGATCGTCGCTTCGATTTCTGCCCGAATTTGCGGCGTCGGCGCAAGCGTAGGATTCCTCAGCCAGTAATGGCCGACCATTCTCTCTTCGGTCGGATTAGCGATCGCTCCCGCTTCTAATTCTCGCATCGCCGCAAACGCGTTCTCGATGTGCGACCGCATTTTCTCGAACAGATCCTCCGGAAATTTCATCCGGCTGATGTCGATGGAAAAACCGAGGTCACGGTATTCCAGGAAATACCGTTGAAACCGCTGCCAGAGTGATGAGTTTGCCATTGTGTCAAAATACTAAGGTTTTGGTACTTAAAGAGACATTTGTTCGCTGATTTGCAATCTTGCGCTGCGCTTTCTCGAGAGTTCGTTTTTCGCAGGGACCTTGCAACAACAGAATCCGGAGCTCTATCGGTAACTCCTCCGCGGTTGTGGATCGCTAATGGCTGATGCGGACGCGGTGATAAATAATCCGATCAACTCGTTGTGAAAGTTTCTCTTTCATGAACTGCCGCCAAAGGATTCAGTTCGCCGTTGTGCCAGAACGCGCACATTCCGGAACTTAAACGCTGCTTGTATCCTGATTTGGCATGTGTTAACGCCAAGTTCCCTGGCCAACATGTCCGTTTTTGGGAGTTACCTTCTGGGTTTAATAGTGGCTCACATGGCGTGGTTGTATTTTTTTACAACCGGCCACTTGTTATGGCAACGTCGCCCTGACAATCCGCAACCTGTCCGACTTGATACCCTCGTTATCACTTCTGTCGCGGGAATGGCGCTATCCGGATTCGGATTATTATTGCTGGGCTTTGCGCATTTGTTGAGCCGATTGGGGTTCGCAGGCCTTTTAATATTGGAGGCCGCGTTCTTCTGGCTGCTGAAACGTGATAATTGGTTGTCATTGATCTTTTGGAGGCGGATAGCTCAGGAGTTCGTCAAGGGCTGGACGCCTCCAGCGTTTTGTATTTACCTTCTGTTCCTGGCGCTGGGGTTACCGGCAGTTCTGCCGCCTACCAGCAGCGATCCAATCGCCTACCACTTGCCGTACGCGGCAGATTGGGCGAACGCCGGGCGCATTTACGTCGATCCCTTCCTTCGTTTTCCGTATTACGCAAACAATTTTTTGTTGTTCGACAGCGCGTTTTTTATTCTGAAGCTGGGCGACTATTGTCATTTCCTAACCTGGCTCTCCGGATTGCTTACATGTCTGGGAGTTTTGGCATTCTTCGCTCCTGCCGAATTACAGTCGATCAACGACCCTCCGCGACGAGGCCGCTTTCCGCGTCTGTATCAGTTCTTAATCGCGGCCAGTGTGGCGCTGTCCCCGGTATTCCTTGTTTATTTGAACAATGGGTACGTGGATGTACCGATCGGCCTTTTTATCCTTGTAGCGGTCCTCTGTGCTTACAAGACCTTGTCGCACCGGTCTTTCGATTGGGAACTAGCTGTAATCGCAGCTTTTTGTGTCGGGATGAAGCTAACTCTGATCGGTCATCTGCCCTTTTTTGTCGTTTCGCTGTTGCTCGCGTCGGCGCACCGAATACGACCACGAGACATGGCACTCCTTGTTTTCGCTCTCGTGGGACTCAGTCTTCCCTGGTACATTCGCAATTTGTGGGAAGCTCACGATCCTGTTCCCCCGATACTCAATTTCCATTTCAAACATCCGGATCCAATTTTCACCCAAGCCGACGCTGCAATCTACTCGACTGGCAAAGAGAGTGACTTTAAAAAGCCTCTTCATTTGCTGCGCTTGCCCTTGCAGTACTTCATAGGGCCGGGGCAACCTCCTTTCGGCCGAGAAGGTGTAAGCGCAACCTTTCTTTTCGTGTATGCGCCAGTCATTTTTTTGCTCGTATTATTCTGCTTTCGAAAAAGGTACCACGCGCCCAAAGCACTTGTCTATTTGTCCGTCGCGGCGGCATATCTCGCCTTACCCTGGTTTTACAACCCTGATGGAAGACATGCGATTCACTGGTATCCAGTGCTCGTGGCATGGGTCGGAGTTGTTATCTCGATTGTTTATCTGGGCGCAGAGAAGCTTGCGAGTTCCCGATTGGCTACGTGGACACGCATTGCCACGGCCGCGTTCTGCTGTGCTCTTATCGTGCCGAGTCCAACACAAGCATCGGTTGCATTCTATCGAACATATTATGCAGGGACATCTGATTTCGCGCGCTTGGGCGGCAATCGAAAACGGTATCTGGAAAAGAACATGCTAGGCTACCGAGCGAGTAAGGCTGTTATCAAGACGCTGAAGTCTGCGCACAAGGAGCAGACACACGTCCTTGGCCTGATGGTTAACCCTGATTTTTGCTTTCGGAAAAACTCAAACATCATTAGCGTCGGCGACTATTTTGGCCCAGCTCGGTACAGCGACCTCTTTAACGAAACTGAGAAGGGCGAGGGTTGTTTGTCATACATGATTCGACTAAACATTTCGGCAGTAATCACCCAGCGGTCGGTACCAAGCATATGGTGGCCAAGATTCTACACGAAATTTCGGACACGCCTGAAAGAGTGCGGGTACGTTGAATATAGTTGTGGCGCAAAGAATATCGCAATCTTTTTGAAGAGCGATATCAAACCTGACGTGAGCCTTCAACCGGTACCTTGAAGCTGCTTTATTAAGCGGGTCTGATCGCACTGGCACTCGCGGCGATCATCTTCTTCGCCGGTGAGCGAATCCTCGTTCATTTCGAACGCGCTACCATCGTCTCCACCGGCTCCCGAGGAACTCCCGGGCAGTTCGCGATCATGGTTTCTTGGTGATGGATAAAGCGATTTCTTGCGTCTTACCTTTCCGGATTTACCGGGAAATGCTTGTTCTTAAGATGCTCGGGCACAGCTTTGGTTTGTTCCGCCTCAATCTGTTCGGTCGCGGCGTTCAGTGAATCGTACGCTTCGCGGCTTTTCGCCGCGCGACACATGTAAGCGGTCGCATGCGCAAGAGGGATCCGCGCTTCGGGCATCCCGACAAATTCCACCGCCTGTTGCGTCGCGATCGCAAGGGCCAACGCTTCCGGGTCGGCGAGGCCAACGTCCTCACTGGCGAAAATCACGATCCGCCGCGCGATAAAACGGAAATCCTCCCCGGCGTGCAGCATTTTTGCCAGCCAGTACATCGCGCCTTTTTCATCCGAGCCGCGCATGCTTTTGATAAATGCGCTGATGGTGTCGTAGTGCGCGTCGCCGACCCGATCGTAAACGACCGCTTTTTGCTGGATGCTTTCCTCGGCAACGGCGAGCGTGAAATGAATGGTGGCAGCGGCGCCCTCGCCGCTCTTTTGCAATGATAACGCAACTGCGGCCTCGGATCCGCGCAACCCGCGCGGATTCTCCTGAATGTACTCCCGAAATTTTTGCGCGTGCTCTGCGCTGCGCACGATGTGATCGAAACTCTCCTTTTGCCAAAACGTTCCGCTGCGACCCAGCAACTTGTTAATACGATGTGCAGCGGTCGATTTCCACGCCTGTATTATTTCTGACAGCGTATGCTTGCCAAGGGGCGATACCAACACATGGACGTGATTGGGCATGACGACGCAGTCTTCCAGCCGGTACTTCGTTCCGTCATCATGTCGCAGCACGTCCTTGACGATTTGCCGGACTTCTGGCCTCGCCAAGAGAGTTTCTCCATGACCTTCATCCAGCCATGCCTCCCAGCGGTCCGGAAACAAACGGCAATATTCTTCTTCGTCGCGCGGGCCCCAGGGTTCAGGATGCGCTTTAAGCCACGCGTCCCGTTCTTTCATCCATTGATCGACCCGCTCTCGTGGCATGGAGTCTGCCGTACGCCAGGTGATAAAATACATCGCGCCGTCTTGTCGCCAGTGAGGTAGATTGCCGCCATGCAGACGCCCGACCGGAGCGCTGGAATCAAAATAATGCAGGCGCGGCGGGGGCGGCGCGAACACTTCACGCGACGAAGGCGTCGCGTCCACAGCAGGCGTGGTCAACACGCCAATCTCGAGCGCGTTTAGACATTTGCGCGCATCGCCATCACTGAGTTTTGCCAGATGTCTGCGCGCGTCCTTGTCCATCCTTACCTTGTAATTCCCCAGGCCGCGCTCTTTATCGGCCAACGCGCGATCGATCAATCCCTCCAATTGCTCGACGCTGAGCGGTTCGAGTCGAAAAACCTGGGAGCGCGAAACGAGCGCGCTGTTGACATAAAAGAACGGATTGTAGGTAGTCGCACCAATCAGGCGCAGGTTTCCCGCTTCGACATCGGGCAAAAGAATGTCCTGTTGCGCCTTGTTGAAGTGATGGATCTCATCCACGAACAGGATCGTCTTATTGCCCGATGTGCGGAGACGATTCGTGGCTGCGGCGAGGACGCGACGCATTTCCGCAACGTTGCTCTCCACACCACTGATCCGAACGAATTTTGCATGGGTCATCTCGGCAATGACGCGCGCCAGTGTGGTCTTGCCAGTACCGGGCGGGCCATAAAAAATCACGGAGGGCAGACGATCGGCTTCGATTGCGCGGCGCAAAAGTTTGCCCGGCCCAAGAATGTGCTCCTGGCCGACAAATTCTTCGACTGAGCGCGGCCGCATCCGCGTGGCCAGTGGCGCGGCGGAATCTGAAGTCTCAGTCTCCTGTTCTTGCTCGAATAAGTCCTGCACGCAAGAAATTACGGCGCGCTCCTAATGCAGGCAATCGTGCCTGCTACCAAGGGGCGTTGTACCGCGACGGTCGTAAATATATTGCGGCTTGCCCTGCCAACGCCAGGTAAGCGAAAACTTCTGTTGGATGAACCCGCTCGGCGCGCCACGTCAGCCATTTGTCGGTCTGGCGCTGTTGGCTGCAGCGGGAATTATCGCGGCGGAGATTTTTCCGCTATCACCGGCCACCCTGACTGCTGCAATGATAATTCTCGCAGTTTGCATCCTCATCCTGGCGTGCTGGCCGAGATTGTTTGCGACGTATCTCATGGTCGCGGCGGGTTTTTTCCTGCTACACAATTTAACGACGACAAACACAGCCGGTCAGCAGCTCGCCGGTGAGCTTGGCGAGCGACCACGCGTTGTCACAGCAATCGGATGCGTAATCACTGAGCCGAAGGTTGGGCCGAGCGGCTTCGCAACGTTCCTGTTTAAGCTGCGATCAGTTGAATTTGAGGGCAAAAAAGAATCCACCAGCGCAATGTGGCAGGTGCGTTGGAAAGGCGCCCCAAAATTTGGGGATGAACTGAAGCTTTTTGGAACTGCCGAACTGATCGCACCGCCGCGGAATCCCGGCGAGTTTGACATGCGCGCCTATCTTGCGCGGCGCGATGTCCGTCGACTGCTTTTTGCTCGCTATCCGGAAAACGGCACGCTGATTCGTCATGGTGGTGGGAATCCGATCATTCGCGGTGCGGAAAAATCGCGCGCATGGATGGAAAACGCGCTATGCCGCGGCTTGGAGAACGCGCCCGAGGTAAGAAGTTTTCTCACTGGAATCGTGCTCGGCTTGAGGCACCAGACCCCGGAAGACATCGAAGAACCATTTCAACAAACAGGCACTCTTCATCTTTTCGCCGTCGCCGGTCTACATGTAGGAATTGTCGCCACTCTCCTTTGGATGCTGGCGACGGTGGCGCGACTGCCGCGCAAAACAGCAGCCGCGATCATTATCCCACTGCTTTTCTTTTATGCCGCGGTGACAGGGCTGCACGTTTCGAGCGTGCGCGCAGCGACAATGGCTTCCATTCTGCTTGGCGGTCTGTTCTTCGAGCGAAAGGTTTTTCTGGCAAACAGTCTCGCGGCCGCGGCTTTTTTCATTCTCTGCTGGAATACCAACGAACTATTTTCCACCGGGTTCCAGCTGTCCTTTGCAGTCGTTGGCACAATTGTGTTGTTCGCGGATCCGCTCTTCAGATTTTTGCAGCGCCGCGCTGTGGCCGATCCTTTTCTGCCACAAAGCCTGGTGCGGAGTTCGCGTCGCTGGACGCACTCCGGTTACAAATGGATTTGCGGCGGAGCATCTGTGTCGCTGGCTGCGTGGATCGGTTCATTGCCGTTAATCCTCTGGTATTTCCATCTGGTTACACCAATTTCTCTGTTGGCGAATCTTGTGGTTGTTCCGATCGCATTCTTTGTGCTCGCCATCGCGCTTCTCTCGCTGCTGGCCACGCCGCTGCTTCCCTGGGTTGCTCTTGTTTTCAATAACGCCAACTGGACTCTGGCCATATTAGTTATCAAAATCGTGAATCTGTTTGCGCAAATCCCTGGCGGACACGTTTACGTTGATCCGTCCGACTGGGGTGCGCGCATCTCAGCGAAGATCACTGTGCTAGATCTGGGCGCAGGCGCGGCCGTTCATTTGCGAACAGGCGGCGCCAATTGGTTGTTTGATTGCGGAAGTCAAAGCAGTTACGACCGAATCGTGCGCGAATACTTGCATTGGGCCGGCGTGAATCGGCTCACCGGTCTGGTCCTCACGCACGGCGACTCGCTGCATATCGGCGGCGTGATGGAATTACTGCACGACTATCCGAGCGTACATCTGGTCGACAATCCCGCGCCCGACCGCTCCCTCGTTCATCGGCGCTTGTCCCGAATATTTTCGGGATTGAACGCCCATGAACCCAAACCTCGTGCGTTGGTTGCGGGAGATAACTTCCGTTTATCCCGCGGCGTTATCGCACACGTTTTATTTCCGCCGCGCGATTTTGCAGGAGCAACTGCGGATGATCAGGCACTTGTTATCCGATTATTGATTGCGCCGGACACGTTCGTTTTGTTTATGTCAGACAGCGGCGCGGAAACCGAGGGTGCCTTGCTGAGCAGTGGTTCCGACCTGCAGAGTCAGATCCTGGTGAAGGGCCAACATAACACCGGCGTTTCAGGTTCTGGTGCGTTTCTCGATGCGGTTCGCCCTCGCCTGATCATTGCTACGTCTACGCAGTTTCCAGAGCGCGAACGGATCAACGATGAGTGGGCTGAGCAACTTCGGGCGCGCGGGATCAAATTATTTCGCCAGGACGAAACCGGCGCGGTGGAGCTGGAATTTTTTGGAAACGAATGGAGCGCGCGAGCTTATTTGACCGGCGAAGTTTTTCGAAGCGTTAGCCGGTAAATTGGCGCGCCTTGTTTGCGGAATTGTCTTTCGAATTTCGTTAACGGAAGAACGGCGTCGTCGAAATCGAAGGGTTTGAATCGTGAATGAGCGCGGCTTAGCCGTTCAATGTGACGGAAATAGTCGAGTTGATCGGTCGCGACGCGTAAAATGCCGTCTTGCCGCAATGCCGCAACGATTGCATCCAAAAAATCGCCCGTGAAAATCCGGCGCTGCTGGTGCCGCCGCTTCGGCCACGGGTCGGGAAACAAAAGGTAAAAGGTCTCTACTGATTTTTCCGGCAACAGATAACGGATCGCGAACAAGGTGTCCGTCCCCAGCACCCGCAGGTTATCGATCATCTCCGCTTTACGTCGAACTTTCTCTACGCGCTTGGTTAAGCGCTCGATGCCGAGGAAGTTCTTGTTCGGGAACTGCCGCGCCAGTTCACACAAAAACGAGCCATCACCGCAGCCAAGATCGACCTGCAATGGCGCGCTGCGGCCGAAAAGTTGCACGAGATCGAGACAAGCGGCGTGCAGTTCCGGAAGCGGTTCGATCACGGGCAAAAATGTCGTGTCTCTATCAATGCTGCAACCTCTGCTGTGCATTGAAACATCTTGAACAGCGTCGCGTCTGGAGCGAGATGAAAGGAAGAATATGAGTCAATTTTTCCTTCGAGCGTTTTGCTCCGCAGTGCTCACCACGTTCCTTGTTACTGCCAGCCATGGCCAAAGTCCGTCTCCGGCGTCCACAAAGACTGCAATTTTCGCCGGCGGCTGTTTTTGGTGCATCCAGCCCGCATTCGACAAGGCGTCGGGCGTTATCAAGACAATCGTTGGCTATTCCGGCGGAACCGAGCCAAATCCGACTTACAAGCTTGTGACATCGGAAAAAACCAATTATCGCGAATCGATCGAAATCATTTACGATCCAGCAAAGATTTCGTACGAGCAGCTTCTCGACATTTACTGGCGACAGATTGATCCCACCCAGGCAGATGGCCAGTTCACGGACATCGGACCGAGCTATCGCGCCGCGATTTTCTATAACAGCCCGGAGGAAAAGAAAATCGCTGAAACTTCAAAGGAGAAGCTCGCGCGCTCTGGAAAATTCGAAAAGCCGCTTGTGACCGAAATTTTGGCGGCAATGAAGTTTTGGCCAGCCGAAGATTATCATCAGAAATATTATCAACAGAACCCTGAGCACTTTGAAGCTTTCGAAACAGGATCAGGCCGCGTGTCGTTTAAAAACGAAAAGTGGGGCGGTAAACAGTAGTCTGTGCTGCGTGCGCCGGAGCCTGGTTATTCTGAAACATGATTGGAACACTGGATCCGAAAATTCCACCGGGCCCGCTGGCTCAAAAGTGGCGCGGTCATCTGGATCATTCACGATTGGTAAGCCCGAACAATCGGCGAAAGTTTGAGATTGTTGTCGTAGGCAGCGGGCTGGCCGGCGGATCAGCCGCTGCGACCCTCGGCGAACTTGGGTACCGGGTGAAATGTTTTTGCTTTCAGGATTCGCCAAGACGCGCGCATTCGATTGCGGCGCAAGGGGGCATTAATGCGGCCAAAAATTATCAGAATGATGGCGACAGTGTTTACCGGTTGTTCTACGATACGATCAAGGGCGGCGATTTCCGTTCGCGCGAAGCGAACGTTTATCGGTTAGCCGAAATCGCCAACAACATTATCGACCAATGCGTGGCGCAGGGCGTGCCGTTTGCCCGTGAATACAGCGGCTACCTGGCTAACCGATCCTTCGGCGGCGCCCAGGTTTCACGGACGTTCTACGCGCGCGGCCAGACCGGCCAGCAGCTTTTGTTAGGCTGTTATCAGGCGCTCTGCCGCCAAATCGCCACGGGCACGGTGAAGATGTTTCCGTACACTGAGATGCTTGATCTGGTGATCGTGAATGGACAGGCCAAGGGAATTATCACTCGGACCTTGCGCTCTGGGAAAATAGAGCGGTACGCAGCCGACGCCGTCGTGCTCGCGACCGGAGGATACGGCAACGTGTTCTATCTTTCGACCAATGCGCGAGGCAGCAACGTGACGGCGACTTACCGCGCTTATAAAAGAGGCGCGCTCTTTGCAAATCCGTCCTTCACGCAGATTCATCCCACGTGCATCCCTGTGAGCGGCGACTATCAGTCCAAGCTTACACTGATGTCGGAGTCGCTGCGCAACGATGGGCGCGTCTGGGTTCCGAAACGCAAGGAGGATCGCGTCAAACCGCCAAATGAAATTCCCGATGGGGAACGCGATTACTATCTGGAACGAAAATATCCCAGCTACGGCAACCTTGCGCCGCGTGACATTTCATCGCGCGCCGCGAAAGAAGTTTGCGATGAAGGCCGCGGTGTTGGTCCGGGCGGACGCGGCGTTTATCTCGATTTTGCCGATGCAATCAAGCGGCTAGGCGTAGAGACGATTCGCGAGCGCTACGGAAACCTGTTCGACGTGTACAAAAAGATTACCAACGAAGACGCCTACAAAGTGCCGATGCGAATTTATCCCGCCGTGCACTACACAATGGGCGGTCTCTGGGTGGATTATGAGTTGATGAACAATCTGCCCGGCCTCTTTGTAATCGGTGAAGCCAATTTTTCCGATCATGGCGCAAACCGGCTCGGGGCCAGCGCGCTCATGCAAGGCCTGGCTGACGGTTATTTTGTTTTACCAAACACGCTGCCGAATTATCTCGCCGGTCAGAGGGGAAACCGGCCGTCGCCCGAATGTCCCGAGTTTGAACAAGCGGAGCAGAGTGTCCGCGCACGGGTCGAGAAATTGCTGAAGGTCAACGGCACGCGCTCAGCAGATTCGTTCCATCGCGAGCTCGGCCTTCTTCTCTGGGACAAATGCGGAATGTCGCGTAACGAACAAGGGTTGCGCGAAGCGCTCCGAAAAATCCACGAATTGCGTAACGAATTCTGGCACGACGTGCGGGTGCCTGGAGACGAAGAAGATTACAACCAATCACTGGAACGCGCCGGCCGTATCGCGGATTTCCTCGAATTCGCCGAGCTGATGTGTACTGATGCGCTGGAGCGTGACGAATCTGCGGGAGCGCATTTTCGCGAGGAGCACCAGACTCCCGAAGGCGAAGCGCTCCGTGATGATGAGAGCCACGCAGCTGTGTTCGCGTGGGAATTTCAAGGCGACAGCCAACCCCCAAAACTACATCGCGAACCGTTGCACTTCGAGACGGTGCATTTAGCGCAGAGGAGCTACAAATGAGCTGTCATTCCGAGCGAAGTCGAAGAATCCGTTGCGAAACTGATGGGTTATCGCCACGGGCTCCTTCGATTTCGCTTCGCTCCACTCAGGATGACGTGAATTGATGAACTTCAAATTAAAAATCTGGCGACAAGCCAACGCGAAATCCCGCGGCAAAATCGTTAAATATGATGTCCGCGACATTTCGCCAAACACGTCGTTTCTCGAAATGCTCGACATTCTTAATGAAAATCTGATCCGGGGTGGCGGAGAACCGGTCGCGTTCGACTCTGACTGCCGCGAAGGGATTTGCGGCACCTGCTCGCTCACGGTGAACGGCGAAGCTCATGGCCCCGATCACCCAGGCGCAGTGTGCGAACTTTACATGCGGAAATTTCGCGACGGCGCGACGATTACAGTTGAGCCGTTTCGTGTCGGCGCGTTCCCGATCGTAAAAGATCTGGTGATCGATCGCAGTGCGCTGGATCGAATCGTGCAAGCCGGTGGATTCATCTCGGCGCGCGCAGGCGCCGCGCCGGAAGCTAATTCAATTCTAGTTCCCAAACACGACGCGGATATTGCGATGGAAGCAGCAGCCTGCATCGGCTGCGGCGCATGCGCAGCAGCCTGTCCGAATGGATCGGCAATGCTTTTCACTTCGGCAAAAATTTCGCACTTATCGGCCTTGCCGCAGGGCGGGCCGGAACGTGAGCGTCGCGCCTTAAAAATGGTGGTGGAAATGGATGCCCAGGGATTCGGCAACTGCACCAACACCTACGAATGCGAAGCCGTGTGTCCGGCCGAGATCAGCGCCAGTTTCATCGCGAAACTGAATCGCGAATACGCCCGAGCCCAGTTCCGCGAACGCCTCGGCGAATAACCTCGCGCGGTTTCGCAGCAATGTGCGTCATCGCGTTTCGCACGCACAGGTCCATAGCTCCGGATCAAGCTCGGCTTTCGCGCGTTTCGCTAACCGATCCGCATCTGCACGGTCGCGCAGGACGGCAAAAACCGTAGAACCGGAGCCGGACATGAGCGCGGCGCCCACTTCCGGTTGCTTTAGCAACCACATCTTCATTTGCGCGAGAAAAATAAACTTTTCGAAAACGGGACGCTCAAGATCATTCAGGAACGTTTGCCCGGCGAATTCTTGGGCGGCGTAAGAAACGCCCGGAATTTCGCGCGAGTCTCTCCATCGAGAATAAGCCCACAAGGTAGGCACGCAGAACTCAGGTTTCAGCAACAACACGGAGAGTTGCTCGCGCAATCGGCTCGGGCTGACCAATTCCCCGTGCCCTTTGCAAATCGCTGCGGATTGAAAAATGAAAAATGGAACGTCAGAGCCGATTCCCGTCGCCATTTTCGCCAGCGCTTCACGCGGCAATTTCGTTTCGAATAATTCACTGAGTGCCAGCAGAGTGGAAGCTGCGTCGCTACTTCCCCCACCCAGGCCCGCGCCGTGTGGAATCTTTTTTTTAAGCTCAATTGAAACACCCCCTTTAACATTCGTTTCGTCGAAAAATACTTTTGCCGCACGCACGACGAGATTGTCGTCTCCTTTTGGTACCGACGGATTATCGCAATGAAACACGATTCGCTTCTTGCCATCGCGCTGTTCGATCTTTATCTCGTCGGCAAACGAAATCGGTGCGATGAGCGTCTCGATTTCGTGAAAACCGTCGTTGCGGCGACCGATAATTCTCAGCCAAAGATTGATCTTCGCCGGCGCGAGGACTTGCATATATCGTCATGTCGAGCGTAGTCGAGACATCCCGTGTTGCCAGTCAAAGCTAAGGCCCGAGATTTTTCGATTTCGCTCGAAATGGCAAAGCCCGCTGAAAAAATCATCGTCGCGCTTGATGCACCTGCGAAAGCAAAGGCGCTGGCCCTCGTTAAGCAGCTCGGCGGAGACATTTCCTTTTTTAAGATCGGCCTCCAGCTTTACACAGCCGAAGGGCCGGAAATTGTGCGCGCGGTTTTGTCCACTGGCGCCAGGGTCTGGCTCGATCTCAAGCTTTACGATATCCCGAATACCGTCGCGCGAGCAGTCGAATCCGCCAGCGCCCTCGGCGTGCAGATGCTCACGATTCATTTGAGCGGCGGCAGCGAAATGATCCGCGCTGCGACTGCTGCTCGATCCTCCGGCATGCTTCTCCTGGGAGTGACGGTGTTGACAAGCGCAACGGAACAAACGCTGCGCGAAATTGGAATCGTCGACAATGTAGAAGATCAAGTCCTGCGCCTTGCCAGGATTGGCGTCGAATCAGGAATCGATGGAGTCGTCGCCAGTCCGCATGAAATCGACCGGTTGCGCACCGAATTTGGAACCAGAATCAAAATTGCCGTTCCGGGTATTCGTCCGAGCTGGGCAGAGCCCGGCGATCAGAGCCGATTTATGACGCCGCGTCAGGCGCTCGAAGCCGATGCAGATTACCTTGTGATTGGCAGACCGATCACAAGGCACTCAGACCCACGCGAAGCATTGAAGAAAATTCTAAATGAGTTGGCAGCTTGTTGAAAAGCCCGCGACGGCGGCAGTGCGCAATGGATGTCAGGCTACCAGCCTGACTCGGCTGGCAGGCTGCCAGGCTGCCGAGTCAGCCAAGCTGGCTGACATCCCATGCTTTGCTCCGGTCGAAATAAATGAGGCACTGTTTGCTACACTCCACGTTTATCTCGACGACGCTGCTCACTCCGCCGCAATGAACATGGCTATCGATGAAGGACTGCTTGAGCGCGCGGCCGTTCCATCCATCCGCTTCTATCGCTGGCAGTCTCGCGCCCTGTCCTTCGGTTATTTTGGTAAATTTTCGGATGTCGCAATTTACGCCGGCGAACGGGATTTAGTCCGGCGTTGGACCGGCGGCGGGATTGTTTTGCACGGCGAAGACCTCACCTACTCGATTGTAATTCCGTCGAGCGATCCGGCTTTCGGCCAACCATCGCTCGCTATCTACGAAAAAATTCATCGCGCCTTGGCCCGATCTTTGAACGCAATCGGTGAACATGCGGTTGTAGCCGGGGGCGTTGACCCCGGCGATTCAAGGAAGGGCGTCGCCCCGACGGTCGCAGACCGCCGTTCCTTGGAGCCCGTCGTCAGCGCCAGCGGCTACAATTGTTTCGCAAACCCTGTCCGAGCCGACGTGATGATCGATGGTCGCAAGATCGCAGGCGCGGCACAGCGCCGGACCCGTCGCGGGTTGTTGCAGCAGGGCAGCATTCAAGGAGTCAATTTGGACAATCGCTTCGCGGATCGTTTTGCAAACGCTTTGTCGTCGAATTGCAGTCGGTTCGAGGTCACGGAAGAAATTTTTCAGCGAGCTCAAGAATTAGCTCTTGGCAAATACGGAAACACTGCCTGGTTGCGGAAGCGCTGAAACTGCAGGGCGTCTGCCGCGGCGGACCGCTTCCCTGTTCATTCATTCTTTAAGCAAGCTAGAAGCTTGCTCTAATCTCGCCGCCCCGTTATTCTCGCCTCGTGGAACTCTTCGCACGCTCGCACACGAGCACCACTCACCGCGCAATCTCCAGGACAAGCGGCTCTGCGTCGCTTTGTCTGGCTGAAGTGGCAAAATTGGTTCAACCACACCTTGAACAAGTCGAGACGCGCATTGCACAACAGGCGGCAGCATTCGATCCCGCGATCGAGGGGTACGTGGTCTACGCAGTCGGCAGCCGTGGTAAACGTCTTCGGCCGCTACTATCTCTGCTCGCAGGCGGCGCGACAGGCACGATTAACTCCTTGCACGTCGATCTCGCCGTGATCGTGGAACTAATTCACATCGCCACGCTGGTGCACGACGACGTTATGGACGAAGCACAACAAAGGCGGGCACAGCCTACGGCCAACGCGCGCTGGGGAAATTCGCTGAGCGTTCTGCTTGGTGACTGCCTTTTTGCACACGCGCTAACGTTATCGACAAATTTCCAGAACTCCGACATCAGTCGTGCCATCGCGCGCACTGCCGCGACAGTTTGCTCCGGCGAGATGATTCAGACGCAGCGCCGGTTCGATCTCAACCTGACTGTTGAGGATTATTTGCGGATCGTGGAAATGAAAACTGGCTCGCTTTTCTCCGCCGCGGCGGAATTGGCCGCCATGATCAGCGAAGCCGATCCCAAATTGACGGAAACCTTCAAAAACTTTGGTTTTCAAATTGGGACGGCGTATCAGATTTATGATGATTGCGTCGATCTTGCCGGGACTGAAAACGTAACAGGCAAAACGCTCGGCACCGACCTGCGTAAGGGCAAATTTACACTGCCGATTTTGATTTTCCTTCGGTCCGCTTCCGAGTTTGAACGCGAACGCTGTTGCCAGCTTGTGCTGGACGAAAAAATCGAAGAGATGATTGAGTTGTTAAAGAACGGCGCAAACAATGGCGCATTGAACGAGTCAATCGCGGCGGGTAGCGATCTGATTCGCAAAGCGCAACGTGAGTTGGACGGGGTCGCATCCAATCGTTACGCGGACGCATTGTTCTCTCTTGGTGACGCGGTGTGCGACATGTTCGATCAACTTCGCGTGTGATGGTCAATGCAGGGTCGAGCTCTGCGAGACCTCGCCCTCGGCGTCGCCGGAGCTCCGCCCTCCAAATTCTGATTTATGTCGCAGCTCAAAATCCGCGAAATGCCGCAGGACGAGCGACCTCGGGAAAGGTTGCTCGCACGAGGGGCTGATGCTCTCAGCAACGCGGAATTGATCGCGATTCTGCTGCGCACGGGCCGGCGCGGCATGAACGTGGTGGATGTCGCTCGTGAGTTGCTCGACAAATACAAATCGTTCGCGGAGTTGAGTCGCTGCTCAGTCCAGGAGCTCAGCACTATCAAAGGGATCGGTCCGGCGAAAGCGTTGGAACTGGTGGCGGCTTTCAATCTTGGAAAGCGTTTCGCGCAGGAACAATTGTCTCAGCAGAAACTCGATTCGCCGGAATTGATTTACAAATTGCTGGCTGACGAAATGCGGATGCTCCAGACAGAATCGCTTCGTGTCGTCTTGCTCGACACGCGTTACCGTTTAAAGCGCGTCGAGTCTGTATCTCTTGGAAGTATGAACGAGAGCATCGCTCATCCGCGCGAAATTTTTCGGCCAGCCATCACTTACTCTGCGTACGCAGTAATCGTGGTGCACAATCATCCGTCCGGCGACGCATCGCCAAGCCAAACCGACCACAGCCTGACCCGACGCCTTGCCGAAGCCGCTGAGCTTTTACAGATCAAATTGCTCGATCACATCATCATCGGCGCACCAACGGATACCAGTCCCGGTTATTTCAGCTTCAAAGAGGCAGGCGTGTTGTAGCCACGGACATCTGATATTCGAATATTGAAATCCGAGAACATGACGAACGCGAAAATTCATTCCACAGCAATCGTCGATCCGAATGCAAAAATCGGCGCCGATGTGGAGATCGGCCCATTTTCGATCGTTGGATCAAATGTGACAATCGGCGACGACACGATCGTGCAATCGCACGTGGTGATGGAAAGCAACGTGATAATCGGGCGCGGAAATTTTATCGGACACGGCGCAATTATCGGCGCGCCGCCGCAAGATGTTTCCTTTTCGCCCGAACGAAAGACAAAAGTCGAAATCGGGAACAACAACATCATCCGCGAGTACTGTACGATCCACCGTGGTAGTCCCGACGACAGCGCTACGAAAATCGGCGACAAGAATTTCCTGATGGCTGGAGCGCATATCGGTCACAATTGCCTCATTGGAAACAACGTCATCATTGCAAACAATTGTTTGCTTGCCGGAAATGTGCGCGTAGACGACGGCGCGTTTCTCGGCGGCGGATCGACGTTTCATCAGTTCATGCGCATCGGACGCCTGGTGATGGTGCAGGGCAGTTCTGCATTCGGGAAAGATCTTCCGCCGTTCGTCGTTGCGGCGGAGCGCAATTATGTTTTCGGACTGAATATCGTCGGACTGCGCCGCGCCGCATTCAGCGCAAGTGATCGAGACGAAGTCAAGGAGGCCTTCAAACTTATCTATCTGAGCGGACTAAATACGTCGCAAGCGCTTGAAAAAGCAGCGACGATGAGTTTTGGCGCGCCAGCACGTGAATTTCTGGACTTCGTAGCCACTGCTAACAAACGGGGCATTTGCCCGCTAAAACGCGGCACGGACGACAACTGTAGAGGCGGCCGTGTCGGCCGCGCAGGCGACACGCCTGCCGCCACAGAATTGGTCTAATGACACAAGCAGAATACACGCGGTTCCAAACTTCATCCGCCTTGCACCGGCGGCATGATGGCAATTTTCTCGCTCGGGTTGAGTTTGTAATGGCGATCGACAAATTCCAATCCTGCGCCAATCAAAATGCTTTTGTCATGTCCACGAAGCGCAGGTCGTTGCGCATAGACTTGCTCGAGTAAATCGCGAACAGTCGCGCCTTTCGGAAGCTCAAGTTCCAAATCGCGAATTCCAACTAGATCGCGCAAGTGCGCATAGAATTGCACCTGAACTTTCATCTTTCCGGCCGTTCGGCGCGCCATCTTACAAATGTCATTCTGAGCGAGGCGAAGAATGGAGCGAGCGGGGCGAACGACATGGACGGTCTAGCCGCGCAGGGTAGCGGCGACTGAGTCGGGAGACGAACGAGTTCAATCTTTGGATCATTTACCAACCGGTTCAGAACAGGCCAGAGATGTTTCGCTTCGCTCAACATGACAAGTTCATAACGTGGGTTCGAACAATTCTTTTCTCAATACGCCAATGTAAGGAAGATTGCGATAGCCTTCCATGAAATCGAGCCCGTAACCGACAGCAAATTCATCTTCGATTTCGAACCCGACATAATCCACGTCAACCTCGCGGGCGCGCTGTTTCCTTTTGCTTAGCAGCACGGCCACCCGCATGCTCCGCGGCTTAGCCCGTTCCAGTTTCTCGCGAACGGCCGAAAGTGTGTGGCCGGTATCGAGAACATCGTCGACAATCAAAACATCGCGATCTGCTACGTCTGGAAACGAATCCTGTTTGAAAATTACCTCACCGCTCGTTTGCGCCTTTCCATGATAGCTGACCACGCTCAGGCAATCTAGATTCAAAGGGAGTGGAATTCGCCGTAGAAGATCTGACACAAACATGAGGCTCCCCGCTAAAAGCGCGACTACGCTCAACTCCCGTTCGCAGTAATCGGCAGTGATTTGCGCGGCCATCTCATCCAACCGCTTATGAATTGCCGGCTGGTCAAATAACACGCGCTCGATGTCGCCTTGCATTCGAAGGTAGCGCATGCATTCCCGCTTGCGCATTATGAGACTACGCAAGCGAGACGCATGCGCTACAATTGCCTCGACGCCTGTCTAAACGCCGCCCTTGCCTGCCCGCCGTAGCGTTGCGCGAAGGCGGGTTTTGCCCTTTGCGCCCCGCTGAATAACGTCACCTCGATGCGCATCCACCACGACCAACTCGAAGTGTGCACCAACGGAAAAGGCCTGTACGAAATTACAGAGGACGTGCAGTCGAAGATCGATAAGCGCGGCGTACGAAACGGAACCGTGACGGTTTTTATTCAGCACACCAGTTGCAGCATTGTCATTATGGAAAATGCCGATCCTACCGCGCGACGCGACTTGGAAGAGTTTTTCGACCGGCTCGTGCCGGAAGACGCCGATTATTTCGCGCACGATTCCGAAGGCAGCGACGACATGCCATCGCACATTCGCATGGTCCTGACGCGTACCAGCGAAACAGTGCCGATTGCCGAGGGAAAAATGCAACTCGGAACGTGGCAGGGCATTTTCCTGTTCGAACATCGCCGGGCCCCACACCGGCGGAAAGTTTTCATCACCATGATCGGCGAATGATTGCGTGCACTGCCCGAAGATATTCGCTATTGCAGCCGTGGCCGAGGTGACTGACCCCGCCTACCCGCTGCGTATTCACACGTTGGATTGCATATCCACTTCAGCTGAGGGGAAATCACTGAAAGCAGCTTGGCATGGGTTGGCAGGCGACATACCAAAAGGCTCACCCAGAGTCTCCCCGTGGTACAGGTGCTTCGTGCTCCATGCACAGTGAATTCATGCATAGCGTTGTCGTTGCCATTCGGGTCGCCCGGATCCACCACAAACAGGTTGCCGACGCTGTCAAAGGCCAGACTTTGGGGGCTGTTCAGCACGGAACCAAAAGTCGTCCGAGCCTGGAGGGAGTGCGTAAAAGCCAACGCCAGGCTATGCGGAAACATTGGAAAACGTGGTAGGGGCGGTTCGCTGAACCGCCCCTGGACAATAAGGTCAATCGCCGTATTCACTCCCGCTCACTATTCGCAACACGGTATCGGCTGGAAGGCGAGACATGCCAAGCTCTCACCGACATCGTCTACGGCGGGGGCGAAAATGCTTCGCGCTCCTTGTGCAGTGAATTTATAGATGGCGTTGCCTGTGCCGTTCACGCCACCCGCATCCACAACAAACAGATTGCCTGCACTGTCAAAGGCGAGACTCTGTGCGCTGTTCGGCACCGAGCCAAACGTCGTCCGAGGATACCGGCGTAGGACTCCGCTCAGATCATATCGGTAGATTTTGCTGCCCAAATCTGCCATGTACAGATTGCCCATGCTGTCGAGCGCCAGGTCCGACGGGCGATCGCCTGGATGTAACACGGCAATGGTTACGCGCGACCCGTCTGGTTTATATTTATAGATGCCACCTTGATAGATGTTGCCGATGTTGTTATCGGCCACAAACAGGTTGCCCGCGCTGTCCAAAGCCATACCCAAAGGGTGGTTCAACCCCGAGGCAAAGGTGGCTCGCGACCCGTCCGGCTTGTATTCATAGATGATGCCGTTGTCGTAGTCCGCCACAAACAGATTGCCCGCCTTGTCAACCGCCAGGCTCGAAGCGTAACTCACCCTGGACGCAAAGATGCTTAGCATTCCGTTTGGGGTGATTTTAAAGATGGCGCCGTTGCCGACAAGGTCACCGCCCAGAATTATGTAATCCACGACAAACACGTTGCCCGCGCTGTCGATCGCCATGTCCCAAGGCTTGTACAAGCCGGAGGCAAAGATGCTTTGTGCGCCGTCCCAGGTGAATTGAAAGATCTCGCCGCCGCGAGCATCTCTTCCCGACACGAACAGGTTCTGCGCGTACGCGCTGGAGCAGAGCAGAATCGCTGCTCCCAACGCTACCATGCTGAAAAACTGTCCGGCTCGCCCAAGGGCAGACCTGAATTTGCCTTCTGTTACTTTTGCTTTCATAATTGCTCCTCTCATTCTTCTTGTTTGGTTGGTTTCGTTTTTCACTGAGGTAATGCGTAAAATTCGGCACGAGGTTACGCAGAAACTTTCCGATAAACGTACGAACCGCGCATTGCGCGGATGTCACGGGTTGGAACAACCGAAAAAACGGAGGACCCGGACGTAAACGGCTGGATTTAACGGCCGGCGTCTGACACAGACGCCCTACAATCGGAGGCTTGGTTCGGCGCATCACTCGTCGCGGTGATCGACCTGTGAGTGCGTGCTACCATTGTTTGTGAATCACACCTGCGTCCGTGTTATCCGGGTCATCCGTGGTGACCACCTATTTCCGGTTTTCCTCGCAGAGCTTTTGGAAACGCGGATCGTTTCGGAGCGGATCGAACATGGGATCGAGGCGGAGCAGCGCAGAAGTGAGAGGCACGCCCACCACGGCATTCGCTAGTGCGCCCCCATACGGTAACGAGTGTAGTCTCTGTAAAGCAGCGATGGCACGGTCGGGTTCTCCCATCTGCGCGGCCACGCGAGCAAGAATCTCGATCGGAACGGGACCCTCCATCGCATCTTTCTCGATCGACAGCGCGGCCACGGCCCGTTCGGCGAAAGTGAACGCGGCGCCTTTGTCACGAAGGCCCATGTTGGTTAGTGCGAGATCTCCAATGAGGACATCATTTTCCGGCTGTTCTTTGAGAAAATATTCTAGCTCGCTCCGCGCCTGCCGCCAACTTTCGCGAGCGGCGGCATGATCGCCAGCGACATCTTGCGACCAGCCCAACCAAAAGCGCAATTCGCCATTGATGTAACCCAATGCTGGATCAGGTTTGGCTAGTATCTCCGTTAGCCGAGAGATCATTTGTGCAGGGCGGCGCTCCAGGATCGCTTGGTAAACTTGTCGTTCCAACGCGCCGCAGTCATCGGCGCTCGGACGGAGCGGAGCGAGAAGTGCCGCGGCACGCGGCAGATCACCCTGGGCTTGTGCGATAGCCGCCTTCGCCGCAAGCGTATCCACGTCGTCTGGTGTAATATCGAGAATCTGATCAAGCTTTCGCAGTGCTTCTGGAAAACGACGAAAGCACATATAGGAAAGCGCGTGCGAGGTGAGTAGGAGAAGGTTGCGCGGGTCGAGTCGCTCCGCTTCATTGAAATACGACTCGCTCCGGTCCCACTGGCCTTTCCGCCGCTCGACATACCCCAGCACTTCAGGAATCCGGCTGCTATTGGGCAGGAATTGCCGCGCTTGCTCATAGTAACGCACAGCGGTGTCGTAATCGAGCAGACAGCCATAGTAGTACTGCCCCTTGGCCAGCAGAGCCTCGCCTAGATTAGGCTGAAGAGTGAGCGCGTTTTCGGCTGCCTGCCGTGCCTCTTCACGCAGAGCGACCGTTGGTTGAAGAGTGGCTGTGAGGTAGCCGCGCGCTTCAACATGTGACAGCACCGCCCAGGCAAGCGCGAATTTCGGGTCCAAGCGCACCGCTTCTTTGAGATATTTCTGTGCGCCCACGGCGTTGGCGGGTGTTTGGAACGTTCTCAGACTGTAAGCCAGGCCGCGCAGATACGCATCGTAAGCTTCTGGGTTATCCGTCGGTTTGGCAGCGATGACTTGCTCCTCGTGACCGGTGAGTGTCGCCTTCAATTGGTCGGCGACAGCTCTGGCCACTTCACTCTCGACCGACAAGATGTCGGTCAACTTCCGATCATAGCTCTCTGCCAGAGGTGGGAATCGGTTTGCGCGTTAGTCAGCTGCACATTGACCCGCACTTGATCGACCACTTTTTGCACGCTACCCTCAAGGATGTTCGCTACGCCAAGCTGCTTAGCGATCTCGGCAAGATTGCGAGGTTTGCTGTGATATTGCTGCGTGGAGGTGCGTGAAATGACTCTTAAGTCTGCGATTTTCGCCAGCCGCGTCAGGATTTCGTCCTGGATGCCATCTGCAAAATAGGCGTTATCTGGATCGGGGCTAAGATTTTCAAACGGCAGAACGGCGATTCCGTTTGTTATCGGATGACGGATAAATTCACTTTTCCAAACGATCCACCCAGCAGCTGCCGCCAGGGCCATCATGGACGCTGTAAGTAGCGCGCTGGTTAGGTTCCGTCGCACCCACTTCCTACCATGGGTGAAGATTCCGGTGCGACGCGCCTGAATCGGCTCATGCTTCACCCAGCGTTCCAAATCTTCCGCGAGCGCAAGAGCTGAAGGGTAACGGCGCGCCGGGTCCTTCTCGAGGCATTTGAGACAAATCGTATTGAGGTCGCGGTCTATTTTTGAATTCAGAAGACGCGGTTGCCGCGGTTCCGCATCCAGCACCAATTTGATAGTCTCGTACGTTGTTCCTCCCGCAAAAGGCGGCTGCCCTGTGAGCAATTGGTAAAGCACTGCGCCAAGTCCATACACATCTGTTGCCGCTGTGAGCTGGAAGTTTTTTCCACCTGCTTGTTCCGGCGCCATGTAACTGGGCGTCCCCAGCACTTCGAGTGTGCGTGTCACAGTGCTCTCCGTCTCGACTAGTCGGGCCAGCCCGAAGTCGGTGAGGTGCGGTTCGCCATTTTGGTCCAGAAGAATGTTTCCCGGTTTGATGTCTCGATGCAGAATACCGTGTTCATGCGCGTAATGAACGGTGCGAGCTACCTTGGCGATGAATTCCGCCGCTTGTCGGATCGACATCGGCACATTTTTCACTACTTCATCAAGCTGACCACCTTCAACAAATCCCATGCTGAAGTAACACTGGCCCTCGCGTTCGCCTACTTCATAAATGGGAACGATACCTGGATGATCGAGACTGGCGGCAGCCTCCGCCTCCCGGCGAAAGCGCTTCACCTGCACTTTGCTGGCCCATTGACCAAGGCTAATGACTTTTAAGGCGACCGTGCGATTGAGACTTTTTTGCCGCGCTCGAAACACCACGCCCTGACCGCCGCGACCGACTTCCTCCAGCAATTCGTAATCGCCCAACTCGCCGAGCAGCTCAGCGGCGCGCTCGCTCCAGCTGGCCGCACGTGCTGATTTATCCATATGGCCGGGGTCATCCCGCGCGTGCGGGGTTACAGCTTCTTCGCCGAGTAAACGGAGGCCACTCTCAAGAAGGCAACCCGGGCAGCCTCCTTCCGGAGCGTCGGCTGGAATTTCCGCCCCGCACTTCGGGCAAAGTCTGGGTGCGCTGATCATTGCGGGAGAGTCGCTCGCACGTTTCCTCTCTTTTACCGCGTAAAATCCTAACAGAGGTTACGCCCGGACTGCAGCAATAAATCGCAAAGCTTATGTCCGATGTCACCGGAACATGAAATAGCGGAGATTTCATTCCCGGCTCATCAGCGAACAGGTAGGGGCGGTTCACCGAACCGCCCACGCTGGCGATTGAGTCAATTGCCTACCCATAAATGGCGTTGACCAGCCGCAATGACTTTTCGGTAGGCAAAAGCAATTGCTCCATTTGATTCATCACGTAAACGAACGCGATTTTGTTTTCAGGGTCGGCAAAGGCATGGCTGCCGCCTGCGCCGGGATGACCGAAAGCGGTTGCGGATGGTCCGAACAACCTGCGCGTAATCAGGGAAGGGCGGTCTCCAGTCCGCCCCTCCTTTTGATTCGGCGGCCTGGAGGCCGCCGCTCCTTGTACTTCTGCTGAATCCTTCATGAATCCAGCCGAGAACGCCGTCGGTATCTGAAAAACCCGATCAACGCCATCTGATAACGTCGTGGTCATCCATTTGATGGTGTCTTGCGAAAAGAAAGTCTGGCCATTCATTTTTCCGCCATTGGCCAGAATTGAATAAAATTTCGCCAACGCTGAAGCGCTCCCAATCCCGCCGAAGGAAACAATCGGCTGCGCACGCACTACGGGATCGTTCATCTTGCTGACCGCATGCAAGCCGTACGGTGACGTAAACGTTTTGCGTGCCAATGTTCCGGACGTGACAAGGTCCCGATAGAATTGCTTTGGCTCCGGTGGTTTCCCGCTTTTCGCGGCGTAAACGCTGGCAACGCGCGCATTCTGCTTTTCCGGCAAACCGATCCAGAAATCCAAGCCGAGCGGTCGGGCAAAATTTTCCTGCCAATAATCCGATAACGTTTTTCGAGTGATGCGCCGCACGAGATCGTCGAGGAGAAATCCGAACGTGCGCGCATGATAACCATGCGCGGTGCCCGGGGGCCACAGCGGTTTTTGTGCCTCCAGCGCGCGAATCACTGCATCGTAGTGGAGCACATCGACTCGCCGGTCCAAAGCGCAAAGCCCGGCCTGATGCGAAAGCAACTGCGCGAGCGTAATCTTTTCCTTGCCAGCTTGGGCGAACTCCGGCCAGAACTGCGCGACTCGTTGGTTGATGTCGATTTTGTGTTCCTGCAACGCATGCAACACACAAGCGCTGCCGATTCCCTTCGTCGCCGACCAAACCAAAACAATTGTATCGCTCGTCCACGGGTGTTCGCGATGCGCCTCGCGAAACCCGCCGTGAAGATCGATGATCGGCTTGCCGCCTTGCCAAACCGAAACCGCAGCGCCTAACTCCCCGAATTTTTCGAAGTTTTCCTGGAACAGCGGTTCGAGTCGCGCGCGAAGTTCATCGGTACACAGTCGCATCCGTTTCATGCTAACAAGGAGCGGCGTCTTTCCAAAGCGCCGGTTCGTTGATTATTCTCACCAATAAACGAGGCACCTCGCCGATGGATAACCTGCAATTTTTCAATCCGTACGACGACATCCGCTTTACGGCCAATCGTCTTCCACACTGGCAGCAGAAAGGTGCGGTTTATTTACTTCGACTCGCCGACGCTGTACCTCATCATCTACGCACGCAATGGGAATCAGATCGTGATGCCTGGTTGCGTGTGCATCAACAACCTTGGAGCGCAGAAGTCGAACGCGAATATCACAACCGATTTTCAGGCGCAATCGAACGCTGGCTCGACGCCGGGCACGGCTCCTGTGTTCTACGGCGACATGACTGCGCAGAGGTTATTGCGGAAGCGCTGCATCACTTTGATGGCGACCGAATTTCGCAAATCGCTTGGGTGGTTATGCCCAATCATGTGCACGCTGTTTTCGTGCTCAACCCGGTGTGGTCTTTGGAGAAGATTATTCTGAGTTGGAAGGGGTTCACGGCGCGCAAAATCAATCCTCTGCTTGGACGCACAGGCAGTTTTTGGCAGCGTGACTATTTCGATCGGCTGGTTCGCGACGCGAAGCACCTGGCAAACTGTGTTCGTTACATCAGACGCAATCACCAAAAGGGGCGTCTCGGCGAAGGTGAGTTTGTTTTGTACCAGAGCGAGTTCGCTAGAAGCATTGAGTGAAACGGCGCTTTGGAAAGACGCCGCTCCTTGGTTCACAGCAGCAGCGCTTCCAATTCTGCGAGGCGTTGTTCGAACAAATGCAGCGTGCTCTCGATGGGCGCAGGCGTCGTCATATCCACGCCTGCGACTCGCAATGTCTCGAGCGGAAATTTCGAGCCGCCCGAACGCAGAAAAGTGAGATAGGAATCGACACTTCCTGATGCGCCGGAGAGCACGCGCTGCGACAGCGCCACGGCCGCCGAGATCCCAGTAGCGTATTTGTAAACGTAGAATGCGTGATAGAAATGCGGAATCCGCAGGCACTCGAGATCAAGCTCGGAGTCAATGACGAAATTTTCCGCAAAGTACGTTTCGAGCAGCTTATGATATTCGGATTTGAAAGCGTCGAGCGTTAGCGCGTCGCCGCTTTCCTCAATGGCGTGGATAATTTTTTCGAACTCGGCAAACATGGTCTGGCGGAAAAGCGTGCCGCGCAGATCGTCCATTTGGCGGTTAATGATGTAAGCGCGCATTTTGGGATCGCTCGTGGTCTGGAGCAGATGATGCGTGAGTAATTCCTCGTTGAATGTGGATGCGACTTCCGCCAGGAAAATCGGATACTCGTAATCCTGAAACAGCTGGGAATTTTGCGAGAACCAGCTGTGCATGGAGTGCCCGGCTTCGTGCGCGAGCGTGTACACATCGGCGAAAACGTCCTGCTTGTAATTCATGAGGATGTAAGGCGGTGCGCCGTAACTTCCGGATGAAAAGGCGCCGCTGCGTTTGCCTTTGTTTTCGTATCGATCGCACCAGCGTCTGGAGCCCAAACCTTCGGTCAGCACATCGACGTATTCCTTTCCCAAGGGAGCGAGCGCGTCCAAAACCATTCCGATTGCCTCATTAAAAGTGAACCGCGTTTCGATCTCCGGAATCAGCGGGACGTAGGTGTCGTAATGATGCAGCTGATCCAAACCGAGAACCCGCCGCCGCAAATCGAAATAACGAAACAGCGGTTTCAAATTCGCGCGAACGGTTTGGATTAATCCGTCATAGACGGCCAACGACACGTCGTCCGGAAACAGTGCTGCCTCGAGTGCGGATGGATAATGACGGGCTCTGGCGTGAAAGACATCCGCCTTCACCGAATAAGCCAGCGACGCGGCCAGTGTGAACTGATGATCGCGGAATTCTGCGTAGAATTGGTGAAAGGCGCGTTTGCGCAATTCAGGATCGCGCTTCACCAGGAATGAGCTGAATGAACTTTGGGTGAGCGGTCGCTCGCGTCCGGCCGCGTCGACGAGCACACCGAACTTCATATCGACGTCGGTCAGCTGCGAAAACGTGTCGTCGTAACCGCTGAGCGCGACATTGCTCAGCGCGAGAAGACGTTCCTCTGGCACAGAAAGCACGTGTCGTTTCATACGCCGAATTTTGTGCAGCTTGATCCGCCAATCGCCCAGCAGTGGATCGGCAACCAATTTGGCAAATTGTTCGTCGTCAATCGCCAAAATTTCCGGAACAAAAAAAGCCCCCGCCTCGCTGACCCGTGTATGTAGATTCTGAACCTGACCGATCCGCGCGAGATATTCGTTGTTGGTGCTGTCCTCGGCCGCTTGCAGCGATGCGAAGTGATACATGCGCTCCATTTTCAGCTCGAGCGATTTTTCGAACTCCAGAACCGCGGACAAAGTCTGCGCCGATTCCCCTACCCTGCCTCTCCACTGCTCAAGTTTCGGGTATTCGCGTTGCAAAGAGCCAAAATCTTCCTGCCATTTGTTCACGTCAGAGAACAAATGCGTCAGATCCCATTTGTCCGAATCGGGAATTTCGGCGCGGGTGGGAGTAGTAGAAGACATTCAGAAAACGTCCAACGTCCAACGCTCAACGTCCAACACCGAATTCAAACTATGCTACTCCTGTAGCGCCGCTCTATGACCGGCGTCGGGCGCGCGCAGAGCGCCGCTACAGCCGGATGACGCGCGATCAATTTGAGCGCGCGCTCGGTGAGTGCGTTTCCCGGCGGGATCTTGTGCCAGGGAGAGGCGCCTGAGGGGTGCGGCAACGGAATCAGATCGCAGCGGTGTCCGGCACGTGTGACGCGAAATTTGCGACCGATTACGTCCTGCAATTTCTCGCAATCGATAAACTGCATAATCGCCAGTCGGCCGACGGGAATAATCAGGCGTGGCCGCAAAATTCGGATTTCATCCTCCATCCATGACGAGCAATTGCGAATTTCATCGGGCGCCGGAACGCGGTCGGTGCCGCTTGAATTTTTGCCAGGAAAACATCGGCAGACAGCGGCGAAATAAATCTGCGATCGAATACCGGCTTCGTTCATTCCGCAAAATTGTTCAAACCAGCGGAAGAGCGTTTTCCCAGCCGTGTGCGCAAATGGCCGTTTCAAGGTTGGTTCCCGCGGACCGGGCGCCTGTCCGATGATCATTACATCGCTTATGACCGCGCCGCCGGAGACCGGCGTCGATTGCATCCGCGGACAGCGCCGGCATTTCAGAAGTGCCGTCACGTGCTGCTCGAGCAGTTGCTGGCGATTCGTTCTGATCATGGGCCATCATCATGCGTCTTCGGCGAATTTTGTCGCCATCGTCTTCGGAGAAGCCGATCCACCTAGCGCCGGAATAGAGATAAGAGTGACAGAAGCAGGCTGATGACGATGCTGAGGACGATGCAGGTGACGATGGGAAAATAAAACGCGGAATGTTCACGCTCGATGCGAATGTCGCCCGGTAGCCGGCCCAGCCATTTCGGCGCGAAACCGCTCCACATTACCAAACCCACGAGCGTCGCGACCACTCCAATGATCACAATGAATTTGCCCAATTCACGCATTATTCTAAAAGTTGCGCGATTCAAGCGGAGGCACAAGCTTTGAGAGCAAATGCCAGTACAGTTTCGAGATTATTACGAGACGCTTGGTGTGCCGAAAACGGCGACGGAGGACGAGATCCGAAGCGCGTTTCGCAAACTGGCGCGCAAGTATCATCCGGATGTGGCCAAGGACAAAAAGGCCGCCGAGGAAAAATTTAAAGAGATCAACGAAGCGTACGAGGTTCTCAGCGATCCTGAGAAACGGCAGAAATACGATCAGCTCGGTGCGGATTGGAATCGGCCGGGCGGTTTCCAGCCCCCGCCGCAATGGCAAGGACAGCAACCTGGTGGCGGATATCAATGGGGCGGCGATGGCGGCGGCGGTGTCGAGTTCGAGTTCGGCGGAACCGGGTTCAGTGATTTCTTCGAAGCGTTCTTCGGCGGAGGCCGGGGTCGTTCCGCATTTGGCGGGTTCGGCGGACGCACCGCTACAGCCGAGCGCGGCGCCGATGTGGAAGCGGACATTATGGTCACACTCGAAGAAGCGCTCCATGGATCCACGAGGACGGTGTCACTTCGGCGAGCTGGTTCAGATAAGGTCGAGCAGTATCAGGTCAAGATTCCTCGCGGCGTCCGCGAAGGACAGAGGATCCGTTTGCGCGGCCAAGGCGAAGCCGGCGTGCGGGGAGGAAAAAGCGGCGATCTTTTCCTTCGTGTACGTTTGGCCAAGCATCCGGATTTTTCGGTCGAGGGCAGTGATTTGATTCACGAAGCGAGGATCGAACCTTGGCAGGCGGTGCTCGGTACTAACCTGCTCGTGCCTACGCTCGAAGGAAAAGTACGCCTGAAAATTCCGCCGGGCACACAAGGCGGGCAGCGGTTTCGCCTGCGGGAACGCGGCCTCCCGGGTGTTTCGGGGAAGCGCGGCGATCTCTACGTTGTTGTACAGATCAACGTGCCAAAAAAGCTAACCGAACGCGAACGCGAAATCTGGAGCGAACTGGCAAAACTGCACGGAGAATAAACAAGGAGGGGCGGTTTCCAAACCGCCCTTCTTCGTCGGCGGCCTAGAGACCGCCGTTCCTTGACTCGACAGCATGGTAGTACTTCCGATTAAATGGCCGTTATGAAGATTTCTGTTGGCTCAGATCACGCCGGTTTCCGTTACAAGGAGAAGGTAAAGGAATTGCTCGGGTCGCTTGGACACGAAGTAAAAGACTGCGGTACCTTCAGCGAAGATCCTGTAGACTATCCGCTGTTCATTCGCCCGGCAGCAGAGGCCGTGGCCAGCGGCGAATGCGAACGAGGAATTGTGTTCGGCGGCTCCGGCAACGGCGAAGCGATGGTTGCAAACAAAGTACACGGCGTGCGTTGCGCGCTTTGCTGGAATGAAGATTCGGCTCGCCTGTCACGGCAGCACAATGACGCAAATGTGCTCTCCATGGGGGAACGTTTAATTCCTGAAGACCTGGCGTTAAAAATTGTGCGCGTCTGGCTCGAAACCGGCTTCGATGGCGGCAGGCACGCGCGACGCGTGGCGATGCTAAACGCGATGTAGTCACATTCGCGTCTCCGACGCGGATGTGAAAATCCAAAATTCGAAGCACGAAATCCGAAGCAGAAAATCAAAAGTCAAAACCGAACGTGAGAATGAACCAAACAGAAACCCGGTTGGCCGGACCTGTTCTTTCCATTCTGACTTAGATATTCGGGTTTGTTTCGAATTTTGGATTTCGGATTTCTGTCAGTTTAGCGCAACCGATCTATACAAACCGCAACTAAGAAAACGGCGCTCACAAACGCGTTGCTTTGAAAAAATGCGCGATTGATTCCGGCCAAATCGCGTTTTTCGGTTTTGTGTTCGTAAAAAAGCGCTGCCGCGATCAACGGCAAAGACCAAAAATAGACCGTACCGAGCTTTCCGGTGACGCCAAAACCGACCAGCGCAACAAACGCGAGCAGATGCAGCAGCTGAGCCATTCGGAGACTCCGCGCGATTCCAAGCTTCACAACCAGCGAACGAATTCCTTCGCGTCGATCGAAATCGTAATCTTGGGTAGCGTAAATCAGATCGAAACCTGCGACCCAGCAAATCACGCCCGCCGCAAGCACCAGCGGCGCAGGATCAATGCGTCCCGTCTGAGCAATCCAGGCGCCGACTGGAGCGATGGCTAACGCCAGTCCGAGAAAAAAATGCGTGGCGCTTGTGAACCGCTTCGTGACCGAATAGAAAAAAATCAGCGCCAACGCAACCGGCGAGAGGATAAAAGTCAGGCGATTAATTGCGGATGCAGTCAGCATAAATCCAACAGAACTCAAAACGAGTAAAACCCGGGCCGTCAATTTTGATACGAGCAGATGACGCGAGGCTGTGCGCGGGTTGCGCTGATCAAGCCTCCAATCAACGAGCCGATTTAAAAGCATCGCGGCAGTGCGCGCGAACACCATGCAGATGATTACCAGCAGCAGAATTCTCAACGACGGCCAGCCGTTCGCCGCAACAATGAGAGCGCCAAGCGCAAACGGCAGCGCGAAAATCGTGTGCGAGAAGCGAATCAGTCGTAGAAATCGAACCATTGCTCCGCTCTCGAACGCTCTCATAAAAGCATGCCGTATCGCAGAGAGCTTTTACTTCTGGGGAGCACAGCGAAGAGGAGTAATTTGATTCTGAATCCTTCGTTGTCTTCGTTTGCTTCTGTTAATTGGTCTGACCGCGCATTTAGCAATGGCTCTCGAGCAAACCGCGTAACCGTCCACTGGCGCCCGATAGAATCGGCGCGCCATGCGCAAAAAACATTCGCTCGGCTTCGTAATCCAGAAGTTTTCGCATCGAGCGGCGCATTTGTTTTTGGTTCGAGCAATATTTCGCGGGCAGGAACGCGAAGCCATACGGCTCAAAATTAATCAGCGCGTCGCCAACAATCACCGTTCCGCTGTCACTGGCGTGATGAAGGGCGATTTCCCCAGGCGCTGCGCCCTCAATGCTAACGACGCGCAATCCATCGCAAATCTCGTCGCCATCGACAACTTGCTTTAGCTGGCGAGGCGGCTCATCTGGAAATGTGTCATTAGGCGCGAAGACCGGCGCTGAGAACCGCTCGGCAAAACGCGCAGCGGCGCGATGATGATTGGAATTCGTGACAACGATTCCAGCGACACGGGTGGATCCGATCAGTTCGTCGAGTGCTCGTTTCTGCAAAGGAATGGGATCGATCAAATAGATACCGCCAGTGGTCGTGAGGCAGGTTGAATAAAGTTCCGCTCTCACGGCCGGATCATAAGCGTGCCAGACCGCGAGATCAGAAGTAATCGCATCGAAATCCCGGACCGACTGCACGGGACATCTCACTCTCCCGCGTGATCCGGCGCGGGCGTTTTCGGTTCCGTCGGTTTCTCCGGTTGCTCTTGATCCAACGCGGCCCAATCGGTGTGAAACGCACCCGGCTTGTCAATGCGCTCGTAGGTATGCGCGCCGAAGAAATCGCGTTGCGCCTGCAGGAGGTTTGCCGGCAGCCGGGCTGAGCGGTAACTATCGAAGTAAGCCAACGAGGCGGAAAACGCGGGGATAGGCACGCCGTGCTTGATTGCTGTGCAAACCGCGAGGCGCCATTTCGGCTGCGCCTTTCTGATCGCCCTCGTGAAATACCGATCGAGCAGAAGATTCTCCAATCCCGCGTTGCGCCGATATGCCTCGACGATGCGGTTCAAAAATTTCGCGCGAATGATGCAGCCGCCGCGCCAGATGGTAGCAATGTCGCTCAGATTCAGATGCCAGTCGTAGGTCGTGCTTCCGGACCGAAGAAGCTCCATTCCCTGTGCGTACGAAATGATTTTAGACGCATAAAGGGCGTCGCGCACGGCATCGATAAAACGAAGACGGTTGCCTTTGAACGTTCGAACTCTCGGTTGCGGCAGAATTTTCGAGGCCGCCACGCGCTCCTCTTTCTGCGCTGAAATGACGCGCGCTTCGACTGCGGCATTGATTGTGGAAATCACGACGTACTGGTTGATGGCGGCTTGAAGTGTCCAGATACCGGTTCCTTTTTGGCCGGCTTTATCAAGAATCATATCCACCAGCGGCTTGCCGGTGTCAGAATCGATCTTTCGAAAAATCTGGGACGTGATCTCGATGAGGTAACTCTCGAGTTCGCCTTTGTTCCACTCTGCGAAAACGTCTGCAAGCTGTGCGGCGTCCATTTCCAGGATGTCTTTCAGGATCGCGTACGATTCGCAGATCAATTGAATGTCGCCGTACTCGATGCCGTTGTGGACCATTTTCACGTAGTGACCGGCGCCATCCGGACCCATGTATCGGCAACACGGTTCGCCATCCACTTGGGCGGCAATCTTGCGGAATATCGGCGCGATGGTATCCCACGACTCGCGCGAGCCACCGGGCATGAGTGAAGGGCCCTTGAGCGCGCCTTCTTCCCCACCGGACACGCCCATCCCGACAAAATGAATCCCTGTGCTCTCCAACTCCTGCCCGCGACGCTGGGTGTCGGTGAACAAAGAATTGCCGCCGTCGATAATCACGTCGCCTTTCTCAAGGAGCGGCACTAATTGCCGAATGACCGCGTCTACCGGCGGCCCCGCTTTGATCATCATCATGGCGATGCGCGGCTTTTTGAGCGCCGCCACAAATTCCTCCAGTGTACGGGTGGGCTGAATATTTTTTCCCTGGGCGCGTCCTGCTGCAAATTTTTCCGTGATCTCGGTCGTGCGATTAAATACAGCGACTGAAAACCCTTTTGATTCCATGTTCAGGACGAGATTCTCGCCCATCACGCCGAGACCGATCAGGCCAATATCACATTGATTCGTGCTCATTTTAGTATCTCCTTTTATGGCTGCTCAACACACAAACATCACTGTAGCGAGTAGTTCAAGCGCATGGCAAATATCGTTTGTGAAATTCTAGTGACTGAAGCTCCGTTGGAGGAACCGCCAAAAAACCATCATGGCGATGCAGGAGCGGTGGTCGAGTTTTGGGGAGTGGTGCGCAAACTCGAAGCTCGCCGCGAAATCGAGGGCATCGAGTATGAGGCGCATCGCGAAATGGCCGCGCACCAGTTGAGACGAATTGCAGAACATGCCTCTGAGAAATTTGGGCTTAAACTAGTGATGGTTCACCACCGAATCGGATTTATCTCCGTTGGAGAACCATCTCTTTTCCTGCGAACAGCAAGTCCGCATCGGGGCGACGGGTTTCGAGCGAGTCAATGGATTGTGGATGAATTAAAGAAGAGCGTGCCGATTTGGAAACGGCCGCGGTTTAAGGCCGAGACTCGCCACCGTGGCTCGCGCAGCGAGCCGGCTACAGTATGAATTGGGCGAACAGAATTACTTTGAGCCGGCTTGCGCTGACCGTGCTTTTTGTCGTGGCGCTGAGTTCATCCTGGCACTATGCGCGCACTGCTGCGCTCGTGATTTTTCTTATTGCCGGTCTCAGCGATTTCGTCGATGGCGAAATTGCGCGGCGCTACGGAGTCATCACGGACTTTGGCAAATTGATGGATCCGCTTGTAGACAAGATCATGGTGGCAGCAGCGTTTATTTCACTGGTTCCTCTTAAAGCTGTGCCGGCATGGGCGGCGACGGCAGTTGTGGCGCGGGACTTTCTTATTACCGGTCTGCGGCTAATGGCCAGTGCCAAAGGGCGAATTCTTCCTGCCGAGTCGCTTGGCAAACAAAAAACATCATGGCAAATCGTCACAATCGTCTTTTTCCTGGCGCTTCTTTCGATTGCGGAACTGCGGTATGCCGATGAAAAAGCGATATGGTGGGTGCGCGCCTGGAGCGAAGCCGGTCCCGTGCTGGTGTGGATTACTGTGGCCCTTACGATCTACTCCGGCGTCGGCTACGCCTGGCGAAATCGCGACTTGATTTCTCCAAATCAATAAGCGGGCAACGGGAATCGAACCCGCATGGCCAGCTTGGAAGGCTGGAACTTTACCATTAAGCTATGCCCGCGTCGGTAAAAGCGTTTGCGAGTAAATAGTGACCGGTGAACCGTGAATAGTCAAAGCGTTCGGCAGGGATGCCGAACGCAGCACGCTGGAAGCGCGCGCTATCCTTCGAACGCACTCGCAACCAGGGTGGCGTTGTGGCCGCCAAAACCAAATGAATTGTTGAGCGCAACACGCACTCTCTTTTCGCGCGCGACGTTGGCCGTGTAATCGAGGTCGCATTCTTCGTCTGGATTTTCCAGATTGATCGTGGGCGGAATAACGGAATCACGGATGGCCAGTGCACAAGCAGCCATCTCCACTCCGCCGGCGCCGCCTAACAAGTGGCCGGTCATCGATTTCGTGGAACTGATGGCGACTTTGTAAGCCTGTTCGCCAAAGATCTGCTTAATCGCCCGCGTCTCACAAAGATCGCCAATGTCGGTGGAGGTCGCGTGCGCGTTGATGTAATCGACCTGCTCGGGCGAAACGCCGGCGTGTTCCAGCGCCAGCTTCATGGCGCGCGCCGCGCCTGCGCCATCGGGCGGCGGCGCGGTCATGTGGTAGGCATCGGCGGAAAGGCCATATCCCGTGATTTCACAGTAGATTTTGGCGCCGCGCGCTTTGGCATGTTCCAGTTCCTCGACTACGACAATTCCCGCGCCTTCACTCATTACAAATCCGTCGCGATCACGATCGAATGGCCGGGAAGCGCGCTCCGGCTCATCGTTGCGTTTGCTCAGTGCCTTCATGGCCGAAAATCCCGCCACGCCAATTTCGACGATGGACGCCTCCGATCCGCCCGCGAGGAAAATATCAGCGTCGCCGAATTTTATAATTCGCCAGGATTCGCCAATGGCATTGTTCGATGTGGCGCAAGCGGTGACGATACAGAGATTGGGACCGCGCAGGTCGAACTCCATGGAGATGACGCCGCCAGCCATGTTGCTGATCAACATTGGGATCGTAAACGGCGAGTTTCGCCCGGGCCCTTTCGTCACCAAGATCTGCAGCTGGTCCTGCAATGTTTTCAGGCCGCCGATTCCGGTGCTAACGATCACGCCGAAACGGTCGCGTTGTTTCAGATTGGCAATATCGATGCCGCTGTCTGCGATCGCCATTTTTGCTGCACCCATGGCGAGATGCGTAAACCGGTCGGTACGACGCACGTCCTTTGGATTCTTGAAGAACGCTTTGGGATCGAAATCGCGGACCTGTCCACCGATCCGGCAATCGTATCCGGTGGTATCGAACGCGTCGATGGTATGAATGCCGCTTACGCCTTTCTTCAAATTCGACCAAAACGTCTCGAGGTCGTTGCCAACCGGCGTAAGAACACCCATACCAGTAATAACTACTCTGCGCTCGGCCATGACGTTATAGCGTTAAAGCGTGGAAGCGTGGAACCGTCAACTGGTCCCCATGCCGACGTTCTGCACCGTCTGGAAGAGTTTTCCTTCTGTTTTAATGGAAGGCGCGATGATGATTTCGGTTTGCTGGAACTCAGGAATATTGCGTGCGCCTACGTTGCCCATGCAGGTAGTGATTGCGCCGACTAAATTTTGGCTGCCGTCGTCCACCTCGGCCGGGCCGAAGAGAATTTGTTTCAACGAACCCGTGGTGCCCACCTTTATGCGTGTGCCGCGCGGGAGATTGGCGTGAGGAGTGGCCATGCCCCAATGGTAGCCGCGTCCGGGCGCTTCCTGCGCCTTGGCAAAGGCACTCCCGACCATCACGGCATCTGCGCCGCAAGCGATTGCCTTGCAAACATCGCCGCCCCGGTTCATTCCGCCATCCGTGATGATCGGCACGTACCGTGATGTTCTTTTGAAGTAAGCATCGCGCGCCGCCGCGCAATCTACCGTGGCAGTAACCTGCGGCACACCGAGCCCGAGCACCCCGCGCGACGTGCAGGCCGCTCCGGGCCCAACACCGACTAACACCGCCGCCGGGCCGCACTCCATGATCTCCAGAGTCACATCAAAGCCGACTGTATTTCCCACGATCACCGGAATGCGCATCTCGCGACAAAATTTTTCCAAATCGAGCGATTTGTACTCCGACGAAATATGCTGGACAGTAGAAACAGTGCTCTGCACCACGAAGACGTCCGCGCCAGCTTCTTGTGCAATCGCTCCAAATTCTGCGGCGCGCTGAGGAATCGAACTGACCGCAGCTACAACACCGGCGTCTTTAATTTGGCGCACGCGCGCGGCAATCAGATCCGCCTGGATTGGTTCCTGGTAAATTCGCTGCAGCAGTGCAGTGATTTCGAACTTATTTGCTTCAACGACTTTCTGCAGGACTTCCTGCGGGTTCTTATACCGCGTCTGCACTCCTTCAAGATTCAAAACGGCAAGCCCGCCGAGCTTATTCATCGCGATGGAGAAGCCCACATCGACAACTCCGTCCATGGCGCTGGCTAGGATGGGAATCGTCATCTCCAGCGGCGCCGCCTCCTTACGGGGCAAACGAAACCTGATATCGACTTCGTTTGGGTTGATGGTCACGCGCCCGGGCACGAGCGCGATCTCGTCGAAACCATAGGTGACGCGCGCTTTGCGGTTTCGGCCTATCCACATTCCCATGTTAAATATTCTCCATTCTGAATCGCTCGTTCAAACTTCCGCAGTGAGGGCACCGGGGAAGCAGCGCATCCGTTCGATCTTCAAATTCGAACGCGCAAATCACGCAACGCAACCGGTGCTCCAGAGCCCGTCGCTCGCGGCGCCGGCGGTTCCATTCTCCAACTATCCAAAATAGAAAGACCGCCGCAAGAAAAAGCAGCAGATAAATCGTGATCAGAGTAGCAAGGCTGACGCGAATCACGGCGTAAGGCTGGTTGACTGCGCTTGCTGCGGCCGCACGACGTCATTGCCCCATTGAATTGTGGCGGTACCCCAGACCAAAGACGCGCCGGGGCTTTTGCTCATTGCTCTGTTCGGCTGGAAACGGCCACGAATAACCTGTAAGCGGGCTTGTTCATCCAGCGCCGGATCACCTGATGAACCGATCGGAAAACAATACCGAATTTCTCCAAATTCATTCACGGCCACACGAAACCGAAGTGTCTCAGGTGTTTCTCTGTTGGACGCCACGAAGCGCGCCTGTGGCAGACCAGGAGCGCCGAACGAATCGAGGTCCTTGGAAAAATTAATCAATGTTTTGCCGGTGGCTGTCGACAAGGCAGTTTTTCGCGAGAGAGAGCGTACGGCCGCCGGTGGCTGGGTATTCGGAATGCGCAGATCGGGCTTTAGCGCCGGAAGATCCTTCAGAGTCGGCGTTAACGCAGAATAGGATGGTATATCCTCTGCCGTTGGGAGAGCGCGAAGCCTTGCTCCCGGCGGTGGAAGGGTTGTAAAAGCCAATGCAGGATCTTCTGCATCGATCCATTGAAGAAGTGTTTGGCCCTCATCGGAATCTGGAGTGATAAATGTGACGCGGGCTGGCGGCGGCAGGACAGCCACCGGCGTCGGGTAAACAATTTGGAAAACGTAAAAGCAGAGGGCGTGCGCAACCAGCGACAGCGCCAGAAACGATGCAAGCATCGCCTTCTGGCCGCGAGGCGATTCCCAACTAAATAAAAGTGGTTCAGCTGCAATCTCGGAGCCAACACTGTTCATCGTGGCGGAGTCGCAGCAAGGGCGACAGAAGTAATGCCGTGTTCAAGCGCAGCGTTTGTTACTTCCGCGACCGTTTCGTACGAGGCAGAACGGTCAGCCTTGATAATGATCGATTGATCCTTGCGTTTGGCCGAATCAAGTAGCCAGCCGAGCTGCTCGATCGTAACTCGCTGGTCCTGGAAATAAATCGCGGGAACTGCGCCGCCGGTAATACTAATGATTTGCTGGTTGCTTTTTGGACCCAGCGTAAAGCGCGAAAATGGCATCGAAATCGAGATGCCTTGTTGCAGGATGAAATTCGAGCTCAGCAACAGAAAAAAAGCGAGCAGGAAAGCGAGATCAACCAGCCCGATCAGTAAAAGCCATCCGAAGTTATAAGTGGTTGTTCGGCTGAGTCTCATTTGACGCTTGAACGCTAGAGCTTGAACAATTCCGCACCATGCAGCGATTGGCCGTCAAAGGTCCTGCCGCGCTTCAATCTCCCGCGCGGTTTCCTCAGGTTGTTGGAAACTGATGATGCCGCTGATCGGACGGCTTTCAGTTAACATGTGCACGATTTCAATGCCTGCGCGTTCCATGTCATGCATCATGGTGTTTACGCGGGAAGAGAGGTAGCTGTAGGCGACAAACGTGGGTGTTGCTACAACCAGCCCGGCGGCAGTCGTCAACAGACTCTTGTAAACGCCACCGGAAAGCTCCGTGACTGTGGCATAACCGCCGCTTGAGGCGATCGTCCCGAACGCATCGATCATCCCTGCGACGGTCCCAAGCAGTCCCAGCAAGGGGGTGAGGAAACCAATGGTAGCAAGCACCGGAAGAAACCGCTCCAGTTTTGGTACCTCGAGTTGGGCGGCCTCCTGCACGATGTCGCGCAATTCCGCTCGAGGCGCATCGTGCCGGATAATTGCAGCGTGAATCACTCGCGCTACCGGGCCAGGAGTGCCGGCAGACTCATGCAGCGCCTCGGCGAAATTACGACGACGAATTAAATTTGACAATCCTTTCAAGAATTCGCCCACATGAATGGTCGCGCGATGAAAATAAAAAAGACGCTCCGCAAACACAGCAATAGAGATAATGCTGCAGGCCAGAATCGGCCACATCAATAACCCGCCCTTTTGGATGTAATCAATCACAGCGAGTTTTTGTAGCCCTCTTTGTGTGTCGTGGCAAGGGGGTTTCCCTGCGCCTACGGTTTTGTACCGGTGTAAATTGTAACGATCCCTCCGGTCAAAGGTTCAAAGGTTGGGGCGACGTAACCATTTGCCCGCATCAACTCGCACATCGCGTTGCCACTCGGAAATTCCTCGATTGAATCGCCCAGATAATCGTAGGCGCTTTTCCTTCGTGTTAGAAACGACCCGATAAAGGGCAGGCACCGATGCAAATAGAAGCGATACACCGCGCGCAGGATTGACTTTGTCGGCATTGAGAATTCTAGCACCAACAAATGACCGTTACTTCTAAGAACACGCGCCATTTCAGTAAGCGCAGCTGAACAGTTCTCCAAGTTGCGCAAACCGAACGCGATCGTAATGCAGTCGAATGAGCCGGCGGCGAATGGGAGTTTCATCGCGTCCGCCAAGAGTACGTGTCGCAAACCTTTTTGACGCGCAAGCTCCAGCATCTCCGGCACGTAATCGACACCGGTGATATCGACGTCCGGCAACTTGTTTTGGAGGGCAAGCGCTAAATCTCCGGTGCCCGTTGCAAGATCAGCGATGTTACGTGGACGCCACCTGGCGACGATGTTAGCCGCTCGCGCGCGCCAGTAGAAATCGATTCCACAGCTCAGCACGTGATTTGCGAGATCGTAGCGTCTCGCAATCGACCCGAACATTTCGCGGACGTACCCTGGTTTGGCAATCATGTCATGATCCGATCGAACACCAACGGGCATCTGTTACAATGCTTCCTCTTATGGCTCGTCGCATAGCTAACGAGCTAATAACGAGGAACAAGGCGAGAAGCTCGTCACAAAAATTACTGATTGCATACTTGGCAACTACGGCTATCTAGCGGGATGGACATATCTGTTAAAGATCTACAGGAAGCGATCTCAATTCGCCAGCAAATCGATAACCTTCAACAGCGACTTTCCTCAATTTTGCGAGGTGCACCTCAAAGGGAAGCCGCTCCTACGACCACCGGAAGGGAAGCCACTCCTAGGACCTCTGGACGGTACTTCTCGCCTGCGACCAGAGCGAAGCTTGCGGCGGCCGCTACAGCTCGTTGGGCAAAGAAGCGAGCCACTGGAGGAGCAGCGCCTTCGAAACGAAAAGGGCAGCTGACACCGGCCGGCCGAAGAAGGCTTTCCCTATTGATGAAAGCCCGTTGGGCGGCAAGAAGGAAAACTGGAGGAACACAAAAAGCCTCTACGCGAAAGAAAGGCACACTTACTCCTGCCGGTCGAAAGAGGCTTTCGGAGCTGATGAAGGCCCGCTGGGCAGCGAGACGGAAATCCGGCGGAAGATAGCAGCTGGCTCACGACTAGGTCCGAGCGATTGCTGGCCCGTCGTTGAAGATTGGTTCGAGTGGCGAGAATAAGTGCTCGCGAGAGGACTCGAACCTCCACGGGTTTCCCCATACGGTCCTGAGCCGTACGCGTCTGCCGGTTCCGCCACGCGAGCAACAGCAGGGGCGTTACAATGCGCGCATGGCGGGAGGCCTGCAAGGGTGAAATCGGAGGGGATGCTGGGTTAAAATTAACCCGTTTAACCCGCTCGCTTCTTGCGCGCGCGTACCTCCAATTGGTGTGCTTTGCGCACCTGACCGAGGGAACGCAAGAGATCGGCATAATTAGACACGACAATCTCGTAGTCCTTGGAAGGCTTCTCCTGCACTTGTTCCCAGCTCTTGAGTGAGGATTGATAGAGTTCCGCGGCCTTCGTGTAATCGCCACGCGAATGATAGACTACCGCCAGGTTGCATTTCGATTGCGCAATGTCCGCGAGCGGACGTGGTTGTAATTTCTCCCGAATGGCCAACGCGCGAAGATGCAGTTTCTCGGCCTCAGTGTATCGACGTTCGTTGGTGTAAAACACTGCCAGATTGTTTAGTACCGATGCTACATCTGCGTGATCGGGTCCGAGTTGTTTCTCATAGATCTCCAAAGCGCGCAGGTAGCACGGTTCTGCTGCCTTTTGCCGGCCCGATTTGCGCAAAATGAGCGCGACGTTGTTCAACATCGTCCCAATATCTGAATAAGGAACATCTTCGACTTCGGTCCCTGCAGCTATTGCTTTCTGGTAAAAATCGATTGCTTCTTCAGATTGACCGAGACCATCAAAGAGCAGCGCGAGTCGTCGCGCCGAGCGGTAGATGGCGTGCTGATCCGGCGGGTTGCCTTTCTCGAGGATGACATGCGCCTTCAGCAAATATGCTTCGGCCCCTGCATGATCTCCTTTTTGTTCGAGCAGTTGCCCTAGTTTTTCGAAACTTGAGGCAAGTGCGGTCTGGTTGCCTGTGAATGCACGTCTGGCAACTTCAAGCGCCGTTTCGGCGACCCGAATTGCCTGAGGCAGACGATTCGTGGCACGCAGATTGTCCAGCTTGTCGTTGAGGATGACCCACAGCTTCTCTTCCCCTTTCATCTCATCACCATCCCTCGCTTAGTTGAGCAACTAATCGGGTGGCGAGATCCTCCGTAGCGAGCGGCAGGGCTTGTCTTTCGTCACTCGTCACGTCGCTGCTGACAAAGAAGCTAGTGGTTCCGGTTGCTTCCCCGGGGCCGGCCAACGGTTTGCCGTCTCGCGTAGTCAGGGAGTACTTAATACTCAGCGCCAGGCTAAACTCGGTTGTGGCCAGCACGTTGCCGCGGACTGAGCGGGCCGGCACGCGAGTAATACGAGATATCTCCCCGCTCAAGGTAGCGTCTGCTTTGTCGTCGCTTGCAATCTGAAACGTCCCATCCTGTTGGAATTGTTTGATCACCGTATCCGTGACCAAAACCTCTATGCGCGGTACGAGAGTGCGATTTTTAAAGGTCGGAACTGCGATCGTGTGGATGTCTCGCAGATAGTATGGCTTTGCCGGTCCGACGTGATAGCCAAGGCACCCAGAGACCGCGAGGCAAAAAATTGTCGCAATTGAGGCTTTCAAGGCGCCGGTGAGGCGGACGCTTCGGGGGCAGCCGACGCTCCGGAAGGATTAGAAGGATCGGCGCTCGTGCTCGTGCCCGGCAGAGGTAGCATAGGTTCAGGCGCAGTAGTCGTATCCGGCGCAAGCGAAGCTGGCGGTGGAAGCGAATTGTCCGACTCCGATGAGGGCAAAGGCGCTTCGTTATTGGGTGCACCCGGTCTTGCGGGTCCAGTTCCGGCAGTTCCGGCGGTCCGCGATCCGTGCGCGTCGGCTTTTTTCTTGGCGTTCGCTGACTCCGATATGGCCGGCCGAAGCACAGCATCTCCGAATTTGGCGCGCAACTGATCAATCCGCTTCTTCGCCTCGTTGCTTTCCTCCGAGCCTGGCTGCTGCCGAATCACTTCGTTGTAGTAAATGACGGCAGCGCGATAATATTTTTGTTTGTCGTAAAATTTCGCGACTTTGTAAGAATTGCTTGTTTGCTTGTGCTCGAGAATATCGAGATTCTTGCGAGCCTGCGCTGCTTTTTCGCTTTTGGGATAGTGGAAGAGAAAATCTTGGAACGCTGTTCTCGCATTGGCCGTTGCAGCGGCGTCATTTGTGCCCAACTGGGCAGATGTAAACCAGATGTAGCCGATCTGATATTGCGCATCCACGGCGACCGGTTCGTCCGGAAACTTGTCCACCACCGCCTGGTAAGCTTGTATAGCCGCGTCGTTCGCTCCCTGCTTTTCACGCGCAAGGCCAATATCGAACTGTGCCCGGGCCGTGTATTTTCCAAATGGTGCGGTGCGGACAACATTCGCGAAAATCGTCACCGCACGGTCCAATGCCGAAGCAACCGGAATCCCTAAAATCTTCAATTTCTTGCCATTCAGATAAATTTCGCCGACGCGGAATTGCCCCTCGATCGCATCATCAAAATGCGGGCTGCTCGCATATCTTTCGACCAACTGGAGATATGAACTCACCGCCGGAGTAAAGTCGTGAACTTGTTCCTGTAACTGACCTGCACGATAAAGCGCGGTAGGAGCCAAAGCGTCTTTGGAGTGACGTTTCACCAGGCTCTTATAAGCTCTGATCGCGCGTTTTGGGTTGTCATCCTTTTCCGCGGTCTGTCCAATTTGATACAACTCCGCTGCATCCCCGCTCATTTCTTCCTCGCCGGGCGCGACGAACTTCGCCTTTTTCCCGGCTTTAAAGATGATGGTAGCGGTACCCGGTTCGGGTAAAAGGAACAGGGTGACGACGAGAACGAGAAAGCCGCGAATAACCGGTTGCATCCAGGTGTGGCAGCGTAGTTAACTTATCTAGCCCGTCAAGTTTTCCGCACAGTTTCCTCCTCTCATGTGACATCTTCTCCGACGGCCAAAACCGAATATCTTTTTGATTCCATTTGAATCTCTTCGACCAGCAGAAAATACGCATCGGCTCATGCGCATGGAGCTTTGAAGACTGGCGCGGTATGTTTTATCCACACGATTTGCCAGAGTCTCGATGGCTCGAATTTTACGCCAACTATTTCCCGGTAGTTGAAGTGGATTCGACGTTTCACGCTGCGCCGGCGCAAAACACCGTTCGCCGATGGGCCGAAATGACTCCCGCCGGGTTCCGGTTTACCTGCAAGCTTCCCCGCCGGATCACGCACATCTGCCGTCTACGCGACTGCGCAGCGGAACTAAATTCGTTTCTACGGGCTATCGAATTCCTCGAGGCAAAGCTCCAGGTGATCCTTATTCAGCTTCCGCCTTCGCTGACGCCCGCGGACGGGAAACAGGCGCTGCGGAAATTTCTGTTGCAACTGCCGCGCGAATTCCGGTTTGCGATTGAATTCCGCCACGCCGGCTGGCATCGGCCGCAGTTTATCCGCCTAATGGAAAAGTACCGCATCTGCTGGGTCTGGGCCGATACCACTCCGCTCAACGAACGGAATCTTGCGCCTTTTGAATTTCTGCCGTGCACCACCGATTTTCTTTACGTGCGTTTGCTTGGCGATTACGCCACAAAATACGATGTCGATGGTGGCCACATCCATCGTTACGAAAAATTACTTTGGAAACGCGAAGCCGCTTTGGAAAGCTGGTCGGTGAAAATTAAGCGGCATCTTCCGGATGTGCGCAGTGTCTCTGCATTTGCCGGCAATCACTTCGAAGGCTTTGCGCCCGAGAGCTGCCAGCGTCTCGCCCGACGTTTGGGTTTTGCTTTGCCGCTGCCGCCGGAAGCCGAACAGGCCTTTTCCACAGAGAAACGGTCGCAGCTCGATCTAGAATTGTAGCGGCAGCGCGGCACGCCTGTGCTTCTCAAACGTCCAGATCTGGTGAATGCCCAGATCGGCGATTTTGTGCGAAAGCCTGGGGAAATTCTCGCCGAGTTGCACGTGCGAGTGCGCGTCCGAGGCAGTCGTGAATGGAATTTCCTTCGCTATTGCCAGCTCAATGATGAGGTCGCTGGGATAAAGTTCATTCACCGGCTTGCGCCAGCCGGCAGTCGAGAGCTCAATCGCCAGGTCCCGCGCCCGAATAAATTCAAGCGTCTCATTGATCAAACTGGCGACGTCTGCAATCGGCCGATGACCATGGATTTTGATGAGGTCCAGATGCGCAAGGCAATCGACCAGGCCGGTACCGGCCATGTCGCGGACCCGACGAAAATAATCGACGTAAATCGCGTCGATGTTCCTGCCTTCGAATTGCGCCGCGCCGTCCGGCACGCTGTCGAACATCTGATCGGCGCGATCCAGGAAATGCACCGAGCCCAGGACGAAATCCAGTTTGTCCCAGTGTTTTTCAATCCATTTTCGCCCCGTCGCGGAATGGACTGGATCGTTGTCTAGTTCGATACCGACGCGGAATTGCAGATCGGGGTTATTTTCCCGCAAACGATCGATTTCATCAAAATCGATCCCGGCGAGGTAACGATCGTGATCCGTGAAAGCGATATCCTTTAACCCTAACCTGCGCGCCGAATCTGCCCAGGGCTGGAGCAATTTCTGCGTGTATCTTTGCACACGATGTCCCTGCGGGTGCGTGTGGTAATCGAAAAAAAGGAGTAACGGAGTATTGGAGTATTGGAGTATTGGAAGCGCTTCGGAAGACATTACTCCATCACTTCTTGCTCACGGCACTGCGAGGAATTTTTGCCGAATGCGCAACTCCAGATATTGAGGAAAGAAAACTTCCGCAATAAACACCTTGTTTGGTGTAAGCTCGCGCGTCGAGATCGTTTCGTTATACTCGATCCGCTCGGACGGGTTAATCAAGATTACCGAAGGTTTTTCGATGATCGCGTGATTCTCAGACCACTTCGTCAGAATATCACCCACGGAATTCTTCAGATAAATTTCGATCCGCTGACTGGTCGGAAAATCGAGCGTGACCGGTCGCTTCGAGAGGTTTGCGAGCGTCAATTTTACCGCGAGCTGTCGGACTTCCGAGAGCTTCACAGTTTGCGGCGTGATTTGCAGATCCAAAGCGAGTCCACGCAGACGCGCGTCTTTGTATTGCGGAACTACGTTGGGAGAAAACGGATGTAGAATGCGGCTCAGCCAGCCTCGTTTCCGCGCAGGTGTAGGATTGGGCGTGACGTCCTGGCCGAACACAGCCCCGGCAACAAAAATCACCAGAACGAGCAAAATAACGCGGCAATTCATGAGGGCCCTAAAGAACGCCGAAACTTTTCTGAGTTGCAAAATTGCTGTCAAACCCTTTATGAACTCGCAAATGCTTTCGGAGTCAACGGGCATGAAGGTTTTGTGTGTGTTCGCACTTGGCTTGGTTTTTGCCCTTACCAATGGGTTCGCGAAACAACGACACTGCACGTTTCGTGTGCACGCCCAGGCGAACCCTCATGATACGGACACATTCTCAATGTCCGCGGGCGCGACATCTTCCGGCAGAGATATTGCCATCCAAAAGACGCCCTGGATCACAGAGCACGACGTCGCCGGGTTTTCACCGTATCCGTCTCAGGACGGAACGTATGGAGCTTTATTTCAACTCGACGACCACGGGCGTGTGGTGCTGGACACTTTGAGCATTGAGCACCGAGGCGGCTTCCTTTTCGTATTCGTTAACGGCCGATTCATCACTGGACTGCAGATCGACAAGCGCGTGTCCGACGGCAAGATTTATATTCCTTCCGGACTCTCAGCCGCCGATATCGAGGCAATGAAAAAAGAGTGGCGGTTGATCGGACAACGTAAACGCTAACCGCTTCTGAATCGTCCATGAGATTATTGTTCGGCGCAGTTGTTTTCGCTGCTGTTTTGTCAGCTTCTATGACAGGCCTGACCGCGCAAAATCGCTCTCTGGATCTTGTTCTTCCGACGGACAATGACGCGCTCTTTTTCGGGGACGGCCCCGCGTTTTACCAACACATCGACCGCGACTATAACGGCGTGAATTCGACGCCATTTGAAGGCGGCCAATACGGCTTTGTGCGCGATCCCAAAGACACTTCTGGCGGTGTCGTTTACACTCGCTTTCACGAAGGAATCGATATTCGCCCCGTGCATCGCGATGCAAATGGGGAACCGCTCGACGAAGTGCGAGCCATTGCCGATGGCAAGGTTGTGCACGTCAATCTTGTGCCCGGCTACTCCAATTATGGGAAATATATTGTGATCGAGCATCGTTGGGACGGATCGAATTACTACAGTCTTTATGGACATCTGAGCTCGATTGCTGTGCAGCCCGGCGAGACAGTGAGAGGCGGCCAGCGCATCGCCGTGATGGGTTATACCGGCACCGGCATTAACCGTGAACGCGCGCATCTGCATTTGGAACTGGACCTGATGTTCAGCCGTCAATTTGAATCTTGGTACAACACATTTTTTAGAAACGATCCGAATCGCCACGGCATGTACAACGGAATGAATCTCGCTGGTCTCGATGTCGCCCGTCTTTATTTGGCGCTCCGAAAAAATCCGGCGCTCACCATTCCCGAATTTATCAGCGGTGAAGAAACGTTCTACAAAGTCGGCGTGCCTAAAGCGCGGCATTTCGATTTGCCACAGCTTTATCCCTGGATGCTTGCAGCAGGAAAACGAAGCGGTGGATCATCGTGGGAAGTCTCGTTCGCGCGTTCTGGCGTGCCGTTAAAAATTGAACCCAGCGACAGACGCGTAGTGCAGCCCGAGCTAAGCTACGTCAAGAAGACCTCGACCGAGTATTCCTATCTGACTCGCGACATCGTTTCCGGCCACCAGCCGAACGCTCATCTTACAAATTATGGCGCGCAATTGATGCGATTGCTGATTTGGCCCGACTGAGTCGCGCCGAAAGTTTCAGCAGGACGTCGGTGTGCGTTGCGCAAGCGCGACGCCATGAGGGATCGCGCCTTGCACGAAACCGAGGCACTCCACAGCTCCGCTCGGTTTCCCCGGAAGCGCGATCACCAGAGCCTGATCAACAACCGCTGCGAGGTTGCGTGAAAGAATTGCATTGGGCGTAATCTTCATCGACTCGGCGCGCATCACTTCACCGAACCCCGGCAATTCTACCCGCATGATAGCGCGAATCGCTTCCGGCGTAACGTCGCGCGGTCCGATCCCCGTGCCGCCCGTGGTGAGCACTAAGCCGCAGCCTTGTTTGGCAAACGAGCGAACCGCCTCCTGAATCCGGGCCGGCTCATCCGGAACAATCGCTTCCGCCAACATCTGCCAGCCAGCCTTGTGCGTCGCTTCCTTTAACGCAGCTCCGCCAAGGTCGTCGTAATCACCCGCACTGGCGCGATCGGAGATGGTGACAATACCAACCGTTATCGTGTTGGAGTGTTCGAGTGTTCGAGTGCTGGAGTGCTCCTCGTTTTGCATTATTCCATTACTCCTTTACTCCAGCGAACACGCGTTGTTTCGTCTTTCGAACCAGGTACACGTCACTGATGAGCATGTTTTTATCCGCGGCTTTGCACATGTCGTAAATCGTCAGCAGCGCGACGGTGACACCCACCAGCGCTTCCATCTCGACTCCGGTCTGAGCGATTGTTTGCGCAGTGCATTTTACCTCAACTCCGCCGCTGGTAGTGACAATGTCGATCTTAACCTCACTGAGCGGCAGAATGTGGCAAAGCGGAATCAAATGCGCGGTCTGCTTGGCGGCTTGAATCCCGGCGATACGCGCTGTAGCGAACACGTTGCCTTTGGCGATTTGATCTTTTGCGATTAGATCGAGTGTCTCGGGCTGAAGTCGAATCTGTCCACTCGCAATAGCCCCTCGCTTGCTCAGCGGCTTCGCCGAAACATCGACCATCTGCGCCCGACCCTCGTTACCGATGTGAGTTAATCGTTTCATCTTTGCCGTGTTGTCATTCTGAGCGAAGCGAAGAATGGAGCGAACGGGGCGAGGGACATGGACGGTCTAGCCGCGCAGGGTAGCGGCGAGTGAGTCGGGAGACGAACGAGTTCAATCTCGGATCATTTACAAACCGTTTACAAACAGGACAGAGATGTTTCGCTTCGCTCAACATGACAGGAAAACACGTTGCACTGCTTGGTGCTTACCCACCGATGGCGATCATTTTGCGGTTCGGTTGATAATTGTCTCTGAAATCATGCTGTTCGGGCTTCCGTTCGACCACATCGAGAAAGAATTGCTTCAGCTGTTCATCACCTGCGCCGGCCCGCAGCGGTTTCATGATGTCGAACTCCAGGTAACTGCCAAGACATGGGCGCAATTTTCCATCACATGTGAGCCGCAGTTTGTTGCAGTTCTCGCAGAAATGCAGATTCGTCATCGCGCCTATAAAACCGATGCGCTGTGCGCGCCCCGGGATTTGATAATAAGTGGCCGGACCATTTGTCCGAAATTCCGTCTGCGGAATCAAACTCCCGTAAGCCGATTCTATTAGCCGCTTCGCCTCCAGGATCGATATGAAATTGCACTCGTCTAAGACTTCCGTAGTGCTCACTGGCATCATTTCGATGAATCGAAGGATAAGGCCTCGCGCTGCGGCAAATTCGATCAACGGCAGTAGTTGATCTTCGTTGCGGCCCCGCATAAGAACAGTGTTCAATTTGATTTGATCGAACCCGCCGGCAATCGCCGCATCGATTCCATCAAGCACTTGTGCATGGAAATCCCGGCCGGTGATCTGCGAATAAACGGCCGGATCAAGCGTATCAAGTGAAACATTAATCGATTGCACACCGGAATCGCGCAGCGCTTTCGCCATGCTACGGCCTAACGTGACTTCCCGTGCGAGCAATGTCCCGTTGGTCGATAGACCGATATTCATGATCCCGGGGATCTCAGGGATTTGTCTAATGAAATGCACCACGTCGCGGCGCGTCAGCGGTTCACCGCCGGTGATTCGCACTTTTGAGACGCCCAGCTCAGCCGCGATGCGGATCAGCCGCAGCGTTTCTTCATAGGTCAAAATTTCGTCGCGCGGCACCCACTCCTGCAATTCCTGCGGCATGCAATAGGTACAGCGCTCGTTGCAACGATCGGTGATCGACACGCGAAGATACGAAATCCGATGGCCGTAATGGTCCTGCATCCTGGGACACGTTACGGGAAACGAAATGGTGAATCAACCACCGTTGACTGAAGATGACGAAGGTACGATCGTGCCGTATGCAGCGTCGAACCCTCTCCGTCGCGCTGACAAACGGGATCCTGGCTGGGACATTGATTTTCGCTGGTTGTGCGACCACGGAGACGCGTATTTCTCAACATCCCGAAATTTACCAGCGCCTTTCGGCGAGAGACCAGGCATTGGTAAGTCAGGGACAGATTCGCGCAGGGATGACCATGGACGCCGTGTGGCTGGCCTGGGGCACACCTGATGAAAAAATTCCAGACAACATGGGTGATCGTCCCACCGAAACGTGGCTCTATTTGCGCTATCAAACACCTCCTTCCTACGGTAGCCCCTATTACTACGGACCATTCGATTGGTCGTATATCCCGCCAAAGTTCCCTTACGCCTCCAGAGGCGCCACTTTTTCAAACGGCAGAGTTGTATTCTTCCAATACGTGCCGCCACCACCGCCGCTGTAACGCCACGCAGCTCATTAGTTCGATCCGGCGTTGCCATGACCTTTCGGTTCAATGCACGGTTTGACTTGCCAAATTGGTGGCCGGTATGATTTCCTCACAGCATGAAGCGTCGGTTTTTTATTCGCGCATTGACGCCCGGCCTCGCCACCGCCGCGATCGTTCTGACCAGTTGCTCGACACCGCAGACCCGAATTTCTGAACATCAAGACCTTTACCAGAGTCTTTCACACAAAGACCAGGCGCTGGTAAGTGCGGGACAAATTCGCGTCGGCATGTCGCGAACAGCCACGTGGCTAGCGTGGGGTTCGCCCGATCGAAAAATCGTGGGCAACATGGGCGGTGGTCCGACGGAGACATGGGTTTACGTGTACTACGCAACCTACTATCCGCCCTACGGATCGTGGAGCCCCTGGACTTACTTCGGAGATCCTTTCTACGATCCATTCTATTACTCATACATTCCACCGAGCATTCCTTATCCCGGAAAGGTGGTCACTTTCGTTAAGGGCAGGGTTGCGTCTTTTCAGTACCTCGCATCGCAGTAGAAGCCGGTCGAAAATTCTGTCGCATTGTGCGGCGCAACGAACGAGCATTCCTTCGGGTCTGACTCATGGCTTACCGCTCATTTCGACAGTTCCTCGATGCTCTTGACAAAGTGGGAGAATTAAAACGCGTCGCGGTCCCGGTCGACACCGATCTGCTCATTGCCGAATGGGCAGACCGTGAGATGAAATCGCCCGGAGGCGGAAAAGCTTTGTTGTTCGAGCAACCAATGGTGGACGGAAAAAAATCGGAGTTTCCCGTCGCGATCAATACCATGGGATCGCGCCGCCGCATGGCCATGGCTTTACAGGTTTCCGATGTTGAAGATATCGCACGCGAAATCCAGCTCATCCTGAAGGCAAAACCGCCTACCGATCTGCGCGAAGGATGGAATTTACTGAAGCAGGGAATCCATCTTCTCCATGCGCGGCCGAAATCAGTGCGTGATGCCCCGTGCCAGGAAGTGGTGCATAAGATCGAAAATGGCGACGGTTTTTCGCTACGTGATCTCCCGGTCCTGCAATGTTGGCCAAAAGATGGCGGGCGTTTCATCACGCTCCCAAACGTGCACACGCGCGATCCGGAAACCGGAGCGCGCAACGTAGGAATTTACCGGATGCAAGTCTATGACGAGTGCACGACTGGAATGCATTGGCAAGTTCACAAGGTCGGCGCACGCCACGGAAAACGCTACTACGAACGCGGTGAACGCATGCCTGTAGCTGTTACACTGGGCGGCGATCCGGTCTACACATTCGCGGCTACCGCGCCTTTGCCGGACGGTTTGGATGAACTGCTTTTCGCCGGCTTTTTGCGAAGAAAATCTGTCGAATTGGTTCGGTGTAAAACCATCGACCTGGAGGTGCCGGCAGACGTTGATTTCGTTCTGGAAGGGTATGTGCAGCCAGGCGAGATGCGCCCGGAAGGGCCATTTGGTGATCATACCGGATTTTACACCGCCATCGAAGACTACCCCGTATTCCATTTGACGGCGGTCACGCACCGACGTGATGCGATTTATCCGACAACGATCGTCGGCAAACCGCCGATGGAAGATTTCTATCTCGGCGACGCATCGGTTCGAATCCTTCTGCCGGTATTCAAGATGAATTTCCCGGAAATCGTGGACATGACGTTGCCGCCCGAAGGCGTATTTCACAATCTGGTTTTCGTGAGCATCCGGAAACAATATCCCTATCAGGCTTTCAAAGTGATGCATGGTCTCTGGGGCATGGGCCAGATGATGTTCAGCAAATACATCATCGCAGTGGACGAAGACTGCGACGTGCATAACACGAGCGACGTGCTTTTCCGCTTGTGCGCAAACACCGACCCTGCCCGGGACACAACGGTCATCAAAAATCCGAGCGATTCGCTCGATCACGCGCCCGGCGAACAGAACATCGGCTCCCACATGGGATTTGACGCCACGCGCAAGTTACCGGGCGAAAATTATCACCGGCCGTGGCCGGAACTAATCAAGATGACCGACGAAGCGCGAGCGATCGTGGACGCGCTACAGCGCAAAACCGAAGGCTCGAAGCGACGGCTTGGGCAGCCGTCGAACATATATGACGGCTGGGAAGCCGTCACTCCTTGATCGGCCTATGGTCTGCGGAAAAGCCGGCCTGTATCAACGTCGCGAGTAAGTCCACCGGGCGGCACGCCGCGCAGATCGTAAACGCGCCCGGTGTAAGGACTGTAGTACAAGCCCGGTCTTCCCGCCCAGCGCGCATAGGGAAAACCGCCCGACGGCGGCGGCCCGTACTGAGCGGCTTGATTCTCCTGAATAATCTTGCCGGTTAAAGCGCCAGCGGCGGCTCCTGCGGCCGCACCGATCGATGCGGCGCGCACATTACCGGTCGCAGCGCCGCCGATGATCGCCCCCGTGGCCGCGCCCCACGCCGCACCCTGACCCACCGGTGTATCACATGACGTCAGAATGCAGCAGATCGATGTAATTACCAAGCTCACCGCGAGTATCGTCGTTCGCATAATCCGTTTGTAGTTTAAGACATTGCCCACGCCACCACCGGCAGTGTCGCAGAACCGGCCTCAACGCCGCCTTCGTTCGGCCGAACCAATATTGTTAGGGATATACAAATACGTGCTTCGCGCGCGTGTCCAGTACTAGCCCGCCATGGTTAACTTTCGAGCAGTTATACTGTTGATATGGCGGATATGGGCTGGTAACAACTCCAGAAGGATCATGTGGATCCCGGCTTGCAGCCGGATACTGCCCATGTGCTGGCGGATATTTTTTGTCAGCGTCTGCTTTCGTGATTGCCGTCGCGTCCATGACGCGATGGCCCTGGCCTATCCGCGAGTCGGTGCCTTGGGCATAAAGAGTTGTGCCTATTGCAAAAAGCCCGGCTACGACTGCGGCGATAATTTTCATCGATTTTGGTTTCATATTTTTATCTTCGGTAAGTATTTCGCAGCCAGGAAGTCAGACGGACGCTTGCCGCGGCAAATTCAAAAAAGATTTGAACAACTGCGAAGTGATCCGGCCTGCCTTCTCCAGCTTACTCAAGCGATATTCTTTTTCGAAAACTCGGAAGTTGTCCAGTTCAATTCGCCGAAGCAGGGCGCGATAAATCGACCCCATGATTTCGGCGGGCGTCATTGCGTGACGATCTTCGGCTGGAAGCGCAGCCGCCGCACAAGCGAAAAACTCACGTGCTCGCGCCGCTTCGAACTGCATCAACTGGATAAAATGCGCGTCATATTGTCGTTTCGCCAAGTCCGCTTCAGAGTAGTTGAACCGTGCCAGATCTTCCTGTGGCAGATAAATGCGCCCAGCCTGAAAATCCTTCCACACATCGCGAATGATGTTTGTCGTTTGCAGCGCAAGTCCGAGGTCGATCGCGTACTTTCGGCAGCCTGGATTTCGATATCCGAAAATCTCGATGCTGACCAACCCGACTGCGCTGGCGACTCGGTAACAATAGACGCGAAGCTCTTCGAAGGTGGGATATCGCAGAACGCTCAAATCCATCTCCACGCCGGCTACAATTTCCTCCAGCATTTCGGGCGACAGAGAATATTTTTGCATTAACTGCCTTACATCGCCGGCAAGCGGCGGCTCATCGGCAACGGCAGCTCGAAGCATTTGACGCCATTTCGCCAGACGCACACGCTTCTCTATCACGCTCAGTTGGGATGAGTCTGTAATGTCATCGACTACACGGCAGAACGCATAAAAAATGGTGATGTCTCGCTTGCGCTCGCGATCTAATGAAATAAATGCCAGGGCAAGATTCGATTTGCTCTGGCGCGTGATGGTCGCGGCATTCACATTCGCCTTCCCGCAGGTGGTCTGATCAATATTGAATCCATTTCTCCTGGTGAACGCGGCCGGCTTCGCATTGCCGAAACAGGCAAACCCATGAAGCCAACAGCCAGCCGGTAATCAGTCCTCGGAGGCAAGCAAAACTAAATTTCCACAGGAAAAGAGCGCCTAATCGATCGGCAATCGCGCCACGCAAAATGCTGTCGCAAAGTATGAGGCAATAAAAGTGGACTCCGCAAATCATGAGAAACCACACCAGTCGGCCGGCATTTCTTTGGATAAAATGCATATGCGCGCGCATCGCTTCGATCAACGTTTCGTTGTGCAACGCCAGTGAGATTTGGACCGAACAAAACGCGATAATCAACCCGCTCATGAGAACCCGCGCAATCGGCAGGTAATCGAGCACCCCGGGAATGTTGGTGTAGTATGCAAGAACGAGCGGCAGACGGACGATCAACGTGCTGACTGCAACGACAATGCCAGCCCATTCCAAAACGTAACTGAACCGCCGCATGGCGAACCGGAACAGCTCGCCTTCTTCAAAACTCACGCCCTTAGTCCACGCGAGGCAAACAGTGATGAGATAAACCTGGATGTAAACGCCCAAAAGGTACTCGAAGATAAATGCGGTCGCATCCACCGTAGCCGAGATCCGCAGCAGACCGGCTTCGGGAAAAACCCGGCTCCATTCCGGTAATCTCCAGAACACCATCGGCTTAAGCAGCGACGCCAAAGCGCTCAGCAATAGAATCAAATAGGCAAGATAGCCCCAGAAACCGTACCGTTTCCGCAAGGCGCGCACCAAAGCGCCGTGCAGCCCGCGCCAGTTCACAATAAGCAGTACTGCAGCAACCACCGAGAGCGGATACGTCGTCGTGGCGTTGTCGAAAATTCCTGCCACGCCTTCTAATGCGGGCAAGAGTGTTTCCTGCCATATCTCACTCAGTCGCGGCCAGGACCACTGCGGCAACGAAGTGATCTGGCTCAACTCCAAATCCGCCCAAGTCCGGATTGGGGTGAAAGTGACAAACTGAAAAACGAAATAACCAAACCCCAGGACAGCGAAAGTGATCCAGATGCGTTGATACCGTCGTAGACAATGAAGGCCGTCACCTAGCGCCTGCCGGACTGGAGCGAACAACATCACTAGCGCATACCCACCGCAAAGCCCCAGCCAAACGTAAACGCTTGGTGCGGCTTGCCACGCTTCAGCAAGAATTGAAGCAGGAATAATGGGGTATTGGGTCAATGGAGTAATGCGAGTCAGAACATCACTCCAATACTCCATGAGTCCTTCACTCCATCATCGGCCTAACGAATGAGCCCCCAATGTGGGTGAAATGGCCAATAAACGAACAAGCCGCGGCCAACCAGATTTTCCAACGGAACTATTCCCCAATACCGGCCGTCATAGCTGTTGTAACTGTTGTCGCCGAGGGCGAAATACCCGTTGGCCGGTACGGTGAACGTCTGATCAGGTTTCGCCAGGAAGTCACGACCCAATGCATAACCGCGATAAGGTGGTTTCGCCGACATCACCCGCTCAAACCCGCAGCCCTTTGCTTTCCTGCCGTTGATGTACAGAAACGGCGGATCAATGCGGAGCGTATCGCCCGGTAACCCGGCTAAACGTTTGATATAAAAAGGCGCCCCCGCGACGGGGTCCTCGCGGATGCCCGGAATATGATTTGTCCTAAAGACAAAAACATTCCCATTGTTCGGCTTAATGAAGTTGTAGCTGAATTTATCCACAAATACCTGGTCACCCGTATCGATTGCCCCTCTGGCGATAACTTCGCCACGATGACAAACCCGCCCCGGGAAAACGTTAAAATCCTGTCGGAGCGTGTCGGGCGAGGCATATACGAGAAAGCTTTGCCGCTCACACACCAACCGCGAAAAAGTAAAAAAGAAAGCGACCTTTTTGGGCACGATTTCGAAAATTTGATCGTCCTCGCGGGAGACCACGTTGATGTAATTACGGCCCATCACAACGAATTCCACTGCTTGTCGCAGAATATTTGGCGGCGGATCAGAGATCGGATGACCAATGATCCCGTTTAACGTTGGTTGCATCGAACCCGTGGGAATTTTGAACGGCTGCAGAAAATAAGAACGAATCCCGACCGCGATCACGATCGCCACCAGAATCACTTCGCAGTTCTCTCGCCAATGCGACTCCCACGTTACGGGCGTCAATTTGTGTAGCGTCTTATCCAGTGTCTCGGCGGCGCTGTGAATCTTCTGGCGATCTCTTCCACGCAATGCAGTACGGAGCGCCTGCATTTCGGCGATAATCTGTTCCCGGTCCGCGTCGCTGAGCAGATCGTGTTTGTAACGGAGATACTTCCGGGCGTGCCGTAGGAGCAGCCGACTGTGCTTAATGTGGCGGGACGTGAACATGATTAGAGAATGACGAAGCTCGAATGTCGAATGCCGAAACAATGACGAAGCTCGAATGAGGAAAGTAAGACTCGACCGGATGGCACTGACGTTTCAAGATTAGTCATTCGGATTTCCTTCGTCATTCGGATTTCGTCATTCAAAGCGCTTCATTGCGCTTTGAGCACCTCGATAAACGCCTCCTGCGGAATATTGATTTTCCCGATGCTTTTCATTCGTTTTTTTCCTTCCTTTTGTTTTTCGAGCAACTTCCGTTTCCGAGTGATATCGCCGCCGTAGCATTTCGCGGTCACATTTTTTCGTAAAGCGGAAACCGTCTCGCGAGCAATAATTTTCCCGCCAATGGCCGCCTGAATCGCCACCGCGTAAAGCTGCCGCGGGATGACTTCCTTCAGTTTGGCCGCCAACTGCCGTCCGCGCGCCTCGGCGCGGTCCTTGTGCACGATGGTAGAAAATGCATCCACCGGCTCGCCGTTGACGAGCAGATCGAGTTTTACCAGCTTCGCCGCCCGATACCCGGCGTGGTCGTAATCCATCGAGCCGTATCCCCGCGTGATGCTCTTAATCTTATCGTTGAAATCGACGAGAATTTCGTTCAGCGGCAATTCGCAATGCAACATCACTCTGCGTGTATCGAGCGATTCGGTCCGGTCCATTTGCCCGCGCTTTTCCAGAATCAATTGCAGGATGTCACCAATATTTTCATTCGGGCAAAGCACGTACGCCTTTACGATCGGCTCCCGAATTTCCTGAATCAGGCTCGGGTCCGGCAGATGCGCCGGATTATCGATCGACAGTTTTTCTCCGCGCGTGGTCAGCACCTCATAAATCACGCTGGGACTCGTTGCGATGATGTCCATGTTGTACTCGCGCCGCAGACGTTCCTGGATGATTTCCATGTGAAGCAACCCCAGAAACCCACAGCGAAAACCGAATCCGAGCGCAACGGAGCTCTCGGGTTGATAGACAAACGCCGAATCATTCAAGCGCAGCTTCCCGATTGCAGTTTTCAAATGTTCGAAATCTGCGGTGTTAATCGGATAGATCCCGCTGAACACCATTGGATGAATTTCCTGGAAGCCAGGAAGCGGCTGGCGCGCGGGATGCCGTTGATCGGTGATCGTGTCGCCGATCTTTATATCGGCGGTTGATTTGATATTTGCGATGAAATAACCGACGTCGCCAGCATTTAGCTGCTCCTGCACAAGCATCTTCGGCGTGAACACGCCGACCTCTTTGATCTCGTAGCGCGCGTTATTGCTCATCAACATTATCGGATGATTCGCTTCCATCGTTCCGGAAACCATGCGCACGTAGCCGATGACGCCGCGATAAATGTCAAACACCGAATCAAATACCAGCGCACGCAGCGTCTGATCCGTCGGTGGCTCCGGCGGCGGAACGCGTGCGACGATTGCCTCGAGAATCTCCTCGATACCAATCCCGAGCTTCGCGCTTGCTGGAACGGCTTCTTCCGCAGGAATAGCGAGGATCTCTTCCAACTGGCGTTGCACCGACGCAACGTCGGCATTCGGCAAATCGATCTTGTTGATGACAGGAATAATCGTGAGCCCCTGTTTGTGCGCCAGATGAACATTCGCCACCGTTTGCGCCTCAACGCCCTGTGCCGCATCGATGACCAGCAGCGCGCCCTCGCACGCAGCGAGGCTGCGCGATACTTCATAAGCGAAATCGACGTGCCCCGGCGTATCCAGCAGGTTCAGCCGATACGTTTCACCCGACTTACTCCTGTAACGCATCGCCACCGGGTGCGCTTTGATCGTGATCCCGCGCTCCCGCTCCAGGTCCATCGAATCAAGAAGCTGGTCCTGCCTCTCGCGCTCCTGGATCGTGCCCGTGCGCTCAAGCAATCGGTCCGACAACGTCGTCTTGCCGTGATCAATATGCGCGATGATGCAAAAATTGCGCGTCAACTCAATGGCCATGAGAGCGCCACTATCAGAGTGCGGCTGCGCGTGGTCAATCGGCACGCCCCCGTCTCATTTGTCCTATTCGACTCATTCGATTAAAATCGGCGGTATGCCCAAGCTCATTATTTCGGGCGTTACACATGAGTTGGTGGATGAGGCGATCACGATCGGGCGCGGACCGGACAACACGATCGTGGTCAACGATCCGTCCATCTCGACTCATCATGCGCAGTTGCTGCTGGAAGCCGACACCTACCGGTTAAAGGACCTCGAATCGACGAACGGCACGCGCGTTAACGGCAAGCCTGTCACAGAGACGGTGCTGCACTTTGATGATCGAATTCGATTTGGTGCGGCCGAGGCGCGGTATGAGTCGTCGGAAGTCAGCGGATCAAAGCCGCTGCCGAAGCCTGAGGAGATCAAAGCTCAATTCGCCGCCGCACCGCCTGATTTCACAAGTGGGTCGCACTTCAGGCGCCAGGAACAGCAGAAAGACTCGGTGCGTACTGGAATTTTTATTGGTATGGCGATTGTGGTGCTGATCTTTCTCGCAAGCATGATCGCGGTGCTGATGATGCACGCGCCGAGCCTTTGAGTCCGACCGGTCCGCGTGGCAAAGTCGAAGTTCATGGACCGGGATCCCTCGACTTCGCTCGGGATGACAGCGAAAACACAGCGCCTGCTGCTTTTCGATATTGACGGCACGTTGATTCACTCGGGCGGCGCGGGCATTCAGGCGCTCATACGCGCCTTTAAGGAGCGCTTCGGCGTTGACGATGATTTCGAGGACATCGAAATCGCGGGGATGACCGATTCGGGCATCGTCGTGAGCATTCTTAACAAGCACAAAATCCCTGCCACTCACGAAAATGTGAGCGCGTTCCTGGACAGTTACGTGCATTTTCTCTCGCTGGAATTGCCGCGTCGCAAGGGCACACTGCTGCCCGGCGTGCTCAAGCTGCTCGAAGAGCTGCAGTCGCGGCCGCACGTGGTGCTGGCCCTACTCACTGGGAACGTCTCCCGCGGTGCGCGCTTGAAGCTGGAGCACTATGGTGTCTGGCATTTTTTTGAGTTTGGTGCGTTTGCCGACGATCATCGCGAGCGGAACGAACTCGGACGTTTCGCTCGCGCCCGCGCAAAGGAGAAGCACGGGCGCGAGTTTGCGGCGTCTGAAATCGACGTCATTGGTGACACGCCGCGCGACATCGCCTGCGGCAAAGCCCTCGGAGCCCGCACCATCGCCGTCGCAACGGGCAGATGGAGCCGGGACGAGCTTGCAAAGCATGAACCGGATTTTTTGATTGATGATCTGTCAGATGTGGAAAGAATCATTGACACGCTCGGATGGTGATCCATTAACGAATTGCACCTGAAATGAATAAAGAACCCGCATCATCGAATACGACGCCAAGTCCAAGCCCCTCCAACGTTCTACCGCTCAAAGGCGAAATCGACCTGCACGTCTCCCCTTCCGTCACCGCGTCGCTGAACGAGATGATGGCTAAAAAACCGGAGCGTTTGGTAGTCGATCTTTCCGACGTCAGTTATATCGACAGTGCGGGGCTAGCTGCATTGATTGGGGCGATGCAGAAGGTGGAAGACTATGGAGGCAAATTTGCGCTGGCCGGATTACAGGAAACCGTGCGTTCCATTTTCGAAATCTCGCGCCTCGATCAGGTCTTCCAGATTTTCCCCGACGCGAATGCCGCACTGGCGGGGTAGAACGCGTGTCGCGCAATACCGCTGAGGACAGCGGACGCTACGGCAGAACTCAAGAACCGTAATTGTAGGGCGTTTCTGCGAAACGCCGATTGGATGGCGTCTGACACAGACGCCCTACAGCGCGACGCGCCCCAGAACCTCAAGTGTTTGCTCGACATTTTTTGAAATGTCGAAGTGCGATGCGCGTTCTATGTTCGCCGCACGCGCTGTGGCGCGGCGTGAGGGATCGGACCAAAAGCGGATAGCGTCACGCAGGCTGATCAGGTCTGCTGGATTATCGACAATCGATCCATTGACGCCGTGTTCGATGATTTCGCTGAACCCATTGGAACGCGTTGTGATAACTGGTAAACCGCAGGCCAGCGCTTCAAGGCAGGCATTGGAGAATGGATCGTAAATCGTTGGCAAAATGAAAATGTCCGCAGCCGAGTAAAGCGGCACAAGATCTTCAAGTTCCCCTAGAAATTGCACCGGGTCTTCCCGCCAGAAGAGGAATCTTCTCGTTTTGTAAGGCCTTGCATCTCCCCGACCTGCAACGAGCAGGCGCAGTTTTCGGTTCTTACAAATCGCCATCGCTTCAATTGCAAACATCAACCCTTTGCGCTGCCAGCCCGAACCCGCAAATAACAGCGCAATTTCATCCGGCTTCACCTTCAATTCCGCGCGTGATTTTTCGCGAAGCTCCGGATCGAATCGGAATTTATCGAGCGGAACGCCGTTCCGCACGAGGTCGATCTTGTCCGCGGGATACTTGTAAAAATCGACGATCTGATCGGCGACCATTTGGGAGCCCACGATTACGCGGCCTGCATTGCGCTTCTCAAAAAGCGATTCCTCCAACTGCAATAAATCGCGATGCTTCCGGCTGGCTGCGCGGACAAACTGCTTCAGCGGAATCTCGAATTTTCTCCTGCGTGCGAGCCACGCACGATGGACGCCATCCCCGGCGCGGTAAACATCGCTACACCAGACGCGTTCGAGGCTGAACAAGACATCGCAGTCAAGCTGGGGCCGAATTTGCTCCAATTCATCGGCAAAGGCAGTAGTCGTTTTCCCGTTCAAGCGTCTGACCGATCCAAATGGCCATTGGTTTTCCGGCCAATCTTCCGTGGCGATAAGCTTGACGTCGTGGCCGGCCTTTACGACTCCATGCGCCAGTCGTTTCAAGTATGCCTCCGCGCCACCGCTGCGGGAATAACCGCGTCGCACGAAAACGATTTTAAGATTTTGTTTCAATGTCATTTCGACCGGAGCGAAGCGTAGTGGAGAAATCCTGCGGCGCTACTCAGCGCTAATGCCACGGGATTCCTCGACTTCGCTCGGAATGACAAGAGGTCACTTTACACGCTCCAGGTTCGCCAGAATACTTGTAACCCGATGCCGGGTGAAACCCTAAATGCTCCTGCGCCAGTAGTCTGCGCTGCGCCTGCCGTGCGTACGTTACCGAGGCGTTTACTCTATTCGATTTTTGCTCGCATCGGTGGGTCCGGCCTGGACACGGATGCGTTTGAAACGTTGCGCGCATCGTATCGTGGCGGATTTCTTGGGAAGGCGATCGCGTATGATAATCGGCAAAAGGAAATCCCTTCTTCGTTGATCCATTCCCTGCGGTTGCATCCAGTGCGCCTGATCTCGTTCCTCGATCGCCCTTACTATTACGGCGCGAAAAAGAAGTATCTCGACTGGATTGCTTCCCGGCACCTGGAGGCCGGGAGTTACGATCTCTTTCATAGCTGGTCGGGCGATTGTTTGCGCTCGTTGAAGGTTGCAAAACAACGCGGCATCCCCTCGATCGTGGAGATCCCAACATGGCACCGCGATGGTGGTAAAGAGAAGGTCGTACGGCCCAAAATGGCAGCAGCGCCACCAGAGCATGGCTCGACGCTTGAGCGGTGGAAGAATCGACTACTGCTCCAGCGGAAACGCTTCATACAGGAATACGAGCTCGCCGATCTGTTGCTCGTGTTATCCGACAAGGCAGCCAAGACCTTTCGCGCCCGCGGCGTTCCAGAGGAAAAACTCTTTTATCTCCCGCGCGGAGTCGATGTGGAACGCTTTAAGCCGGGTCTGCGGCCTGAAAAATTTCGCGCTGTGTTTGCAGGGGCATTGATCAAACGTAAAGGGATTCAACACGTTCTCGAAGCATGGCACCGGCTGAATCTGCCTGATGCCGAGCTGTGGCTGGTCGGCTTTGTGCATGAGGAAGCGAAGCCATTTCTGAATCAATTCTGGCGCGACAACATTCGCGTTGTGGGGTTCGTGCGCGATCCCGAGAATTATCTCAACCAGGGAACGATCCATGCTTTTCCATCGCAGTGGGAAGGTAGCGCGAAGGTCACGTATGAAGCGGCAGCGTGTGGATTGCCGCAAATTACGACACGCGAGGCTGGCGACGTAGTCCGCGATGGCATTGAAGGCGTTATCGTGAAGCCAGGAGACGTCAACGCGATCGCAGCAGCGCTGGAGCATTTGTATCAGCACCCGGAAATGGTGGAGAAAATGGGTGACGCGGGGCGCCGTCGCGTGGTCGAGAACTTCACCTGGGACCATTTCCGGAAACGATTGCTGGATGCGTACGAAACCGCGATGCGAATGGCGCGATGATTTTCCAAGGAGGGGGCGATCTCCCTTGGCCCGCCGTAGCGGCGCGAAGGCGGCAGATCGCCGGCGGCGGTTTGGAAATCGCCGCTCCTTGTTAGCCCTGTGAAAATTCTTCTTCTGCAACTCAAGCGAATCGGCGACCTAATTTTGACTACGCCGGCGATTGCCGCGTTGCGTGAGCGTTTTCCCGACGCGCACCTCACGCTCGTTGTCGCGAACGAATGCGCCGAGCTGTTGCCGGCCATCTCTGACGTCGATCGGATTTTGATCGCACGACGTAACCTGCGTGACATGGCACCCTTCTCGTCCGTCGCGGCGACGAAATTCGATTACTGCATCGACTTTACGCGAAATGACCGCTCTGCTCTCCTCACCCTCGTATCGCGCGCGAAGAGACGCGTTACCTCTTACCGGATACGTGACCAGTCTAAGACGCGCGCCCGCATTTACACCGATCTTGTCGGCGTCCGTGTACGCGACATGCACACGATCGACTTCAACCTCGCGTTGCTTGGGCCGCTCGAAGTTCGCGCTCCTTCCTCCGGTCCGTATCTGAACCTGCCGCAAACGGCACATGAAAAAGCCGAAGCGCTTCGGCGTGATTGGAAAATTACGAGACCTTACGTCCTTTTACAGCCCGGCTCAGCCCGCCGGGAAAAAATGTGGGACCCGGCGCGGTGGGCGGAGGTCATTGACCGTTTCGGTGTGGATAACGATGTAGATCTTGTCTTGACGGGCGGGCCATCCGCCGATGACAGGGCGCACATCGAGGCCATTACGACCCGCATCCGGCAAAAGGTCGTCAACCTCTCTGGAAAAACGGATTTGCTTACGCTGGCATCGTTAATTGTGCAGGCGCAACTGCTGGCGACCGTCGATTCGGCTCCCGTACATCTGTCAGCGGCGATGCATACCCCGCAGGTGATCCTATTCGGCCCAACCAACCCGTTTCATTGGCGGCCCAGGGAGAGTCCTGCGCTGATCTTGCAGGGCAGATCAGGCGTTCCGATCACCGACTTCGTGCCGGTTCGGCCACGCTTTGCGATGAGCGAAATCTCGACGGAAGCGGTGATCAGTGCTATGGATTCGCTGCTGCCGCGTCGTGCGGCTGCGCAAACTTCATGAGCGGCGCAAAACCGGCTAGGAAAAAGCAGTCCTTCTGGCAAACATTACGTACGGCTTCCAGTTCGTACCGGAGGCTTTACGGTTACGTTAGGCCTTACAGGGCGAGGTTTATCCTGGGACTGGCGTTGGGTCTTGCGTACGGGGGAGTGAACTCACTTTTTCCTTTGGCGATTTCCCGTGTCACCACCACGATTTTCCAAGGCACCGGCGCTAAAGCGATGGGCATAAGCTCGAAGCTTCACGCGCTGGATGCCGGGCCAAAGATCAATTCCATCCTTCTGATCTGTCTGGCCATTCCAGCGATCATGACCGTACGCAGTCTCTGTTCCTACGGAAGCACCTACTGCATGCAGTGGGTAAGCAACAAGGTGGTCTCAGATATTCGCGTCCAGCTCTTCAGCAAGATGGTGCGGCATTCCATGGATTTCTTTAACAAGATGCGATCGGGATTTTTAATGTCACGCATCACGAACGACACCCGCATCATGCAGATGGCTCTGACCAGTGTCAGCAGCGACGTCTTCAAACAACCTATCACCATAGTCGGCGCCATTGTCGTTTTGCTTCTGATGGATTGGAAGTTCACCCTGGTGACGCTGATTCTTTTTCCAACCTGTTTGTTGCCACTTCGCATTTACGGGCGACGCGCCAAGAAGGCAGTGCAAAACGAACAGCATGGCATGGCGCAAATGGTGGTAACCATGCAGGAAACTTTTGCCGGCATTCGCGTGATCAAATCGTTCGCGCGCGAGGCGTACCAGGAAAAGGAGTTCAAGCGCAGCAATCAAGTGCAGTTTTCGCAGATGATGCGCATGATCCGGTCGATGGAGGCCGTCGGTCCGCTGGTCGAGATTATTGCCGCCATCGGTGTTGGAATGGCCTTGCTTTACGTTTATGCAGAAAACCTGAGCGTTGGCCGTTTCTTTGGTTTGATCTCGGGAATTTTCATACTCTACGATCCAATCAAAACATTGAGCCGCATCCATATTGTGATGCAGCGATCCATCGCAGCGACGGGCGCAATCTTCGCCATCCTTGATTCGAAGCCCGCTGTGGAGGACGCGCCAGATGCATTCGCGCTGAAATCATCGGATGGGCGAATTGACTTTGAAAATGTCACGTTCCGCTATGCAAATACGAACAGAGACGCGATCGGGAACGTGACCCTGCATATTGAGCGTGGAAAGACGTTCGCGCTGGTTGGGGCTAGCGGTGCGGGCAAAAGCACCGTTTTGTCATTAATCCTGCGCTTGTACGATCCGACTTCCGGCGCAGTGAAGATCGACGGGCGGGACCTGCGGTCGATTACCCAAAAATCCTTGCGCGATCACATCGGGCTCGTGACCCAGGAGACATTCCTGTTTCACGACACGATCTTCAGTAACATCCTGTTCGGCAAACTGGATGCTACTCAGGAGCAAATTTACGAAGCGGCGCAAGCCGCGTACGCGCACGAGTTCATCATGGCGCAGCCAAAGGGGTATGAGACCGTGATTGGCGACAAAGGATGCCTGCTCTCTGGCGGCCAGCAGCAACGTCTCGCAATCGCGCGGGCCATTCTGAAAAACGCGCCAATCCTTTTGCTCGACGAAGCCACTTCGTCACTTGATTCCGAATCGGAACAGGAAATTCAAAAGGCCCTGGCCAAACTCGCCGCGGGACGCACTGTGATCGCCATCGCCCACCGGCTATCGACGGTGTTGTCCGCCGATCAAATCATTGTGATGGACTCCGGCCGGATCAAAGAGATCGGGACACACGCTGAGTTGCTGGATAAATCCGGATACTATCGGCGCCTTTACGATCACCAGTTCAATCGAGTTCACAAGGAGAGCGAACCCGAAGCAGGTATTCTCGTTGAAGAGCTTGTCTAAAGCCGCAGTAAGAAAGAAGAAAACGCCCAACGCCAAACACCGAACGCTCAAGTATCTGAATTCGACGTTGGATGTTGAACATTGACGTTAAGATCTTCTTGTTGGGATTCCGAAAACGTGAGTGAGAGTAAGAGCAGGAAAGGCAACAAGTGGAGCTTCTTGACCTCAGCTCGCTTAAACAATTGTCCTAGAAATGCCGTTTAACATCGACCTGCACACCCACTCTTTTTTTTCCGGCGACGGTGTTTCCAGCCCCGAAGACATGATTGCCGCCGCGCGCGCCAAGGGTTTGAACGGCATCGCCATTACCGATCACAACACCTGCGATGCTATCACTTACCTGCTTGAAAAAGGTTTGATGCGGCTCGATGGCCAGCCGGTCGATAATTTTTTGGTCCTGCCCGGGGTCGAGGTCACCACTGCTGATGGCCATCTGCTTTGTATCGGCGCCGAGTTGCCCTACCTGAAAGGAAAACCAGCTCGTGGAGTCTGTGACATCATTCACGAGCGCGGCGGTCTGGCGATTCCTCCGCATCCGTATGATTTGTTCCGCGCGGGGATCCGTTTTGCGGTTTTAGAAACGTTACCAGTGGACGCCATTGAAGTTTTTAACGCGGCAACCACGCTCCGTCGCTACAACCGTTACGCTTTCAAGTACGCGCAGGTTCGCGGTCTGCCGATGACGGCTGCCAGCGACGCGCATCATGCCGCCGCTGTTGGGACAGCGTACACCATCGTCAACACCGAGGACTTTTCGGTGAAAGGAATTCTGGCGCAGATCGTCAAGAGCAACGAACTAAATCAGAAGTATCAGACCCCGCGAGATAGCTTGCGCAAAACCTGGAATAACTGGCTGCGACTTCGCCGGCGAAGGAAAATTCCAGAGCTAGCCGCAAAGGACCGCAGCCAAAACGGTCACTGATTTCTCGCTTCAACGCTTCAACTATTTAACGAGGCCATGCCTGCTTACATCATCGTTGAGATCGACATCACCGATCCGGTCGGTTACGAGGAATACAAGACGCTCGCCGGTGCGACCGTAGAAAAATACGGTGGCAAATACATCGTGCGCGGCGGCAAAACCGAGGTACTCGAAGGCGACTGGCAACCGAAACGCATCGTGGTACTCGAGTTTGAATCAGCGCAGCGCGCCAAGGAGTGGCTCAATGGCGAAGAATACCGCGAGCCGCGCAAGATGCGACATCGCACGGCCAGGACAAATATGATCTTGGTCGAAGGTAGGTAGGGTAACGGACGCCTCGCAAAAGCGACAGATCGCGCGGAGACGAAATTGTAGGGCGTTTGTTTCAAACGCCAATTTCTTGCGATCGGTGTCGGACACAGACGCCCTACAAAACGGCAGGTGACTTAGCGGTGCGTTTTTTTATGTCACGCTCCTTCCGCACAATCATGCGCTCGTAGGATGCGAGCAGCTTGCAGAGCATCCATCCGCGGTAACCGTCGCGAAAACCCTGTCTCCAGAAATAATGATAAACGAATCGCAAACTGGGGCGGAATGGAGCTGTCGTCGCAAGTTTCCTCAGCCAGCGCTTGCGCTCCAGCGTTGTTCCAAAAGGCGTGGGTCGCAATGATTTTCCATCTGTCGCATTCAGCTTTGCCGCAGCGGCCGCTTCCCACGAGGAATAGCGGTCATGCTTCTCGATGAAAGTCGCAATATCTGGAAACGCGTAATGCTCCATCGGTGAGGCCAGATATTCGGCGCGTCCGTTGAGCAATACGTGCTCGTGCACTTCGTTATCTCCGGACGGAATATTGTCGCCGATTTCAATTTGTTCGTATCGGCCCAGCCGATACCGGAACAAGCGCAGGTTCCAACTCGGAAAATAACCGCAATGATTTATCCAACCGTCCAGAAACCAAAACCGCCGGTTGAGATAAAAACCGTCAACATCGGGACGTCGAATCGCCTCGCGGATTTCGGCTTCCAGTTCGGGCGTGATGCGTTCGTCTGCGTCGATGATCAGCACCCATTCATGTTGCCAGGACACATTCTCCAACGCCCAATTCTTCTTGCGCGGGAGTTTTCCGTTCCAGACGAACTGCACCACGCGCGCGCCGGCCGCGTCGGCGATTGCTTGAGTCGCATCTGTGCTTCCCGAATCTACGACAACAATTTCCTGCGCGAACGAAACGCTGGCGAGACAGCCGGCCAGGTTTGCTGCTTCGTTCTTGACCGGGATAAGTACCGACAACGGCGCCTGCGCGTCAGACCGTTCGCTCATTGAGTAATCTCGCGTTTTTTGCTTTCGCGCGCGGGGTTCCCGACAACGATGCTCCAAGCTTTTACATCCTTCATCGCTACCGCTCTTGCGCCAACGATCGCCCCCTCACCGATCGTCACACCCGGCCCCACGAACGCATCCGCACAAATCCACGCGTCGGAGCCAATAACAATGGGCGGACGCAGCAGCGGAAAATCCCGCCTGGTATGATCGTGCGTTCCCGCACAAAGATGCGCGCGATGCGAGACCGTGACGCGCGGGCCGAGTGTCACCCGTCCGAGATTATAGATGAACGCCTGCTCCCCGATCGCGCTCTCATCTCCAGCCTCGAGATTCCACGGAAAATAAATTGTCGCCGACGGATATACGTGAACGCTTCGACCAATTTTCGCCCCGAAGCAGCGAAGCAGAAATCGCCTCCAACCAAAACACGGCCTCGGACTAAACCGGAAAAGCGGCTGCGCCATTTTCCAAAGCACGCGGCGAGTCATCTCCCCAGATGAGTACTTCGTAGCATGACGATTTTCTTTAACATCCAGCATGGCAAGTCAGATGTCGGACGACATTAGCTATCATAAAGAGATCTCTGAACACATCTGATAAATCACGCTGTCATGTCCGCCACGGCGGATTCGTCCAGTGGCGAATTGAGCGAAGCGCCTGCCAAGCCATAGCTTTATGGGAAGTCGGGAAACATCTCTCGTCTATTCCGTCTAAAATCGAATCTAGAATGTGATCCGAGATTGAACTCGTTCGGCTCCCAACTCACTCGCCGCTACCCTGCGCGGCCAAACCGTCCATGTCGCTCGCCTCGCTGACTCCATTCTTCGCTCCGCCCAGAATGACATCATGAGGTGGCGTGTTCGCACAATCGTACAGTCTCCGGCGACGCGCCGCCGCCGAGCACCCATTCATAAACTGAACGCATTTGTTCGCCGATTCGGAGCCAGGAAAATTCTTTCGCTACGAGAGTACGCCCGCGATTACCCATTGTGCTGCGATCTTCATCGCTCATTTCGGCCAATTGTTTCAGACCGGCACCAATTTCATCCGGACTCGATCCGATTCGCAAGGCCGCTTCGGCCGAGAAACCCTCCGGCAGATTGCATTCCGGTGTCATAAGCACCGGTCTTGCATGGGCCCATGCCTCCAGCACGGTCATAGGCAGGCCTTCGCTCAGCGAAGGCAGGACGAATGCGTCACACGCGCGATAGCATTCGCTTTTTTCCGCGCCGAATTGCGGGCCGAGAAAAACGACCGAATGGGAAGCTGCGATACGCTTGAGTTCGCTTTCGTATCCACCCTGATCCCATCCCGCGATGGCGAGGACCCAGGAGTCGCTCCTCCAACGCTGAGAGTCGTTCCACGCACGAATCAGGTTCGCCAAGTTCTTCTTCGGATGGAGTCTGCCAAGGTAAAGCAGGATTTTTCGGTCCTTAGCAAATTCTCCAAATGGACGACTGTTAGCTTTCGTCGCCGATCTGTCGGGCTGCTGCGGTAAATCAACGCCATTGGGAATGACACAAATCGGATTGCGCAGTCCGTAGGCGCGGATGGATTCCGCTTCCGCTTCGGACAAGGCGCGCAGGCAAGCAGCCGGGCGCAAATGTTCATTTTCGTAAAGCAGCGCCGCGATTTGTTTCTTCCACCTTGCGTTCCGCAACGCCCACGGATCCAGCATCCCCTCTGGATGAACAATGTAGGGCCGGCCCGTGCGGCGATGCCATGTTCGCGAAGCAACCGAGCAGTATTTCCACAAACCGTGTATGGACAGAACGTCGAGATCACCAGCAAGCAAAGCAGGCAGCAGCTGACTCGAGTAGCCCCATGCGCGGAACTGCGGTCGAAATGTGCGAACTAAAAGCGGCTGCCACTCTTGCAAATCGATAGAACTCTTCTCGTCGCTGATACCAAACACGCACGCACTCGCATTTGTGGACGTCACCGCCTTGGCAAGCCCGCGTACGCTTTCGAACAATCCGCCTGCTTCACGGGAAACGCTGCTCACCAGAAAACCGATTTTCATGTCGCACGAGTGGCGGAAGCGCCGGACCCGCTCACTACCCAATTTCTTTGAATCGGTGCATCGCTGCCATCCCTACATCCATCAATTTGACCCCAGCAGGTAAATCGCATCCGCCCCATGGCGGTCTGCCCGTCTTTGCATGCGCGCTTCCAATTGAAAATTGCCCCATGCCAGAGGCGGTCCGCAAACGGAATGCCCAAGCTATGCCTGCCCACGTCCGCAGACCGGCGTGGCCGCATGCGTCGGAGATCTCTCCTTGGTAAAACTTCCGGAACCTTGTCGAAATACGCAGCGACCGGATCGTTCATTTTTGAAATCTCAAGGAGCGGCGGTTTCCAAACCGCCGGGGTTCCAGGGCGCTTTGGAAAGCGCCCTTCCTTGTTTGTAGATAGCGCATCTTCATCGTCCAAATCTAGCCGCGGCCAGTAGTAACGCCCGATCGGTTATTGCGAATTTCTTTCGGGCGATCTGTGTCGCGACCGTCGCTGCCTTCTCTAGTCCCTCGCCAAAACGTTCCGGTTCAAAGCGCGCCGCGATTGCGCGACTCGTTTCGCCGAAACGTTCTCGATCGTGATAAGATAGCAACGCCATCTCCAGTAATCGCGCGGCCAATTCATGCTCATCAGTTGGATCAAAAGTAAAGCCGTTACCTTGCACTAACTCCGGTACACACCCGCAGCGGTTCGATACAATCACCGGCAACCCAGACGCGATCGCTTCGTTAACCACCAACCCCCATTGCTCAGTCGTGCTCGCATGTACAAACGCCTTCGCCAAAGCGGAGTAAATTGGTAACTGATCGTATGGCTTGAATCCGGGAAGATGCACGTGGCTGTGCAGGTTGAGAGTTGAGAGCTGAGTGTTGAGATTTTCCCAAAGCGGTCCATCACCCAGAAGGACCAAGTCCCACGGCGCGCTCTCACTGCTAGCCTCTGTCCCCGGTGTCTGCCCTAGCTCCGAATCACTTTTGGCATCTGACACAGATGCCCTACAGAGCCGTCGATATTTCGCGTAAGCTTGGATAAGTTTTGGAAGGTTCTTCTTTTCGACGAACCGCGCTGAGGCAAGAAAGTAATTCTCCGGCAGACCATACTCTTTTCGAATTTCGGAATTCGAATTTCGGATTTCGCGAGCGCGTCGCGCAAAATAAGCATTATCGACCACGTCGTATCCGGTAAAGATTCGCTCGCGCGGCATTCCCAGCTCCACCAGATACTCGACGTGCCGCTGCCCGCCAACGAGCGCAGCAGAGTAAAGACTAACGAGTCGCCGTTTGATCATTTCCTTCCACCAGGTGCGCGGTTCATCCTGTCTGGCGCTCTCGGACATAACAATCATTGGTATGCCGCGACGCAGACAACAATTCGCGGCAATCAATGATCCGAAATTGTTCCAGCCATTCACCGCCACTACATCACAGTTGCCCTGATCCAGGGCCGACGAGAACGCTCGCTCGAGGTCGGCCTTCCCCGGGTGCTTATCCGTCGCTTCCGGAAAGAGCGAAACTTTGTGGTATCGCGCAGGTGAATCCGCCGCGCCCCACGCGTCATACGCCTTAGCTGACCACTCGATGCCGGTCACTGTTAACCTATCAGCCGTCGCATTCAGGCGCGCATGGTGATAGGGACCAATGTGATGAAAAACAACCGCGACAGCAGCCTTGCGCTCCATTGTCGCAGGAAAGATTAGCTCTCAATCTTCCGCAGAACCACTCGAATGTTTAACGGATATGGACTTCGCTGTTCAAGTTCCGTCCGGACTAGAACGAAAGACGGAAGTTCGCTGGAACCGAACCGGTCGCACCAATCGAGCTACTCGTAGTACCGTTCGCCCCGACTTTAGCCGGCGGGGGCGAAAGGGGCGGCTGTCCTTTGGATTTGAGCGAGTCGTTTAACGCAGGCAGATCGTGCGCGAGAAGTTGGTCGAATTGTTTTGTCACCTCATCAAGTTCCCGTTTGAGCGTGTCGATGTAAACGATCTGGTAAGCGGCCGGTTTTCCTTCGTAACTGAGGATTGCGCCGTAAAGCTGATCGGTGTGCTCACGCAAACGTTCCTCGCCCGTGATTGCGCCGCCCTCGGTCGTGGCGACGATTTTCTTTCGCACGCCGTCCACTCTTCCGTCGAAATCTGAGATCTGCTTGCGAAGAGGATCGCCGTCCGGCAAGGCGGCGCCAGTCTGGGCAAGCGTCTGTCGCAACGCGATAATCCGATCCATCAGCGCGCTTTCGTCGCCGAATAAGTCGCGAACGCGCATGGCCGCATCGAACTGCGCCTTGCGATCCGCCGAACTGAATTTCGCCCGACGATCCAACCCGACTGTCAATTTCGTGTCGTAAACTTTTCCTGCTTTCGTTAGGCGCACCGTGTAATCACCGGGCACAAGCCGCGGCCCACGGATTCCGGCGAAGGCAAGTTGTGCAGCAGGCGGCACGCGCGGCGGCTTTGCGCGCATTGTCCACATCACCCGATTCAAACCCGGTCGTTTGCTGGCCGCCAATTCATCAACCACGCGTCCGGACGAATCCAGAACTTCGAGCTTCATTTTTCCAAACAAATGCCGCTCCCGCTGGTAGTAATTGATTACCGCGGCGTCTGGCGGATTCTCGCCAACAAAAACGGCATCGCCATTGGCCCAACCGCCCTGGCCTTCGATGCGCTGCTGAACCGGGCGCGCCGAAACAAACGCTACCTCTTGCTTCAACAAATCCGGAGTCAACGCGCGCAGCGGCGTGATGTCATCAATAATCCAGATGCCGCGGCCGTGCGTCGCCAGAACGAGATCGTTGTCGCGCGGTTGAATTGCCAGATCGCGAACGGCAACGGCAGGGAAATGGTTGCCTTTAAATTGCGCCCAGCTTTTTCCTCCATCGATCGAGACCCAGAGCCCGAACTCGGTGCCGAGGAAAAGTAGATCGGGCTTAACCAAGTCCTCTTTGATCACGTGCGCATAACCGCGAACGCTTTTCGCGTCCTGCGGGGTAACGAGCGGGGTCCAGGTTTTGCCGTAATCGGTTGTCTTGAAAACGTACGGCTCCATGTCGCCAAATGTATGCCGATCAAACGCGGCATAAGCCGTACCGGGATTGAAATTGCTGGCCTGGACCCAGTTCACCCACGAATTCTTTGGCAAACCGGGAATGTTGCCGACAACATTGGTCCAGGTTTTGCCGCCGTCCCGCGTGAGCTGGAGGTTGCCGTCGTCGGTGCCCACCCAGATCAAGCCCTTCTGCTTGGGCGATTCGCTGATGGAATAAATCGTGGTGTGCATTTCCGCCGACGAATTGTCCACGGTGACACCGCCCGATTGTTCCTGCTTCTGCTTTTCCGGGTCATTCGTGGTCAGGTCCGGCGAAATGCGGTCCCATGTCTGGCCATGATCGCGGGAACGGAACAGGAATTGTGCGCCGATGTAAATTGTTCCTTTCTCGTTAGGCGAAAGCGCGATCGGCGTATTCCAGTTGAACCGGAGCTTCTCATTGTAATTTGGCCGTGGCTTGATGTTACGGGCTTCATGCGTGTTTCGATTTACGCGTCCAATTTCCCCGCCCTGATACTCGGCATAGATGTAATTCGAATCAGCCGGATCCTCGAACATCCAAAATCCATCGCCACCGTACATGTTTTCCCAGCGCGAATTGGTGATGCCACCAGGGTACTGCGAGTCGCCCACCCACGAACTGTTATCCTGCAAACCACCGTAAACGTGGTACGGATCGTCATTGTCCAGGCTGACATGGTAAAATTGGGATATCGGCAGGTTGTCGGCCTTCCACCATTTGCTGCCGCCGTTGTACGAGTACCACATCCCGCCGTCGTCTCCCACAAAGACGACTTGTGGATTGGTCGCATCGATCCAGACATCGTGCGCGTCGCCGTGCGCGCCTTGAAAACCGCCAACCTCGGCAAAGCTTTTGCCGGCGTCCTCGCTCACAATCAGTGTGCCGTCAGGCTTAAACAGGCGGTCCGGATTTTTCGGATCAACAATCAGATTCGCGAAGTAGAACGGTCGCCAAACCATCCACTGGCTCTTATCGCGTTTCTCCCACGTAGCGCCGCCGTCATCGGAAACGAATAACGCGCTCTCCGGAGATTCGACAAATGCGTAAACGCGTTGCGATTTCGAAGGCGCGATCGCCACCGCCAGGCGTCCATAGGGTTTTTTCGGGAAACCCTTGTTGGCCTCCGGTGTGATCTCTGTCCAGGTGTTACCGCCGTCAGTGGAACGGAATAATCCGCTCGCCGAAGGCGCCGTAGGACTGTCGCCGCCCGAGCGATATTCCCAGCCTTTGCGCCGGAAATCCCACATGGCGGCAAACATGATGTCGGGATTGGTGGGATCGATCTTTATGTCGGTACAACCGGTGGAAAGATTCGCTCCCTTGAGAACTTGCTGCCACGTCTTGCCGCCATCGGAAGTCTTGAAGAGACCGCGATCGGGCGAATCGCTCCACAACGCGCCCGGAACCGCGACGAAAACCGTGTCGCTGTTTCGCGGATCAACCACGATCCGCGAAATACGTTCCGATTTGTCCAGACCAACATGCGACCATGTTTCCCCGCCATCGGTTGACTTATAAATTCCGTCACCAACGGACACGCTGTTGCGCGTCCACGATTCACCGGTGCCTACCCAAACGTTCTTCGAGTTCTTCGGGTCGAGCGCGATGGCGCCAATCGATTGCACAGGTTGCTCGTCAAACACCGGACGATACCGAGTGCCGTTATCGTCCGACTTCCAAACACCGCCACTGGCCGAGCCGATAAAGAGCGTGATCTTGCCCGAGGGCTCGCGTACGCCTGCGATGGAAGAGATGCGTCCGCTCATCGCGGCCGACCCAATATTGCGCGTACCGAGACCGGAAATGCTTGCCGGGCTAAATGGAGCGTCAGCTGCGTCCAATATGTTCGCGCTGCAAAGCAGCGCCGCGAGAAAAACAAATGTCTGTGACCGTGTCGGTGTTCGATTCATAGCGCGTGGAAAATGCATGCCGTCGTCTCATTGACACCGGGCTTCAGCCCGGTGGCGTCGGCGAATGAAAACGGGAAAACCGTTTCAACGGTTTTTGATTCAGAGGCAAGCCGTTGAAACGGCTGGTGCGTCTCATTACTACTCGCACCTGGCTGAAGCCAGGTGTTAATGAGATTGGAAACCTTTGGGCGTGCGACTACCGCACTGCGTCGTTTTTGATGATGAAATGTCCTCATCGATTGATCAGCGATGTGGTTGGGGGACATTTATTTGGCCAGGGAAATGAAATATTGCGTCATCGACCGGCACGTTCGCCTCAACCTTATCAATAATAATCTTTTGCTTGTCGGTTGCGCCCTTGGATCCGACCTCGATTGAGGTCGGAACAAACACGCCGCCGGCTTTTTCGTAATCGCCAAGGTCCGTCTCGATTTCCTGGTGCGCGCCGTGCAAGGTTCGTTGCGTCACGATCCGGATCTCAAGAAAATGGTCGGGATCCAAATAAACGAAGCTGACGTCGCCATTCTTCCGCACCACCTTCAATTTGTGGGCCGGCGTCCCATCGACGTCCTCCGTTCCGAGGTAATCAACCGTGCTCCCTTTCGCCTTCCAATCTCCCAACGGCCCACCCAACTCGGTATCTTCAACGAGCGCCTTAACGTCATCGGCGGACATCCGCTCCGGATCTTTGCGTCCGAAAAATGGCGAGACCTTCCAGCCTTCCTTACCGTCATAGGCTTCGATCTGGGTCATTCCCTGAAGGGAAGCCTCGGTGCGGACTTCGTCCGGCTGCTTGTTTATTTGCAGGTAACCAAGTTCGATCTGTCCCTGTACCGGCACCAGCAACTTGCCGGTTGTCCGGAGTGTTTGCAGACTATTCAGCGCCGGCGCGCCGCCCTTGGCCTCGATATTCTTGGCGACCAATTCATCCACGGTCGGCTGGTTTTTGTCCTGTGCGAACAGTGCCTGTGCGAGAAGGGCCGCGGAAACGAAAGGAATTAAAAAACGGAGAGACATATTAATTTTTCAGATCAATGTGAGACACTGCAGCGCCTCGAATATTCAAAGAAATGGGCGAGCAACCATTCTCCAAAACCATCTTTTGAAGAAAGATGCACCCAGGATCCAACTTGGATTCAAAAATCATTTAAATAATCACTCCGCGCGCAATGCGACGACTGGATCCCTTCGCGCGGCGCGGCGGGCGGGCAACCAAGCGGCCAGGAACGGGAAACGGCAGTGGCTTCAACAGCAACGCGTTTACCACGCTGAAGATGGCGGTGTTCGCGCCGATTCCGAGCGCGAGCGTGAGAATCGCGATGATGTTGAACGCAGGATGCTTGATCAATTGGCGAAAGCCGTAGCGGATGTCGTTTAGCATAAATCGGAGATCGGACGTCAAAACTCGGAGGTCGGAAAAGATCATTCGGTGCGGAGTGCTTCCATGGGGTTTATCTGGCTGGCGCGGCGGGCGGGAATGAGGGCAGCGACGCAGGCGGTCGCCGCGAGGAGAAGCGCAGCGGCTCCGTAGCTTGCGAAATCGTTCGCGCTGATACCGAACAATGAGGCGCGGAGAAGTCGCGAGACCACAAAAGCGCCGCCGATTCCCGCGACAATGCCAAAAGCCACCGCGCGCATTCCCTGACCGAGAACCAGTCGTAGAATCGTGGCGCGCGTCGCGCCGAGCGCCATGCGCACGCCGATTTCGCGCGTCCGTTGCGCCACGCCATACGCGATCGCGCCAGACAAACCGGTGGCCGCGAGCGCCAGCGCCACTATCGAGAAAAATCCCAGGAGCCAGCCACGGAGGCGCGATTGCCAGAGCGAGTTTGCGACTTCCCGCTCGAGCGAGACGAAATTGAACGCGCCTACTTCCGGCGCAGTCTTCGCGATTTCGCGGCGAATGGCCGGCACCAGAGCCAGCGAGTTGCCGCGGGCGCGGACGAGAAAATGATTGTCCCTCCAAGCGACCTGCAAACTGGGTTCGTAAAGACCCGGGCCGGCCTCACGTTCAAGGGCCTGATCCCGCACGTCGCCGACGACGCCCACCACCGTCATCGAGTGGTTAGGCGCACCGGTCGTGCCCGGCCACTGCGCGCGCAATTTCCGGCCGATCGGGTCCTCGTTAGGCCACAGTGCTTTCGCAAGCCGTTCGCTCACGATGCAAACGCGCGGCGCGTCCAATTTGTCCGCAGCGGAGAAAAAGCGCCCGCGCACCAGCGGAATGCGGAGCACTCGAAAATAATCCGCGCTCACGCTCTGAAAATTGGCGATCGGATTGAGGGAGGGCGAAGCAGCAACCGGCTGAATTTCGCTCACGACCTGACTGCGGTTCCACGGTCCTTGGGGAACGAATGGCGGACTGTTATTCGCCGCGACCGATTCGACCCCCGGCATTTCGCTGAGGCGCTGCAACAAGCGCGAGTAACGATCCACCTGCGTCTGCTCCGGCTCGTCGCCATGGTAAGTCGGATTGACTTCGATCATCACGACGTGGCTTGGATCGAAGCCGGGATTCACCTCGTGCAGTTTCAAAAGGCTGCGCAGGACGAGGCTGGCGCCGACGAGAAGAACGATCGAGATCGCGACCTGCGCGGCGGTCAGCAGGTCGCGGACGCGCGCGCCGACGCCAACGACTGTGCCGGCGGTTGTCTTTATCGATTGCGAAATGTCAACGCGCGCGCTTTGCATCGCGGGCAGCGAACCGGCGAGTAAAGTCGTCAGGCAGGAAACGAGGATGGTGAAGCCGAGCACCGAGGGATTGAGATCGATCCGGATCCAGAACGGCAGCTCGATAGGGATTGCGGTCGCGACAACGTCGACGAGCCAGACGGCGAACAGCGCGCCAAGCAGACTCCCTACGACGGCGAGCAGGGCGCTTTCCGCGAGCACCTGCCGCGCCAGTCGCAAACGGCTCGCGCCCAGAGCAGCGCGCACAGATAACTCGCGTTCACGCGTGGTGGCGCGCGCCAGGAGAAGCTGGCTCACGTTTGCGCACGCGATGAGGAGAACGCCCCCGCACGACGCCAGCAGCAGGAGCAAAGAGAAGCGGACGTTGCCAACAACGTGATCGCGCAACGGCACAACCGCCGCACCGACGAGCTTGTTCGTGTCCGGATATTGTTGCGCGAGCCTCTTGGCGATCACGCTCATCTCGCTCTGCGCCGTTTGCACCGTCGCGCCGGGCTTGAGCCGGGCGATGGCCTGATCGGATCGCCAGGAGCGGTCCGTGTTAGTAGGCGAGCTCCCAGACGTCCACACCATGCCGAACACAGAGCCGATGGGAACCCAAATGTCGGTTTGCGATGGAAAACGGAAACCGGCGGGCATAACGCCGACTACCGTGCGAGGCGTACCGTCGAGACGAATGTCGCGGCCGATGATGCTGGGATCGCCGCCGAAGGTTTTTTTCCAAAGGCGTTCGCTGATCAGCATCACCTTAGGCGCTTTCGGTTCATCATCGGCGCGAGTCAGATCGCGGCCGAGCATTGGCTGCACGCTGAGCAGTGAAAACAGGTTCGCCGTCGTGAATGTCGTCGTGAGCGTCTCGGTCATGCCGCCGGGCGATTCGACGTTGCCGTTCCAGAAAAGGTTGAAAAACGCGAGATCGGAAAAGCTGCGGCTCTGTTTTCGCCAATCTAAGAAGTCGAGGTAGTTAACGCCGAGATCATTTCCAGTGGTCACGCCGCGCGATTGCAACATGACGAGTTGGTCGGGATTTGCGTAGGGCAACGGGCGGAGCAGAAACGCGTAGATCACCGCGAACATCGCCGTCGTCGCGCCGATCCCGAGCGCCAGGGCAATGATCGCCGTCGCACTGAAGCTCGGCGATTTAATGAGCTGTCGGAATGCGTAACGGAAATCGTTTATCATATTACTGACTTCTGATTGCTGTTGCTGGTTGGAAAACGCAGTTTCGGATTTCGCGCTTCGTAATCGTTTCGGATTTCATCATTTCCCAACTCACTCGGCTCGCAGCGCTTGAATGGGATCAACGCGTGTAGCGCGGCGCGCCGGCAACCAGCAAGCCACTATCGCAATTGCTGCTAATAACGACACGACACTGATGATGGTCGCGACATCATGAGGCGCGACTCCATAAACAAAATGTTGAATTAAAGGGCCGCAGCCGAGGGCTAGTGTCACGCCAGCCAAAATTCCAAGTCCGACCATAAGCATACCGCGGCGCACAATCAGGCCGAAGATTCGCGCCCGCGGCGAACCTAGTGCGATTCGGATTCCTATTTCGCGAGTTCGCCGTGTGACCGAGTAGGCCAAAACTCCGTACAGACCAAGAGCAGCAAGAAACAACGCAAGAATCGAAAATCCGCCGACTAACGTTGCGGAAGAGCGCTGAGCTGCAATGCTGGAGGCGATTGCTTCATCCATGGTCCGCGTGGCAAACACTGGTAACTCTGGGTCGATCGCGTGAACGGCGGCTCCAATTGAAGACAACAGCGTTGTTAGGTCACCTCCAGTTCGAACGAGCAGAGTAGTCTGCAGGTCCGAAAATTGAGCTGCTGGCCAATAAATCTGCGGAATCTTCGGCGCAATTCCTGGTTCTCCGTGCCTCACGCTGGAAACCACCCCCACGATCGTGTATTGCACCCTGGTCTTGTCCAATCGTTCTTGACTGAGTTGTTCGCCAATCGGGTCTTGGTTTGGAAAAAATGTGCGAGCGAGATACTCATCAATTACGATGACGAGCGGTTTGCCCAAGACATCGTCACGCCCAAAGACGCGTCCCCGCAACATGGGTATTCTCATGGTTTTGAAGTAACCCGGCGATATACAGTGCGTCTCTGCAATTGGTTCTTGACCATGCCGTGGCTCAGGCCGGCCGGTGACCGTAAAATTTTCCGTAGCACGAAAACCGCTAAACGGTACGTCGTCGTCTATGGCGGCAGTCTCTACTCCAGGAAGTGATTCAACTTTCTCAAGCAGCCGCTGATAGAACGCCGCCCGCCGAGCTGTGTCACTGTACTTCAGTGAAGGGAGTTTGAGTCCAACCGTCAAAAGATGATCTGGATTAAACCCGAGCGGTTCGTTCCCCAGAGCCTGAAACGTTCTGGTTAGAAGGCCTGCAGCGATCAACAAGACGCAGACAAAAGCGACTTGCCCAACCATCAGCAAGCCAAGACTTCGCTCTGGATGTGAGCTGCCAGCCGACTTCGATATGGTTGTAAACTCTGTCTTCGAAAGCCTCCAGGCAGGAGCAAATCCGAACGTCAAGCTCGTTGCCAACGTAACGATTGCGCCGAACGCGAGCACTGAGAGGTCCACTCGGACCTCCTGCAATCTCGGGAAATCATAAGGCGACAAAAACATGATCAGGTCTTTGCTCCAGAAAGCGAGCAAACAACCCAATGCACCACCAAAGAATGCAAGCACGACGCTCTCACTAAACAATTGCCGGATGAGCCTTCCCCTGCTCGCTCCTAAGACTGCACGCATTGCGATTTCTTTTTCTCTCGCGGTAGCGCGAACGAGCAGCAGATTGGCGACGTTTGCGCAAGTTATCAAAAGCACCAGAGTGACGGCGGCCTGAAGCAGCCACAGCATGGACCGATAGTTTCCAACAACACTGTCCTGGAGAGGACCAACAGCAACACCTATGGCTGTATTCGAATCGGGATATTTTATTTCCAAATTTCCAGCAATGACCTTCAGGTCGGCTGTCGCCTGCTCGATTGAGACGCCGTGCTTCAATCGGGCGATTCCATAAAATCCACCGCGGTTCCTCCGGCCATGATAATACGGGCGATCAGCATAGAAACCGAATGGAGCGTAAAGATCAGCATTGCGGACACCCTGCGAATTTCGAGCGGTCTCGGGATTGCGGATGATCGAGAGGCTCTCAGCCGCAACGCCAACAACCTCATAGCTAATCGTATTCAAAATTAACTTGCGCCCGATGACAGATGGGTCCGCGGCGAAACGAGAGCGCCAGAGATGCTCGCTTAACACGACCGGATTTACGCCGGCAACAGAATCTTCCTCATCGAAAAATGTGCGACCTAACTTTGGAGGAACTTTCAAAGCCCGAAAGTAACTCGCGGTGACGAAGAGACCGGAGAAGCGCTCAGGTTCATCGTTGCCAGTCATGTTAAAGTCATCACGACGTGCGACCGCGATCTCATCGAACGAATGCTGCGCCGCTTTCCAGTCTAGGTAATCCGGATACGATGTCGGCGAAACGCCATCTGGCCATGTTTCCGAAATCCCGACAAGACGATCAGCTTCAGGAAAAGGGAGCCTCGATAATAGGACGGCGTGAACAATACTGTACATCGCGACATTAATCCCAATGCCGACGCCCAAGGTGAAAACAACGACAAAGGTGAATCCGGGCGATTTCCGAAGCTGCCGCAGCGCGAATTTGAAGTCGTTCATATCACTCGGCTCGCAGCGCTTGAATGGGATCAACGCGTGTAGCGCGGCGCGCCGGAAGCAAACAGGCAATCAAAGCGACTGCCGCGAGCAAAACCGTTGAACCGGCAAGCAGCACCGGATTGTGCGCGGAAACCTCGTAAAGCTGTGACGTAATCAAACGGCCGATTACGAATGCACAAACAATTCCTATCCCCAGTCCAATGATCACTGGCTTCATTCCTTGATTCACGACGAGGCGCAGCACGTCGCGTGTTTGAGCGCCGAGCGCCATCCGGACGCCGATCTCGCCTCTACGTTGCTCGACCGTATAGGCCACTGCGCCATAGATTCCGACAGTGGCGAGCAGCAGCGCCACGCCGGCGAAAACTCCGAGCAGGACCATCATCAATTTTGCCTGGCCGAGCGCTTGCCTCATGATCTCTTTGACCGGCTGCGGCAAAATGAGGGCGAGATTCGGATCGATCGTACGCAACGCGGCCTGCACGGTTTTCGTTATAGTGTCAGATGGCAAGGAACTTCGCACTGTAATGGAGAGAAATGGAAAATTCTCCTGTGCGAAGGGCCGATAAAATTCCATGTCGTCGTGCTGATCGAGCCGCACAGAGCGCACATCGCCGACCACACCAACGATCTCGACGGGGACGCTGCCGCTGGTGATGAGCAATGTTTTTCCGATCGGACTTTCGTTTCCAAACACAGTCTTTGCTCCCGATGCGCTGATGAGAATTACATTGGGATGATCTGCGACATCCTGCTCGGTGAAGTCACGACCGGCAAGGAGCGGAATGCCAAGAGTACGCAACCATCCCGGCGAAATGTCATTGGAAGGCGCGCCCTTCCGTTCAGGGACAGGTGGGACGTTGCTGTCGGCACGCGCATAGAGCGTCGCGCCGGCGCCGCCATTCAGCGGAATACTGGCACTAATGGTTGCTTCTTGCAGGCCCGGCGTTGCGCGTAATATCTTGGTTAACTGATCGGCAAACCGTGTTCGTGTCGCCTCATCTGGATATTGCGCTTGTGGCATTACGGTGAAACACGTCCAGAGACTTTCGAACTTGAAGCCCGGATCCTGATGGCTTAGCCGCACAAAGCTTGCGATGAGCAACGACGCGCCCCCGAGTAACGTTACCGAAAGTGCCACCTGTGCGCCGACCAGCAGCCTGCGCAAACGCTGTTGATGCACGCTGCCGGAAGTGCCGCGGCCACCTTCCTTCAGTGCATCGACAATATCAGAGCGCGAACTTTGCAGCGCCGGGTAGAGTCCCATCAACAGACCGGTCAGAAGCGAGAGCGCAATTGTGAATCCGAGCACAGGAACGGAAATCGCGGTGGCACTGCCCTCTTCAATCGGGAGAAAGTTAGCCGCAAGCTTCGGTAACAGGGGCACCATCTGCCATGCGAGCACCGCACCGAGAATCCCAGCGAGGAGACTGATTAGCACACTTTCGAAAACAAATAGTCGCAGCACACTTGCTCGTGTCGCGCCCAGAGCCATTCGAAGTGAAATTTCACGCCGGCGTCCTGTGAACCGAACAAGTAACAGGTTCGCGACGTTGCTGCACGCGATCAGTAAAACAAATGTCACCGCCGCGAGCAATGTGGCTAGCCCCGGTCGCAGATCCTCCGTCACATCTTCCGGTAAAGTCTTCACAACCGTGCTGGATTGCGCGTCGATCTTCTCCGGATATTGCGCGCGATAGCTGTTTTCGAGCAACTGCAGCGCAGCGCGCGCTTGTTGAACCGAGACGCCCGGTTTTAATCGGCCGACTGCGCGCAGAAATGCGGTGCCCCGCATCATTCGTTCATGTGAAAAGCCCGGGATAATAAATGGCTTGGTCGTCCAGATATCGGCATTCGGTCCTGTCCATGAGACCGGCAAAGTCGGTATCACACCAACGATGGTGTGCGACACTCCATCGAGCGTGAGTCCGCGCCCGATCACATTTGGATCGCCGCCAAGCCGCGATTTCCAAAACCGCTCAGTGATGACGGCGACGTCAGCGCCTTCCTCTTCCTGGGGCCGGAACGTCCGGCCGCGTATCGCGCGCACACCCAGCACATCGAAATACTTTGCGGTTGTTTTGAAAATCGGAACCTGAAACGGATCGCCCACTCCAGTCACGGTAGCGGCGAGCCCGTTTTCACCGGCAAATCCGTCAAAGATGGTTTGACCGTCGCGAAAATGGATGAAACGCGGCGCCGACACTGGAAAATCGGGCCGCTGATCTTTGAAATGCGAGAAGACATGAAGAACCCGCGCGGGTTCTTTGAACGGCAGGCCGCGCAGGAACAGATCGTTGATTAAACTGAAGATCGAAGTGTTCAGGCCAATGCCGAGCGCGAGTGTGATAATGGCGATTGATGTAAACGCTGGTGTTTTACCCAGCATGCGGAGCGCGTATTTGAAGTCGGAGATCATAAGGAACTACTCGTTAGGCCAAGTCTTTAGGTGTGATGGGGAGTTTGCGAATGCGTTTGCCGGTGGCGGCGAAAATTGCGTTGACGATTGCGGGAACGATCGGCGGCACAGGCGGCTCACCCATTCCGGAAGGCTCCTGCCGATCACTCGGCACGATGTGCACTTCGACGGCAGGCGCATCTTTCATGCGCGCGACGGCGAAGTCGGAATAGGTCGACTGCTGCGCGGCGCCGTTCTTGAAAGTGATCTGACCTTTTAGAGCAGAGGAAATTCCCCAGATAATTCCACCTTCGATCTGTTGCTCAACGCCGATAGGATTGATGACCAAACCGCAATCAACCGCCGCGACGACGCGACCGACTTGCACTTCGCCGCTCTCGTTCACGTCAACATCCACGACGTAGGCGATGTAGGTGCGGCCATCGTAAATGTTGCAGGCCACCCCGCGTCCGTGTCGCGCACCGCCTTTCTTTCCCCAGTCGGATTTGTCGCGCACCACTTCGAGCACGCGACGCAGCGGACGTCGATCGTAATTTTCCCGCCCAACGGTGAAGGTATCCGGTCCCTGCAAAAGCTGGAGTCGAAACGCGAGCGGATCAGCGCCGCATTCATGCGCGATTTCATCGACGAACGACTCGCGGGCGAAGACACTCGAAGGCGCAAAGACGGCGCGCCACGGACCGTGCAAGACCGGCAGATCCACTGGCGCGTAGCCGGTTTCGATTCCCGGGACAACGTAGGGAAAATCGTAAACGCCCCACGACCATCCGCGATACCAGGCCGCGTCGCGCATCTTCTCCGGCTCGATAGTCGAAAGATTATGAAACGATCCGGCCTTGGTGTGTTTCCATGCGACAGGTTTGTTTTGCGCATCCAAAGCCATGGACAGAAAGTGCGCCGATGCCGCCTGAAAATGGCCGTGCTTCATGTCGTCCCGGCGCGACCACAGAACTTGCACCGGCGCTTTCGCGGCGCGCGAAATCTCCGCAGCTTCCAGTGCGTAATCGACGGCGAGCCGGCGACCAAAACCGCCGCCGATCATTGTGACATTAACTTCGATTTTCTCCGGCGTTGTCCCGAGCAGATTCGCAACCTGTTTTTGCAATCGGTTCGGCGCCTGCGTTGGTGCCGAGATTTTGCAGCGATCGCCTTGCACGTCCGCGACGCAGTTCATCACTTCGACCGGCGCATGAGCGTAAAACGGATAGGAATAGATAGCTTCAATCGTGCGCCCGATCTTGCTCTCGTTAGGCGATTCTTCTTTGCGCGTGATGTTTGATGGCCCGCGCGCCGCCTCCTCTAATTTCTTCGCGTGCGCATCGGAATCGAACGCATCCGGCGGCGGCGCGCTCCATTCGACGGCGAGCGCGGTGCGACCTTTGATTGCGGCCCACGTGTTCTCCGCCACCACTGCGACCCCGCGATCAGTCTGCACAATATTCCGCACGCCATGCACCGTGCGCGCCGCGCTTTCATTCATCTTCAAAGCCTTCGCTCCCCGGAAGGGCGGCCGTTCGAGCGAAGCGTGCAACATCCCCGGAACTTTCGCGTCGATGCCGTAACGCGCGCGGCCCGTCACGATGTCCTGGCCATCGACCTTCAGCGTGCGTCGACCAATGAGCCTGAAATCATTTACCGTTTTGAGCGTCGGTTTCTTTGGCACCGGGAACTTCGCCGCGTCTGCTACGAGCGCGCCGTATTCGAGTCGCTGTCCACTGGCCGCGTGCACGACTGCACCGCGTTTCGTTTTGCACTCCTCAGGCGAAATCTTCCAGTGCGCCGCCGCCGCCGCGGTCAGCGTTTCACGCGCTGCAGCCGCCGCCCGCCGCAGCGGCCACGCTTCTTCCATGCTGCCGCTGCCGCCGGTTCCGAGATCTTCGAAGCCGGGACCGGGCGAAGCCTGTTGCAATTTGATCCGCGACCAATCGGCGTCGAGTTCGTCCGCTAAAATCATGGCGAAGGCGGTGCGCACACCCTGGCCCATTTCCGATTTGCCAATCGTCAGCGTCACCGCGCCGTCGGCATCGACCCGAATCCATCCATTCGGTTTGAAAGTGGACCCGTCAGGCGAATTCCCCGCGAAGATGCCACTACCGTTAAACCCGATCAGGAGCGATGCGCTGCCGAGCGCCGTCGTTTTCAGGAAAGCGCGCCGCGTCGCGATCATGATTTCGCCTCCTGCATGAGCGCGGCGGCGCGCTTGATCGCTTTGCGCATGCGCGGGTAAGTGCCGCAGCGGCAAACCGAATCCGACATGGCCGCATCGATCGCCTCGTCGCTCGGATTCGGATTTTCCTTCAGCAATGAACACGCGGTCAGGATCATGCCCGGCTGGCAATAACCACACTGCATGACGTCTTCTTCCAGCCAGGCGCGCTGACAGGGATGACTGGCGTCGCGCGACAAACCTTCAATGGTGATGAAGCTGCGCTCGTTCGCTTCGTGCGCGGGAATCTGGCAGGAACGAATCGCTTTTCCGTTTTCCAGCACGGTGCACGAACTGCAGACACCGACGCCGCAACCGAATTTCGTGCCGGTCAAGCCTAACGAGTCGCGCAGAATCCAGACGAGCGGCATGTCATCATCGACATCCACCTCGCGGCGCGTGCCATTGATCTTGAGCGTGATTTTGCTCATCGCGTGGCATGCGCTTCTGAAGAGCGCACGCTTTCAGCGTGCTCGCGAATTCCTCTCGAATTCGCGAACCTTTCGCCAGGCGAATGGTTCCAGGAAAGTTCGTCGCGGCAGAATGCCTCGACCAGCACGCTGCAAGTGTGTGCTCCCCAGAACTCGCATTGTAGGTCAGTCTTCATTCGGCGCGAAGTGCAATAACAGGATCAACTCGCGCAGCGCGGCGCGCGGGTAGCCAGCAGGCGATCATCACCGCGATTCCGAGGACGACGGCCGCGCAAATGCACGCGATCAGATTCGGCGCGGGCATCTCGGCCCACTGATTTCGGACCAGCCGCACGACTCCGTAAGTCGCGAGAGCGCCGGCAGTGAAGCCTAACAAGAGCAACGTTGCGCCTTGTTTCGCGACGAGCTGAATGAGCTGGCGCGCGGTCGCGCCAAGCGCGCTGCGGATGCCGAACTCGCGTTCTCGTCGGGCAACCTGTAACGCAAGCAGACCATACAAACCGACTGCGGCAAGCAGCAGTCCCACAAATCCGAACGACGAGACAAGGACAAAGATGAACCGCTCGGTCGTGCGAGAAAGCGCCGCCGCATTTTCAAGCGAGATAAAATTGTATGCTGCCAGGTTCGCATTCACGCGGGCCAGCGCGGCGCGGATCGTCGATTCGTTTACCGAGCGGCTATCGGTCTGCAGAACGAACGTGATGTCGTCAAGCGTTGTGGTCGTCTGCGCGAGCATTTGCGCGAGCGGACGCGCGATCATGCCCAGCACCTCACCGTCGCGCGGATCGGCGATAGCTTTCATATCGCCGACAACCCCCACGATCGTGAACCACGGTCGGGTGCCATCGAGCCGTCCCCAGCGAATGCGTTTACCGATGGGCGAATCGTTAGGCCAAAAGCGTTTCGCGATGCTCTGGCTAACAATGCAGACCAGCGGCGCGTCGGCTGTATCGCCGGCATTGAAATCGCGTCCCTGTAAGAGCGGCTGACCCATGCTCTGGAAGTAGCCCGGCACAGGCACGCGCGAGTAAGCCGTGTACACGCCGCGCGGCTCCGGTGCAGGCGCCCCTTCGGCATTGAACAACATCAGCGTCCACGGTGCGTCCATCGGAGAAGGCGAAACGACCGTGGCAGATTTCACACCTGGCAATGTGCGCAGTTGCGCGAGCGAGGCTTCGAGTGCGTTCTGTTTCACCGCAGCGGTTGGGAAGAATCGGTCGGGAACAGTGACATTGAAATCGAGACGATCCTTCGTCTCGAAACCCCATGGCTCCTCCATCAACTTCCGGAAATACTGCGTCGCGGTGACGCTCGCCGTCAGCAGCGCAGCGGCAACCGCGAGTTCGATCACCACGAATGTGCCGAGCAATCTGCGTGCATTGCGATCGAGTGTTGTGCCGCGTGAGGTGACGCTCATTGCCGCGCGCAAATCCGTGCGCGACGCGCGCGCGGCCGGAAGCAAACCGAAGCCCAACCCTACGAGCGCCATCACGCTCGCAGCAAAAGCGAACACCGGCAGATCAAGTCGCGCAGCGTAGTCGAATTCCCGCATCGCGCTGCCGGTTGCGTCGGCGCCCTCCGGGCTGAGCGCGAAAAGCATCGGCGTGATCCAGAGTGCAATGAGCAGACCGACCGCAGTGCCAATAAACGCGAGCAAAAGCGCATGGATGAGTTGTTGCCTAACCAATCGCCGCCGGCTCGCTCCGAGCGCGGCGCGCAATGAAAACTCCCCTTCCCGCTCGATCACGCGGGCGAGCAGCAGACCAGCGAAGTTCGTCGCCGCGATCAGCAAGGCGCAAACCGCGGCACCGACAATGACCAGAATTTTCGGCCGCAAATCCATCACAAAACTTTCGCGCAACGGCGGGACATAAGCGGCACGCACGTTCGCCGGATTCGGATCGTCGCGATTGATGGCGGCGCACATGTTCTTCACAGCCGCTTCCGCTTTCATCGGCGTGACGCCGGGACGCAGTCGCGCGACGCCGTACAGGTAATGGTTGTTAATCGTCGCGGGATTGTCGGGCTCAAGCGCAAGCGGCAGCCACAAACTGGCGCGATACGGATGCCGGAACGCTTTCGGCATTACCCCAATGATTGTGCGCGCTGTGCCGTCGACCACGATCGTGCTACCGAGGACGTCGGGACGCGAATTGAGCGTATTGCGCCAGAAGTCGTCGCTGATGATGGCGACATTCGCTGCTTTGTCGGTCCCCTCTTCTGTAGTGAAGTTACGGCCCTGCGACGGCGGTAATCCGAGTACATCAAAAAAGTTGTAGGTGACAAGCGCGGCGGGGAGGGTTTGTGCAGGTGAACCGCTGGTTAGACTAACGACTGCAGCGCTGCCGGTTCCGCCCGCTACATCTTCGAAAATATGACCGCCGAAATCGCGAAAACGCGTCAGGGTGCGGTCGCTCAGATTCAAAGACGCCGAACGTGCGCCATTTTCATCGAGTGCTTCATAGATCCTGACCAGTCGATCCGCTTGTGAAAAGGGTAATGGCCGCAGCAGCGCACCTTCCACGACCGAAAAGATCGCCGTGTTCGCTCCGATGCCGACCGCGAGTGTCAGAACAGCAACCACAGTAAACCCCGGTGATTTGCGGAGCTGGCGAAGAGCGAAACGAATGTCGCTCATGGAAGTGGCAGAGTTGAGTTTTTCATTTCAAAATTCATTCTGCGCGCAACGCCTTTATCGGGTCGACCAACATTGCGCGCCGCGCCGGGACCAGGCAGGCAATAAATGCCACTGCCGTGAGAATAAGCGTAACGATAAGCATCGTTCTCAGATCGGTGGCGCCGATCCCAAAGAGGAAGCTTTGAAGCAGACGCGACGAAACAAGCACGCCAATGACTCCGAGCACCAAGCCGACGCCGACACAGCGCATGCCTTGGAGAATAATGAGACGCAAAACGTCGTAGCGCTGCGCGCCGAGCGCGATGCGAATTCCGATTTCCTGAGTCCGCTGCGTTACAGAGTAACTCATGACTCCGAAAATCCCCGCAGCGGCAAGGAGTAACGCGATCGCTGCAAAAAGCGTGACCAGCATTGCATTGAGACGCGGCTGCGCGATCGAACGCGACATATAATCCGCGAGTGTCTGCGTCCGATAAACCGGGACGTCCTTGTCGATCTCGGCCACGGTCCGGCGTAGAACGGCCGTCAGCGATTGCGGATCGATCTGCGTTCGCACAAAGATCGACATCGAACCGATTCCAAACTGCTGATGCGGAATATAAATCTGCGGCTTCGGCGGTAAACGCAGACTGATCAAATGCATGTCAGCGACGACGCCCACGATTTCGCGCACCGGCGGTTTGCCTGGATCGATCGAACCATTGGGAATGATGCGTTTGCCAACCGGATCCTCGCCAGGAAAATATTGTTTCGCGAAACTCTCCGTGACGATCGCCACCGGCGGCGCATTGCGATCGTCGCGATCAGTGAACGCCCTACCCTGCCGGATTGGAACTCGCATCGTCTGGAAGTAATCGTGGGTGACGATGTTGACCTGTGCAATCGGCTGTTGACCAGCCGGAATTGGGTGCTCTTCGACATTAAAATTGAAACTAATCTCGCTGCCGCTTAGCGGAATCCACCACGCCGCGGCAGCCGATTGCACGCCTGGAAGAGCAGACACCCGATCAAGCAGTTTTTTATAGAACTGCGTAGAGTCCTCCGGCTTCGGGTAAGTCGCCTCGGGAAGGGCGAGGCGCGCAGTCATCACATTGCTCGCGTCGAAACCGGCTGGAACTTTTTGAAGACGAATAAAGCTCTCGACGAGCAGTCCCGCACTCGCGAGCAACACGAGCGCCAGCACAATTTCAACAACCACCAGCACCGCGCGCGTCCGGTGACCGGCCGCGCCTTCACTCGATCCACGCGCAGATTCGTTGAGGGAAGTGGAAAGGTTCGGATGGGACGCTCGCCAGGCCGGAAGCAGACCGGCAACTATGCCAACTCCAATACTGATTAAGGCAGTGAACGCGAGCACGCGCGGATCAGGTGAGATTTCATTGATGCGCGGAAGGTTCGGGAGGAATGCCTTCAGCGATTCGATGCCCCAAATGGCGATCAACAATCCGGTAAGACCGCCGAACGCACCGAGCAAAACACTTTCGAGGAGCAATTGTCGAATAATGTGCCAGCGCCCAGCGCCCAGCGCCGCCCGAATACTGATTTCACGGTTGCGCGAGAGCGAACGCGCGAGCAACAGATTTGCGACATTCACGCATGCAACCAGCAGCACGCAGCCGGCCATTGCGCACAACATCAGCAATGCCGAATGTGTGCTGCCGATCATCGCGCTGATCTCCGGAACGACTTTCACTCCAGTATGGAGCTTGCTGTCCGGATACTGGCGGCGCCAGTCGGCTACGATGGTGTCGATATTCGCCTGCGCTTGTCGAATCGAAACGCCAGGCTTCAGCCGTGCGACGCACTGAAAGAAATTATTGTCGCGTTGTTCGGTCATTGGCTGCGATCCATCTTTCGTCTCGCGTAACTTCGACATCGAGATCCACAGCTCCGGTGGACTCGAAAACCGCAGCGGATAGGTAAACCGCGGCGGCATGACCCCGACGATTTGGAATGGCTGACCATCGAGAGTGACAGTTTTGCCGATGATGGCGCGATCGGCGCCGAATCGTCGTTGCCACAACTCATGACTCAAAACGACGACGTGATTGCCTGGTTCGTCTTCGTTAGGCAAGAACGCGCGGCCAAGAATTGGTTGAATGCCAAGCAAACCGAACAGGTTTGCCGATACCGACTCGCCTTGAACGTGGGTCGCTTCCTTTCCGTCGGTCAACGTGCTCACCGCCTGATTGGTATAAACGGCGACACTGTCGAAGACCTGACTTTGATCGCGGAAATCGACGTAATCGAGATAGGAGATGGAATCGATCTCCGTTCCGGGATCGGCCTTCTCGCGAGTGTCGAATTCGCCAATCGCGACCAGATTTTGTGGTTCACGAAATGGAAGCGGCCGCAACAACACGGCGTTAAGAACGCTGAAGACCGCGGTGTTGGCGCCGATGCCGAGCCCAAACGTCAAAATGATAATGGCCGTAAAAAGCGGCCGCTTACCGAGAACCCGCAGAGCGTAGCGAAGATTTTGCATAATTATTCGGTTCGTAAGGCAACGATTGGATCGACATGTGAGGCGCGGCGCGCTGGCAAAAGACAGGCAACCAGTGACACCGCAGTCATTATGACGGTCGTGACCAAAAGTATGACGACGGGGAGTGCGGGAACATCAAACAGAAGACTCCGCATTGCTCTTGCCGCCAGCCACGCGCCAATCAGGCCGACGATGGTTCCAGCGGCGAGAAGTCTCAGGCCTAACGAGAGGAATTGTAGTCCAATCTGTTTCTTTTGCGCACCAATCGCCATCCGAATGCCGATTTCGCGCTGGCGCTGCGCGACGGCATAACTCAACACGCCATAGGTTCCAATCGCCGCGAGCAGCAAAGCAATGCCGGCGAAAATTCCGGCGAGCAGTGCTGGCGACCGACGCGCGATGAGACTGTCCGCAACCCGCATTTCCATCGAGCGGATGTTATCGATCGCTAATTCCGGAGCAGCCGCGCGGACCAGTTTGCGCAGCGTCTCCGCGAACGCCTCGGGGCGCTGGCTTGTGCGCGTGACCACGAAATAATAGGAGTTCTCTCGATAGAACGGAAAGTAAACCGCGCCTTGGCCGTGGGGCTCGGTGAGCGCCGCCTGTTTCACCGCGCCCACCACACCGACAATCGTGAATAGTTTCGCGCCGTTGGTTGCCGCCGATTCCGGAAGATGGTCGCTGCCATCCGCGAGCCTTTGACCAAGCGCGCTGCCGTTGGGCCAATAACGCCGGGCAAAATCTTCATCCACGACACAGACCCGTTCCGCACGGTGAGAGTCCGCTGAAGTCAGAAACCGTCCTTCGCGCAACGGAATGCCGAGCGCCGCGAAGTAGTTGCCGGCCACAGCATAGGAATAATGACCTTGGAGCGATTGGCCGGACGGCGGCACGTAGCCCTCGGGTGCGATCGCGCTTTTGCCGTTATCGCCACTCAGCGGCATGCTCGTGATTATTCCGGTCGCGGTTACGCCCGGCTGCTGGCGGATCAATTCCAGCAAGCGATCGGCAATCTCAACGCGTTGATTCGGATCGCGCTGCCATGGGAGTGTGAACTCGCCGGTAAGAACGTGATCGGGCTGAAAGCCGGGAGACACGGCCATCACTTTTTTCAGACTCAGACCGAGCAAGCCAGCGCCGGCCAATAGAACAAACGCGAGCCCGATTTGTGCGATGATGAAACCGTGGCGTAGGCGTTGAGCACTGCGACTGATCGTGCCCGTGTGCGATTCCGATTGGAGCGCACTTGCAAGATGACTGTTCAGGTTGAACCAGGCGATCGGCACCGCAATGACGATCCCAAGGACGATCGCGCTGATGAGTCCGATGAAGGCGAGCGAGTTATCGAACGCGGTGTGCGCGCCGAGCGGCAAACGATCCGCGCCGAGAACTTCAAGCAGCCGAATCCCCCACGCCCCAACAACCAGTCCGACCAATCCGCCGACTGACGTAAGCAACACCGTCTCAACCATCACCTGCCTCACCACGTGGAGCCGGCTCGCACCCATCGATTGGCGGATCGCCATCTCTTTCGCGCGGCCGCTCGCGCGGATTAGCAGCAGATTGACGAGATTGACCGCGCCGATGAGCAGGAGAAAAAATACGCCGGCCTGCATCAACAACAGGGTCGGGCGGATGGAGCGTACGTGATCCGCGTGCAGTCCAACCACTGGCGAACGGAAGCCGGCTTCGGCCATCATCTTCGCCTGCGGATTATCCTTCTCGACCTCGGTGTTGTGCGCGTCGATCTGCGCTTGCGCTTCCGCGATGGTGGCACCCGGTTTCAAGCGCGCGATCATGTGCGTGCCGCCTGGATAGCCGGTAGAGTGTCGCTGTTTCGGTCCACGGTCTTCGACATCCGATTTTATCAGGAGAAAAACACGCGCCTCGGACGACAGAAAGCGAAAAGCAGGAGGCAGGACGCCAACGATCTTTCTTGGGATACCATTTATACGGGTGTCACGACCCAGAACGTTTGGATCGGAATCAAAACGCTG
>DASYDV010000013.1:0-11269 GCA_036499375.1 Candidatus Udaeobacter sp.
CGCTTTTAACGCAAACTCGATTCGCTGTTCCATAGGTTCACTTTTCTTCCACGGCATGCCGAGGTTTTTATCTCACCCACACCCAAAAAGTGTTACCTATGTATTGAACCTGCTGTGCTACCTATGTTCTGAACCTGCACCAAGCGGTGCCAATGGCGGTTACTGATGGCAGGCCACATCAGACTAGACAACCGGAACCCCTGAGGCGAACGTCCCAATTCCCGTGAGCACACTTTTTTTTAAGCGGTTCCTCAAGCGTCCGTTCCAGATCGCATCGATTGTGCCCAGCTCGAAGGCGCTGGTGGAACGCGTCTCAAGCAAAATGGATTTTACCGAGCCGCGCGTGATTGCGGAATACGGTCCCGGCGAAGGCGTGCACTCGCGGGAGATCGCGCGAAGAATGACACCAGATTCGCATCTGCTGCTGTTTGAACTCGACGCCGCGCTGGCGCGCGCACTGGAACGGCAATTTGCGTCTGATCCGCGGGTTCACGTGATCCACGGCGACGCGGCCTCGTTGCCGTTCGAGCTGAAACGCCGCGGCTTCGCTTCCTGCGATTACATTCTCTCCGGTATCCCGTTCAGCATTCTGAAGATTGAGAAGAAGCGTGCGTTGCTGCGAAAGACGTACGATGCGCTTAAGCCGGACGGCAAGTTCATCATTTATCAAGTCACTAACGAATTGAAGCAGCACGCGACTGTTTTCCAAGACACCGAATCGGAATATTTCCTTCAAAATATTCCGCCGATGTTTATCACGGTTTTTCACAAGCTACCTTCAGAGCAGGTCGACGGACGCTCGTCAGCCCGGTCGAAGAGGCGTTCCCGATTGGCCGGCGTTGGCGCGGAACGTTCGGCATGACGGAGAAACCGATTCGAATCGAAAAAGATTCGATGGGCGAGATGACCGTGCCCGCGGATGCGCTACACGGCGCCTCCACGCACCGTGCCGTTCTAAATTTTCCAGTAAGTGGCTATCGATTTTCGCGGCCATTTATTCGCGCGCTGGGTTTAATTAAATGGGCGGCCGCGCAGGCGAATCGCGATCTCGGGTTACTCGATGCCGAGCGCGCAGCGCTGATTGTCCAAGCCGCTGAAGAAGTCGCACAAGGAAAGCTTCATGAACATTTTCCGATCGACATTTTCCAGACCGGCTCGGGCACGAGCACGAACACCAATGCCAATGAAGTGATCGCCAATCGGACCGCGCAATTGGCGGGCAAGCGCATTGGCTCGCACGAGCCGATTCATCCGAACGATCACGTCAACATGGGACAGTCGAGCAACGACGTGATTCCTTCAGCTATCCACATCAGCGCCGCGGAGCAGTTGAAGAACCATCTGATTCCGGCTCTGGAAAGATTACACGCCGCGCTCGAAACAAAAGCGAAGGAATTCTGGCACATCATAAAGATCGGTCGGACCCATCTGATGGACGCGACACCGGTCCGGCTCGGCCAGGAATTTTCCGGTTACGCGCAGCAGGTTGCCTACGCCAAAGACCGCGCAGAAAAGGCGATCGACGCTTTACGCGAGGTCGCGCTCGGCGGAACCGCCGTCGGCACGGGTCTGAATCGCCACACCGATTTTCCCAGGAAAGTGCTGCACCACATCGAACAGCGCACCGGGATCGCGTTTTACGAGGCGAAAAATCACTTCGAAGCGCAGGGCGGAAAGGACGCAGTGGTTGAAGCCAGCGGCGAATTGAAAACAATCGCTGTAACTCTTTTCAAGATCGCGAACGATATTCGCTGGCTCGGAAGCGGGCCGCGGTGCGGCATCGGTGAAATCCGATTGCCCGCCACGCAACCGGGCAGTTCCATCATGCCGGGGAAAGTGAACCCGGTGATGTGTGAGTCGATGATGATGGTCTGCGCACAGGTGATCGGCCACGACACGACCATCACGTGGGCCGGCGCGAACGGAAATTTCGAGCTAAACGTGATGATGCCCATAATGGCGCACGATCTTCTGGAATCCATCCGGTTGCTCGCGAACGCCGTCGATATTTTCTGCGAGAAATGCATACGCGGCATCGTGGCAAACGAAGAGCGTTGCCGCGAACTGGTAGAGCTTTCAATGGCGATGGTGACGAGCCTCACACCGAAGATCGGTTACGATCGCGCGGCGGAAATTGCGAAGGAGAGCGCAGAAACTGGCCGAACAGTTCGCGAGATCGCGCGAGAGAAAAAGATCTTGCCCGAGGACGAACTCGGGCGCGCCCTGGACCCGATCAAAATGACCGAGCCGGGTGGAACCGGCGGGGAGTGACGCCTCGTGGTTGCCAAACTCGAAGGGCCGCAGTTTTCAGGCGGCGCGAATATCGCGATCAAGTGTCCAAGCCACACCTACCAGCAGACCGTTGCCTTTTATCGCGACACGCTGGGGCTACCGTTAATTGAGGAGGAAAAAGACGGCTGCATTTTTCAGTTCGGCCCGAACCGACTGTGGATCGACAGCGTGCCGAACCTGAGTCATCCCGATATATGGCTGGAGTTGGAAACGAATGATACGGACGCAGCCGCCTCATTTTTGAACGTTCACGGCGTCCCGCAGCGCAACGAGGTCGAGCAATTGCGAGAAGATTTCAACGGGTTCTTCATCTCCGCGCCGAACGGGGTAATCCATCTCATGGTGGGTCCCGAGGAAGTGTAACGAGCAAATCGAGAGCAAAACGGGACAACCAATTCGCTCAATGCTTCAACGCGTGGCGTCTCCGCGCCATCGTCCCACCCATGTGCTCCAGCCGTAAAACCCGAGTGGCTCTAACAAACCGGCCGCAACCAGTGCGTCCACGTCGGCGCGGCTCGGCGGGATCTTTTTATTGGAATCGACGCCATAGTAATCATCGATAACCATCCAACATCCGGGGGCGAATCTGTCGCGATAGCAATCGATGTCCCGGCATTTCGCCGCATCGGCGTCGAGAACTAACAGACCGACTTGCTCCGAACCAAGCGCTTGCTGGACAGCGGAAATCGTTTCCGGCTTAAACGACCGCCCCTTTATCAAAGTGACCAGATCCGCAACACCCTCCCGGGCGAGATTGCGTTCCAAGTCGCGCAAGATGTTACGGGTGCCGAGCCGCTTGTGTTTCACGCTACCCCCCGGTTCGATCGTAATCAGCTTTTTCTGTTGCTCCAAATCGCGGATGCCGAAAGCTGCGGCGATTGTTGCCCCGCCAACGAACGCGCCAATCTCGAGAATCGCGCCGGAGCAAATCTTTGCGAAGTGATAAACGAGAAGGAGCACGTCCAAATGAAGCATGGAATATTTGTCGCGGATTTTTAGAAGTGCCGAATGAATCGGTTTGTGACGATGTTCCATCAGCGTGTGCATTAGACGCAGGCATTCGTTGTAGCCGGGCGCCTGCGTAACTGGCTCGCGGGGATTCACGGCTTGCGCTTGCTGTGCGGAGTTCGGGTCGCCGCAGGTGAACTCGCCGGCGCGAGTCTCGAAGCAGCCGACGCGCTTGTTGCGGGGCTGGCAGCGCGAAACGCAAATGTCGCTGCCGGTGAGGCAGAAGGTGTTCCCGATCCACCGGACGAAGGAGACGGCGTCACACTCGGTGACGACGAAAAAGTCGCCGTCGGGCTGGGAGTCGGCGAAGGCGGAATAATATTCTCCCACTTGTGCAACGGCACCGTTGCGCCGCCAATCTCGTTCATCAGCGTTTCGCAACGCGCATGGATTTTTTCAAGGTCAGGCGGGCCGAATGGTTTCTCAGCCGTGTCAGGGAAAATGATGTAGGTCACCTTCAGATCGCTCACCGGACGGTTATAGGCATTTGAGAGCGCGTTGAGCTCTTTTGCGATGCGCAGCGACGCCTCGCCGACCTTATCGTTGGGACCAACATCTCCGACAATAACTGGATAAACCGAGTCGCCGAAAATCACCAGCGCGTGATCGCCCGGCTTGACTGGAACGGGGCCGCGGGTAAACGCGCCCGGCACCACTATGAACGGATCGGTCGCGCCGATCAGGAAACTGAACTTTTTCAGCGTGCCGACTTCGGCGCGCAATTCTGCGATTGCGTTGCGCAGCTCGCGTTTGCGGGCAGGCGTTGTAATTGCGAGCGCGTACTCGTCTTCTGCTCGTTTCAATCGCTCTTCCGTCCCGGCCAGATACGGATTGGGCGCGTCGGTTTTCTTCTGCCAACGATAACTGGTGGATGGCTTGAAATTCGCCGGTGCACCAGTCCCAACAGGCAGCCGGTCGGCATCAGAACCATCGGCGTCCACATCCATGTCGGCCTGGAACAGGAGCGCTTTGCGATGACTTTGGGGATGCTGAAGCTGCAGAACGGTCTGGCAATCGAAAAAGTTATGCCGCGACAAAAGCAGATCGAGACGGCCCAGGTGGTCGCGCAGCATTCGCACTTTTGTGTCGTAAAGCTGCGCAAAAAGCGGGGAAACCGAATCGCCCGAGACCATCGAGGCCAGACCGGGTAATAGCGTCGGTAACTGAGGACTGACTTTCGCGAGTTCGTCGATTGCTTTGTTTGGCGAAGGCACGCGCGCCAGGAGCTTTAAATCGAGCACGTAACTCTCAGGCAACGTTCGTTCGGTTGCGGCATCCGCTCCGGGCGTCGTCTCAACTGTGGAGTGAAGTGTGATGCCGTTGAACAGTTTTGCCGTGTCTAATTTTCCAGTGACCACAGGGGGCCGCGTCGCCGTCGGTTCCGGTGTGGGCGTTCCCAATATTTCCGTCGGCGCAGCACGTTGCAGTCGCTCCAGCGAAATCCAGCGATAAACAATCGCGGCAAAAAGCGCGGCGAATAAAACGAGCACCAGCCGCCGCCACAACCGAAGGCGAATTTTTCCCACGCGATTACTTTCTCACCCAGACGACGATGGCGACAATAATCCCGATCACACTTAGGACCGACATCATACCAGCGGGCATAACTTTGCTAGTGCGAATGAATTTTGGAACGAACTGCGCCGCCAGCAAAAGGGAAACGATCAGCGCAGTCGCCAATCCCGCGGCCCGATGTTCGGGCATAAGAAACGCCGCTACCAACAGCAAAACTCCCGTGATCGAACCGGCGATAATCGACGCCACGCTGCCAGCCTTGACGTAACCGACAATGCCGCCGGCAATCGTCAAAAGACCAAAAACAATGAAATAAATCTTCGCCGCTTCCATTTGGAACGCGCCAGCATTCGTAAGCCAACTGACTGCTCCTGTCCAGTGGAACCAGGTAGGGGATATCGCGCTGCGACGTCCGGACGCCGGGGCGCAACGTCCCTACCAAGGTTGCTACAACGGACGCACGCTTGCGTCATTATAGAATTCGATCTGCCGGCCCCCGAGTCGACGTATGACACTCCAGCCATGGCTCTGTGCAAACCCCTCAACCTCTTTAACGGACATTTCCCGGAGAACTCTCAATTCCGCAGCCTGCGTAACGAGGTACTCCGATCGGTTTGAAAGTGCTTCTCTGATCTTGGCCGCGAGGGCTGGTAAATCATTAAACATATGGCGCGGTTCTAACGACTAGTTGTGCGGTCCACGTCTCGCGCTTTTTTCTTCAATGGCAGAGGTGGCGGCAGCTTGCTTTTGCGATTCAGCCTGGACCCCAGCACATGACGCGCTTTCCGGCTGGGCGAAGGCCCGCTTGAACTTGGTTTCTCCATATTGATGGCTTATCGTCGTGGAGAGCTCGCCGCAGCGAGCGCCTGCCCGTTAGCTTGAATGTTTAGCGCAACCGCCGCCACAACAATTTCGGTTCACTGGCGCGGCGGGCTTCCTTGGCTAAATTCTGCAGATGTTTTCGGAGACGATTGAGTTACGCGGCCACATCATTGATTCGCTGATTCTCCCGAAAGTGCTTGATCAAATTTTGACGCACGGCGCAAATTTCAAGATCAGCGACATCAAAATTGGCCAAAAGCGTGCCGATCGAAGCTTTGCGCGCATTGAGGTGTCGGCAGAAACCAGCGAAGCCCTGGACGAATTGATTCTGCGACTGCGCCAGCATGGTGCCGAAGTGGCTGAACGCGCAGACGCACAACTCGCACCGGCCCCAGCGGACGGTGTTTTCCCACCCGAGTTCTACGTAATGACGAACCAGCAAACCTTCGTCTGCTGTGATGGCAAGGAGATCGAAGTGCGGCCCGCGATGATGGACAGCGCGATTGCAGTAGACCGAAAGCGAAGCGCTGCGCGAGCCGTCAAATTCTTTGACGTTCGCAAAGGCAACGAGATTGTCGTTGGCCATCAGGGTGTTCGAGTAGTCCCAGTGCAGCGCGCGACGTCGCGGACGGATGTTTTTCAGTTCATCAACACGATCATCGATGCTGATGAACCGAAGTCGGCCATCATTCGCGAATTGGGAGAAGAATTGCGGCGCGCCAAAAAAGCGAAAGCCAAAATCGCAGTTGTCGTCGGGCCTGCAATCGTGCGGACCGGTGCCGGCCAGTATTTGGTGCGCCTCATCGAAGCAGGTTATGTCGATCGGCTTTTTGCCGGAAATCCATTTGCCGCTTACGATGTGGAACGCGCGTTGTTCGGCACTTCATTGGGGATGAGCGCCGACATGGCATTCGCCAGGGGCGGGCGCGAGAACCTCATGCGAGCGATCAACGCCATTCGTGAAGCGGGCGGAATCGCTGCTGCTGTTCAAAAGAATGTGCTCACCAATGGCATCATGCACGCCTGCGTGCGCCATAACATTGATATCGTGCTGACCGGCTCCATCCGCGACGAGGGATCGATTCCGGGCGTGACCACAGACGCGATCGAAGCTCAAAAAGTGCTGCGCGAAAAACTCGCTGATATCACACACGCCTTGTTGTTAGCAACCCTTCGGCATTCGCTCGCCGTCGTGAGTATGCTTGCGCCGACTGTAAAAACTGTGTGCGTTGATATCGATCCATCGGCAGTCGATCGCGCAGTCGAACCGCAATCGTTGCAGTCAATCGGACTGGTCACAGACGTGGAACCGTTTCTTCGGGAACTCGCCGATTGCCTGACCGAATCCCGCGGTCGGAAATAGTTTGATTGCTATGCGCGAGCTGCTTCTTTGTCCGCCCGATTACTATGGGATTGAGTACGAGATCAATCCCTGGATGAGCGTGGCCCGCGGCGCTGAAACGGCTGTCGTTCAAAAGCAATGGAAACAACTCCACGCCACACTTTCCAAATTTAATTGCAAAGTTCACTTGATTGCGCCCCAACCGCGACTGCCCGATATGGTTTTTACTGCCAACGCCGGTCTTACTGTCGGTCGCAGATTCATCCCAAGTAATTTTCGCCACAAAGAGCGCGCCGGTGAACAACCATTCTTTGCCAAATGGATGGAGGAGCGCGGTTACGAAATCTGCTGGTTGCCCGAAAAGCTTTACTTTGAAGGCGAAGGCGACGCGCTCTTTGGTAATGACGTGCTCTTTTGTGGCTACAAATTCCGATCGGACATTCAGTCGCACCACGCCATAGCGGAAATGCTCGGTTGCCTTGTGATCTCGGTGGAGTTGGTTGACCCCCGTTTTTACCATCTTGATACCTGCTTTTGTCCGCTTCCTGATGGCGGTGGATTCTGGTTCCCGGAGGCCTTCGACGAATACGGCCAGCGCGCAATCCGGGAGCACGTGACCGATTTGATCGATGTCGTTCCGGACGAGGCGACGCACTTTTCATGTAACGCTGTAGTCATCGACCGCGACATCGTTTTGCCCGAAGGCGCACCGCAGCTCGTGACCAAGCTGAAAGAGCGCGGCTACGATTGTCACGAGTTGCCAATGAGCGAATTCATCAAAGCAGGCGGCGCCTGCAAATGCCTCACCATGTTTATGCCGCAACGAGACAAGGCTTGAGGTAGGGACGGACCGTCGGGCTGTCCGTGAAGCTTCGGCGCGCTCGGCGACCGCGCCCTACCTTTTGGATTTTGCACGAAGCGCTTTCTCAATTTTCGGGAGCGGCAAGCAGTTCACTACATCGTCTTTGGTAAGCCAGCCTTTGCGCGCGATGCCGATGCCGAACCACAGATCTTGAAGACGCTCGGTGCGATGAGCGTCCGGGTTGATCACGCATTTGACGCCTTTTTGTTTGGCCAATGGCCACCGGCGCCAATCGAGATCGAGCCGCTTTGGCGCGGCGTTGAGTTCGATCCATGTGCCCGTGCGCGCTGCCGCGTCGAGAACAGCAGGGATGTCGATTTGATACGGGTCCCGTTTTAGGAGCAATCGGCCGGTGGGATGCGCCAGCATGGTAACGAAGGGATTTTCCAGCGCGCGGATCACGCGGCGGGTCATGTCCGCTTCGCTCAGGCCAAAAGCAGAATGGACAGATGCGACAACGTACTCGAGTTGCGACAAGACTTCATCGGGAAAATCGAGCGATCCGTCACGGAGAATGTCGCATTCAACTCCGGCAAACAGTCGAAATCCGTCGAAGTTCTTGTTCAGCTTTTCGATCGCGGCGACTTGCGCGAGCAATTGTTTCTCATCGATCCCGTGACCTTGAACCGAGCTGCGGCTGTGATCGGCGATGCCGAGATACTCAACCCCAAGTTCCTGCGCGGCTTCCGCCATTTCTTCGAGCGAATTATGTCCGTCGCTTGCCAGCGTGTGGCAATGGAACGCGCCGCGCAGATTTTCCTTTTCGATCAGCTTCGGCAGCGAATGTTGTTCGGCTGCTTCGAATTCGCCGCAGTTTTCCCGAAGCTCTGGCGGAATGAAATCGAGATCGACTGCGCGATACAAGTCGGCTTCGTCGCGTACACTTGGAATTTTCCCAGCTGGCTTTTTCTTCTTTGTGGTAGGGACGCCGCGCTGCGGCGTCCCGTCGGCGCGGCGCGCCGAGCCTACCATTTCAGAATCCGGAAGCTTGGCGAGCCGGTACTCGTTGAGCGTCCAACCGCGCTTCAATGCGCGGCTGCGCATTTCGATGTTGTGTTCCTTATTCCCGGTGAAGTAGGCGAGCGCAAACGGGTATTCCGCCGTGCTGACCACTCGCAGATCGCATTGCACTCCAGACCGCAGCCGCACACTCGATTTCGTCGGGCCCTGCGCGATGATCGATTCAACCAACGGATGGGAAACGAAAAATTTTGTGATCGCTTCCGGTTCTTTTGTCGCAACCAGCAAATCGAGATCGTGCACGATTTCTTTTCGTCGCCGGTAACTCCCGGCAACATCAACCTGCAAAGCTGCTTCGTGCGCAGCCAGATCTGAACGCAGCGCTTCCGCGTCGGCTGCGACCTGGCCGAATTGAAACGAACCAGCGTGCGCCGCACGTCGCGCGATGGCGTCACAAAGTTTTTGCTGGGTCGTTTCGCCAAACCCCGGCAATTCAGCGATGCGCCGCTGTTCGCATGCCTTCTGTAACTGCTCGATTGAACTGATCCCGAGTTTGTCGTGGAGCGCCTTGATCTTTTTTGCACCCAGGCCGGGCAACGAAAACAATCCCAGAATTCCCGGCGCAAATTCTGCGCTTAATTCCTGGAAATACTTAAGCGACCCGGTTTCGGCGAGCTCCTTGATTTTCAGCGCGATGCTTTTTCCGATCCCTGGAATTTTCGCCACCGCTTCTTCATCCTCAAAATTCGACACGTTTGCGCCGAAGGTTTCGATCGCCCGCGCCGCGTTGATGTAGGCACGAATTTTAAAAGGATTTTCGCCTTTTAACTCCAGCAGCGTTGCGATCTGCTCGAGAATGCTGGCGATTGCCTCTTTGGTCATCATAAAACCGTTAACCCGAATTGCGCTCCCGTCGATGGCGGTGTCGCGGCTTCCTTTCTGGTTGCCTCAGCAGGCGACGACGCTACAGCGCTGACTCCGAGCGTCCTGACAGAGATTGGGAAGCCGACTTGCAGTAGCACGCCTGGTGCGCGCGGACCTGCTAAACGCTACGAGCCGGAAGCGTCGTCGGGCCGAAGCCGTGAATTCTCTCTCAAGGAAGAGCTTTAGGTTTGTTCACAACTACTTTTGCCTCCGGCTTACTCATTTCGAGCTGGGCGCTCACTTTCCGGATTTGCGCGGCCTGCTCCTTGAGCTGAGCTGTGAGCATCTCCATTTGTTGCTGTTGCTGTGCGAGTGTTGCCCGCAAGTTCTGAACTTTGAGATTCAGCATCGGTTGCTGGGCGGCGTCGGGAATAGCTTGGCGCCGGATGCCTTTGGGCGAAAATCCACCCGGTGCATCGGCGGTAGTCGTGCCCAGTCTTCCATCGGAATCGACCATCACCGTCATTGCCGTCGCGGCGGAGACCGGCGCCCCGTGGATATTATCGATAAAGCACCTGTCACTTTCCTGGCCAAAAACACTATGCACACCGGAGTGGTGGCCGATGATGATATTATTATTGGCGGTGGTAATACCAGACCCTGCCTCGCTGCCCAAGCACACCTGGTCGCTCGTGGTTTGGCTGTTCATCAGCGCCAGATTACCAATGGCTGTGTTGTTGTTTCCGCTGGTGTTGGCAGTGAGCGCTTCCCCACCGAGCGCCGTGTTGGAGCCGCCGGTGGTATTGTTCATCAGCGCAAAGTAACCAGTGGCCGTATTGTCGCTCCCGCTGTCATTAAAGACTAGTGTGTCAGTTCCAACCGCTGTGTTGTTTGAGCCGGTGGTATTGAGCAGCAACGCTGCCGCGCCTACTGCGGTATTGGAACTCCCGTTGTTGAGGACCAGCGCTCCGCCGCCTACGCCGGTGTTGAAGCTGCCGGTGGTATCTGAAGAGAGCGAACGCCAACCGAGCCCTGTATTTCCTGCGCCGGTGGTGAGAGAACCAAGCGCATCGCACCCTTCCGCTGTCGTGAAATTGGGATAGCACCCATCCGGGGTAGGACTGATCGCCCGCGCTTCTGGCAAAAGCGCCCAGCAGACTAACAACGGCAGGATGGTCATCAATGTCGTGCTTCGATTTTTCATGTTTTTAATTTCCTTTCATTGTTCTAGCTGTCCGTGAACTCTGCCCGAAGAAACAGCTTTAGATTTGTTCACAATCATGTTTACCGCCGACTTACTCATTTCGAGCTGGGCATTTACCTTCTGGATTTGTGCGACCTGCTCTTTCACTTCGCCTGTGAGCTTTTCTATTTGTTGCTGTCGTTGTGCGAGCGTTATCTCCAACTCTTGAACTTCGAGGTTGAGCATGGCCTGGTTGTCATCGTCGGGAATGGCTTGAGGCCGGATGACTTTGGGCGGAAATTCACCCGCCTCGGGTCCATCGGCGGTGAAGGTGCCCAATCTTCCATCGGAATCGACCATCACGATCATTGCTGTCGCGGCGGACACCGGCGCACCGTGAATATTGTCGATAAAGCACCGG
>DASYDV010000014.1:0-55981 GCA_036499375.1 Candidatus Udaeobacter sp.
ATCAGAAATTTGCCGCTCCGGATTTTGTCCCGGATGTAATCTTTGACGTCGCTCGTCTGAGCCTCGCCCGAGGAGATGATGTCCTTGTAGAGATTGCTGATCCGCAGATGCGGAATCTGTTCGTTGTTTAACGAGATTTGATAGTCGCCATCCACTTTCTCAACGATCACATCCGGCAGCACGTAATTTTGCGGCGCGGCCGCGAAAACCTGGCCCGGCCGCGGATTTAGTCGCGCGATGTTATCGGCGGCCTTTTGCACTTCTTCGACGCTGATCTCCATCCGGCGCGCAATCTCGGGAAAGCGGTGCCTGCCCAAGTCGTCCATGTGCTCGGAGACAATTCTGTATTCGAGACTTTGCTCCTTTCCTTGTCGCCGCAATTGAATCCGCAAACACTCGCCCAGGTCACGGGCGCCCACTCCGGCCGGATAAAATGTTTGGATCAACGCCAGCATCCTTTCGAAATCGTCCTGCGGAACGCCCGAGTTCAGCGCCATTTCCTCCGGTGTGCTTCGTAGAAACCCGTCATCATCGATATTGCCAATGATCAACTCCGCGACTTTGCGGTCATCGGCGCTAAGGACGGTCTGATTCAGTTGCGCAATGAGATTTTGCTGAAGCGTTTCCTGGACTGGAATAGAATCGAAAAGGAACTGGCGCTTCTCGTCTGCTTCTTTCGAACCTCGCCGGCCATCGAAACTGTAACTGGCCGACTGCGCCATGTAATCGCGCCATTCCTCATCCAAACTGGCCAGCTTCTCAAATTCATCTTTGAAGTTGTCGTCGGCTGATGTTTCCGCCTCGCCTCGGTCGTCGGCGCTGACCTCTTCCGGCAATTCTTCGAGCACTGGATTTGTTTCCATCTCCTGTTGAACCAGGTTGCGCAGCTCGAGTAACGGTGTCTGCAGAATGAGCAGGCTTTGTTGCAGCTGCGGCGACAGAACCTGCTGCAATGCGAGGCTTTGTCTCTGCTGCATTCCCTGTACGGCCATATGCCGAGTTTACGGGCATGGCAGGCAACCAGCAAGCAAGGAACGACGGGGTTGTTCCTATTTCGATTACGTTAACGACCCGGTTGGTAGGGCGGGCAGTCTTCTGCACGCCGCTTTTATCGTTCGGCAACGGCGCGCGCACTCGCCACGGCGCGCACGGAGTGACGCGCCCTACCAGTCGCGCTACATCTTTCCGTTTACCATCAGCCAGTTGACGGGCGCATCGCACGAGATGATTTGCTCAAACACATCTGTTGAGCCGGAGCACGGAACCGCGACCAAATCCGCTTCAAATCCCGGCCGAATTCGTCCAAGCCTGTCTTCCTGATGTAAGGCGAGCGCCGGATTTACCGTCACCATTCGCAGAATTTCTTGCGGACAAACGCTCGGGAAATCCTTTTGAAACGCACGCATCTCATCGAACAAACTCAAACTTTCATTACTGGCGAGGCTGTCCGTGCCGAGGCAAACGTTGAATCCGAGAGAGCGCAATCGCTCGAACGCAAACGGGCTATGGCCAAAATAGTTGTGGCTTCGGGGACAATGCACGATGTGAAATTTCGGCGCCGATCTTTCCAGCAATTCGAAATCGCTCTCCGTCAATTCGTTGAGATGCGCGACAATCCAGGAATGGTAGGGGCGATTGACCTCAATCGCCGGGTGGCGGTTCGGTGAACCGCCCCTACCAATCGAATCTACGAACCGTTCCAGTGGCGTCTTGCTTCCGCAGTCGTCCATCGGTCGTCCGAGGTTTTTGAGAAATTCGTAGAGCGGCCCCGAGGCGTCGTGAAACATCTGCATTTCCGCACGCGACTCGGCCAGGTGCGTCGTCAGCAAAATGTTGTCGCGTCGCGAGATCTCCTCGCAACGGCAAAACAGATTTTCTGATGCCGTAAACAGCGCGTGTGGCGCCAAGCCCCACGGCGCGCCCGGCCTGCCTCCGCCGTGGACGGGCTCCGCCGTGGCGAGCGGTCGCGCCCTATCAAGGGACTCAATTGCGACATCAACAATTTCATCTGCGCGCTCTGGCATGCGCACATCGATCAATTCCGCAAACCAACACGCGCGAATCGGCGGCTGAATTTGCGGAATCAATTCCGGAAAAGCGGTCAAATTCGCGACCGTTGTGGTGCCGAATCGCCTGGCTTCAGCTAAACCGTCCTGAATTGAGGCGAAATAATCTTTCGGCGAGAGCGTTGCCTTTTCCGCGTTGATCGTCTGAATCCAATCGACAAAAGATTTTTTCGGCGGGATTTTGCCGCGCAAACAAGTGTAATCGAGGTGGCAATGCGCGTTAATCAGCCCCGGTAACAATGCCTGTTCGCCCGAGTCCAAGATTTCACCGGCGTTACGCGTCTTGATGTCGTCAAATCTGCCAACGTCATCAATCCGATTCCCCGAAACAGCGACCGCACCATTGTCGATGGGCGCTCCGTCCATCGTGACGAGCGTTCGCGCACGAATGATCATCCGTCAGCTGTAGCGGCGGTCTATGACCGCCGTCAACCATGCCTTGGCGAGTGTGCGGGAACATAGGCGTTTCGCCTGTGTGCCCAGCGGGTTTTTAAGAACCCGCTGTCCCAATTCAACGGAGTCCAACTCCGCTGGGCGCACAGACTGTAAGTCTATGTTCCGCCGCGGCCGTGCGTAGCGCTTTCGCCCTTCACAACTTTCCGGCATTCCGCGACGAGGAGATTGCATGCCTCCTGGCAAAGCAACGGAACTGTAGCCGCTTCGCTCTGCGAAGCGCGCGCGTCGCCCGCAGGGCGACGGCTACAAACGGCTGTCTGATCATACGAAGGATCAAACTTCTCCTTCGGCAACTTGGTTGACGCGATCGCGTCGTTCTGATCGCGTTTCCACACAATCGTCCTCACGCATCCGCCATTGGATCGACAAAAACCCGCGACGACGTCATTGATCTGCGCATCGGAAATCTTTGCGGCAACGCGGTACATTCCTGATTGCCGCTCAAGCGTCTCGCGCAAGGGCGTCGTCCTGAGTCGTCCGGTTTTCCACGCCGCGAAAACTGCAAGCCGCCCTGGGTAAAAATAATCCAGAGCACGTCTCAATTGTTCGACGGTGGCCAGTTGCATTCGCCAGCCGTGCCGCAGGTTCGGTGCCGTCTTGAGTGGACGATAGTTTCCCGCGTCATCGCACTTTGCGATTTCGATCGCGCCCTCAGCGTCCCGAAAGATCTCCAGCTGATCCAGCGATTCGTCCTCGCGATGCGAAAGCACAAACCCGCCGGTGCCGGTGTTCCGAACCAGAATCTGACCGAAGTAAAATGGAGCATCCGGCGCACCTTCGAGACGGCGCTCGACAAGATTTTGCATGGTAGGGCGCGACCGCTGGCCGCGCCGTCTAGTGCAGGCAGTGCGCGATCAACCCAGCCGCGCGTTCGAGAAACTGGAGATCTTCGTCGCTGAACGCATTCAACTTGTCGCTGTCGGCATCGAGCATGCCAAGAATATGACTATGCTCGTTACGCATTGGCACAATGACCTCTGACCGTGTCGTATGAAACGCAGGAAGATAGCGAAGATCCTTGCTCACGTCGCCGACGATGATGGGTTTGCCGGAATCCAGCGCTGCACCGCATAAGCCCTGGATGATCGGGAAACGTGCATAGGCCGGTGGCTCATTGCCGGTTTCGGCCATAATCACAAACTCGTCTTTTAGGATCTTGTAAACTGCGACCCAGCGATAATCCCTCGCGGCGCGAATCATCTCCACGAGTTGCTTCATTCGTTTCCGAGTACACCCGCCGGCCAAGGCAAAAGCGCCGATTTCCTGAAGCTTCTTGCACGTGGTTTCCTTCATTCGCGGGGAAGCAATCTCGCGCATAACAAACCAAGTGCGAGCAGGATTTCAACTTTTTGCGGCCAGGCTTGCCTGCTCGATGATGATCTCGGCAAAACCGGAATTAGTGCCGATGGACGGCGTGTAGAAAAGGTTTCGCCCATCAATCGCGTACGGATCGCGCCGGAAAATCTTGGAGCGGCCGCTTCCAAGCCGCCCACAAGGAGCGGCGATCTCCAGACCGCCGGGGCGATCTGCCGCCTTCGCAAGGCTACGGCGGGCCGAGGGAGATCGCTCTTCGTTGTTTCGACGGCTGGGAAGCCATCGTTCCTTGATTCCCAGCAACCGCGGAATGTCTTGGTAGCTGTGTAATCCGTCAGAAATGAAAAATGGCACCACGACGACGTTTGCCGTTTCGGTTAACTTGCGCCAGTCAGAGACGAGCGGTTGCTCTTCCATGTAAACATTAAGCACTGCCGCGTATTTTCCGAGCGCCCGGATCTTTTCCGCTTCGCGTTTCGCCGCAACGGCGCTGTTTTCATTTAGATCCGTTCCGTGAGCAACGATCAGCAAACTGGTCTCGCTAGGATCAGCGCTAGGTGCGACTTCGCTTGCGCGTTTGAGCAGCAATTCTGTCATCATCGGGTGATTTCCAACGGGCTGACAATATTTCCACATCTGGCCGTCTGATCGTTTTGTCGTCGGGCCGTCGAGCTCAAGCTCGCGCGGGACTACGATCTGGGTGAAGTAACCTTCGCTGATGAAATTCGGAACAACATAAACTTCGCGAATTGATTCCGGATCAAATAGAAACAACGCGTCGCGCAAGCTAGGCTCCTCTTTCCAAAACGCGCACTCCACATCCGCAAAAAGTTCGCGACTCCGAATCTCCGCCGCATGCACCAGAGTCGGCGCGCTCGAATCCGGATTCACAGTCGAACCGTGAGCGACGATCAGCAGTGCTGCATCTGGTCTGTATTCCACCGGCATAATTAACCACAGAGAACACGAAGCACACGAAGACAGAGTATTTTTCCTCGCAACCTCTGCGGCCTCTGTGATTGCCAGCTAGAATCTCTTCTTTAGCTGGGCGTACCAGAACCGGCCTTTGATTGTGGCAAGCGATTCGTCATAGCCGTTCTCGCCGCTGCCGGCTACAAATGGCGGATCTGCGTCGAACACGTTTTGCATCCCAAGCGTGATCGTGATGTTATTCAACCAAGAGTGCCATCCACAAGGATTGTATTCGGCCGTAGAAACAGGCATGACGCTTTTCTCCTTGCCATCCTTCATCGTGACATTTTTACCGCCGTCCTTGGCGAAACCGGGCACCTCCGCAGCAGCGGGCGGTGGCAGGTTGAACGTGTAGTTTAAGATGAGATCGAGCGTAGTCCACGCAGACACTTTGCGCGCGCGCCAAGGCAAAGGTCCGCTTCTCGGCGTTTGTGGTTTGGAGGACTCCGTCAGGGTTAGGTTGTCATCCTCGTATTGGCCGGTGTAATGGACCACCGCGCCAACATCCAAACCCTGCATCCACGTATCAGCCGGGCAATCGTAGAACAGACTAAAATTGCCGCGATTCCACGGCAGCGAGCTGGTCAGGGTGAATCCCGGCGGAATAAATTCGCCCGCGATGCCGAACCGTTTTGTATCAGGCAAAATCTGAAGCTCAGCCCGGGATAGCCAGGTGCCGTTGACCGTTGCCGTCAGTCTGCCAAAATCCCCGTGGCCAAAAATCGACGAGTCCAGAATATAGATTGCTTCGTAGTCGAGTCCTTCAAAAATCGCGCCTGTAAGGTTTTCGTTGGGATCAATGACCAGGATGATTGGTCCCGGTTCACCAGGAATCACTGAAGGACCACGGATAACCAGGCCGGGGAGGTTATTCTCGACAATGAATGGCGCGCCGAGGAACGACGCGATCGATCGCATATCAATATGCCACCAATCAGCGCTGAGCGTCAGGCCCTTGATCCATTTCGGGCTGTAAACGACCCCGTAAGACCATTCATAGGCCACTTCCGGGTGTAGATTGGGATTCCCTATAACGCGTTCCTCATAACCGCCCACGACCTGATGCAACAACGGATCGAAGACGTTCGGGGCGGAGCCCTCCGACGAAGCAGGCGAAATCTCCGATAGAGTCGGCGCATGAAACGCTTCGGTGTAGCTGCCACGCAGGGTTAGCGCCCCGATATACTTGGGATCAAGCGGCTGCCAGCGGACGGAGGCTTTCGGCTTCTGCGTGTTATACTGGCTATGCGCCGCCGGCTGAAATAGGAAGGCCCCAGAAGGTAGAACTGCAGATGTGTTCTGGCTGTACCACTCCTCCCTCTCGGCAAAGTCAACCTCAAAGCTGTAGAAACCGGGGAAGTTCCACGTCGGGCTGGTGAAGGGCACCCGCACTTCCTGGTAGATAGCCCACACATCCCGGTTCACCCGTGCGCTTTCCCCATTGTTCGAGCCAATGCTTTGAAACGTTGTGTTAAGCGCGTCACGATCGCGCGTCCACCTCGGAGCGTCATACTCACCGCCGAGAGCAAAGGAGACAGGCCCCGCGGGAAGGTTAAACAGGTCACCATTTAAAGTGACATAACCTATAGGCAACTCATATTCGCCTGAGTTATGCAGGGTAACATAAACGGCTTGTCTAGCTGCCTTGGTGTTGTGGCCAAGCAAGCCAAGGAACGGATTAAATGCCGTAGCCGGGTCTGTGTCCAGGAGCGCGGCCCGCAATCCAGGCTGGCTGACTTCGCCAACGGACAGATCCTGCCCATCGTTCCGGGAATAACGGAAACCCGCTTCCCAGTTCCACGTCTTGAAATAATCGCCAAATTCCCCTATCTCACCCTTAAGCCCGACGTCGAAGAGAGAATCTTGATACGTGATCTTTTCGTGTCTCGGACCGGTATCGTTAATGCCGCGGAACCCAACTCCAGTCGTCACCGGGAGACCTGAGCCGTCAGGGAAGAAATTTGGAATGGTCGCATCCGCCACTGTGAACGGATTAAACGGATTCGAGATAGGCACACTGATATTGAAGGGACTAAAGCCTATGTTAGTGCCTGGAGTCTTAAATGGGTCGGGCACAAACGGCACAGGTGCCCCGGACGCGTCGAAAAATGAGCGGACATATTTAAAGTCGGCAAAAACCGTCAGGTATTTGTCGCACAGATCGCGCGTGAAGGAACCATAGTAAGCTTGCCGATCCGCTGGAGGAAGCGCTGGCGTTACAGCTGCAAAGTTATACAAGAAGTAATTGCCGCCACCCTTAGTGCCCTGATATGCGTTGGGATTAACCGCGAACGGGTTTTTATAAAATGGCGAAGTCGCCGCATTTGGTGCAGAGTGCGGAAGCGGCGTGTTCACGCCGAACTGCGGATCACCTCCGGGACCGAAAAACATTTTCGGGATCAAGCGGAACTCAAAAAACTCTCCTACGCTGCCAGGGAAAGTCCCGCTCCGCGTATCGAATCCCCCGAAAGGTATGTAAAACGCGTTAGCCGACAGGTCCCGATCACGGCTGAACAGGCCGCCAGTGCGTTGCCAGAAATCGGCGATGACTACAATTTCTGTCTTATCATCTCCCGTGCCTGCTTTGATCCATGTCTCCCACTCGCCCATGTCGTTAGAAGCACCGAGATCGGTATTCCCGTAGCTGCCCCCGATCTCCAAGCCACGAAACTTGTGGATCAAAAAGAAGTTGATCACGCCGGCAATCGCGTCCGAGCCGTACACAGCCGACGCGCCATCCTTCAAAATATCGACATGATCGATCATCGGAAACGGAAGCAGATTAATGTCCACACCTCCGCTGAACCCGACCGCGTTCAACGAGCCAAAGGCGACACGTTTTCCGTCAACGAGCACGAGAGTTTCTTTAGACAACAAGCCCCGTAGGTTGAATTGGACGGTGCCGTCTCCACCATTGCCAATGTTCAGATTGACGGTTCCGCCCGCTTCCTGTGGCAGAAAAGTTGTCAGGTCAGTTGCATTGCGGATGCCCAGCTTTGCGATGTCCCCCGGACGGTAGGTGTCCACCGGATTTGGCCCGGCTTCTTCCGCAGTCGGAATGTTCGAGCCGGTCACGATTACCCGCACGATGGTAACGCTAGCCTGGTCAGCTGTCTGCGGCGCGGACGAAGGATTCTGCGCGAACGTCACGAGGCTCGGACAAAAGACACCCGCTATGATCGCGACCCACAGACCAGTGTCGTAAGGTTTGTTCATTGCGGGGTGCTCCTGTAGCGTCCCCTCGCGAATTCCTCACCGACAGGCGTAACAGTTTCTTACATCCGCAGACAAGCTTTCTTTTGAAATTTCATCGGCAAACCTAGTGCTGGGGGCTGGGTGCCACGCCCGGCGGAGAGACAGGCTGACCCCCGGCCGGAAAGAGCGTTAGTAATTCCGGCGGATTCGCGCGCGAATCTTGTAAGTGGCCGTCGAAATACACCCGGACGATGAACCCGCCGTATCGTCGTCCGTCAGATGAAGATATCTGGCTCTTAGGACGCACGTAAGTGGCGGCCAGGAACTTCGGAGTCGCATTGGACCAGTCTTCTGCAGGCGTAAGCCAATTGTAACCAACTCGCGCATTAGTTGGCTTCATTCTTTTATCTTTCGTTAGATCGTAGAAGGACACAATGATTCCTACAACGTGGCCATTTGGCGTCCCGGGTCGTGGCTTTACTCCAACTTTGAGGGTGAAGTGGCTCTGCGCGTTCGGATCGGTTGTCTCTGATAGAGTTGTCTCGGTGATCTTTAAAATTGTATCCTGCGAAGCATTGATTCGCCGCAGAAGATGAGGGAAACGCGCGTCAGAATGGAGCGCACGAAACTCGGGAAGAAACGCGATCCACTGTAATACGCCCGAGTGCTCCTCGTAGGCGCGCTCGAGCCAGCGAAAAGCTTCTTCCTTATCGCCTAAGGCGGTCGAAACTGCTGCGATCAAAGGTGCCGAGACGTATCGCTTCTCTCTTGCTTGAACAAGTTGTGCAAGAATATTTCGCGCGTCCGTCTCGCGGCCCATGCGCGCGTAGGTGATGGCAAGGCCACTACTGGGCAAGTCCGTTGTGTCTTGGGATTTTGTGTAAAGCGCGATCGCGTCGTCGAAATTACCCTTCTCGCGATAAGCGGCGGCCAGAACCGAATCCAGATAAAAGTAATTTGGATCGAGTTGGAGAGTCCGCTGGCCTTCGATAACTGCATCATCAATGCGGTCGTTAGCCAGGTAGGCGGCGGTGGCAACGTAGCTCGTGATTGGCGACACCGGATCCAATTTCTCGGCTGCCAGGATAAGTTGAAGACCGTCTTTTAGGTTGCCACGAAAGAGTGGGTGCAGTCCCGAAAAGAGATGAGCCGGCGCAGAGTTGGGGTCGAACTCGAGCGCGCGCTTTAACTCCGCATCCGCGCCGGCGAGGTCCCAATCGAGGACTCGTTTCGCTTCGCTGAGGTAGCAATGCGCCTCAGCATCTTTCTCGTCGAGTGCTATTGCCTTTAAAGCTGCTTCTTTGGACGCCGGGTAAGCGTCGAGTGGCTTTATGTAAACGTCGGCCAGAAAATACCAGACCTTCGCAATCCCAGTCCAGGCACGCGAAAACGTCGGATCTTTCTCAACGGCGCGCTGAAAGAAACTGAGCGCCCTTCGCAAATCCTCTTCACTGCTCTTGTTTGAGAAATAAAGACCCTGCAGATAAAGGTCATATACGTCTCTATCGCGTTGTTCGCGGACAGAAAGCGGAACGGCGAGCTTGATCTTGAGCGCGTCAACAATGGAGCGCGTGATTTCATCTTGCAGGGCAAACACGCCTCCCAACTCGCGGTCATAAGTTTGCGTCCAAACGTGAAAACCGCTGCGCGCATCGATCAGTTCGGCCGTTATACGAACGCGGTTACCTTCGCGTCGCAAACTTCCTTCCAGCACATTCGCGACGTTTAGCTTTTTTCCAACCTCGCTAACGCTCACGTTGTTTCCCTTGAATGAAAACGACGAGGTGCGGGCAACGACGCGCAGCCCATCGACTTTCGCCAGGGTGTCGAGAATCTCCTCGCTCATGCCGTCGCAGAAATATTCCTGATCTTTTGCCTGGCTAAGATCGAGGAATGGCAGCACGGCGATGCTTTTCTCGGGGGGTAAGCTCGTCGGCAGGTTCCGATGCCAGTAGAATGGAAGCGCCACCGCAAAAGCAGACACTAACAGTGCGAGTACGACAGCGGTGGGCGATCGTGTCCAGCGCAGCCATAAAGGAGCGCCAGTGGAGCGTTTCAACTCAACCCCGACTTCCAATTTGCGATGAAGATTTTTGAGCGCGTCGAGCAGCTCGTCGGCGCTGCGATACCGTTGCCCACGATCTTTGCGCAGCGTTTTGCTGATGATCTGCTGAAGCTCAGCGGGCGCCTGTGCGACGTAACGCGTCAGCGGCGGCGGTTCTTTTTCAAGGATTGTAGACATCACCTCTTTTGGGGTTCCGCCGGTGAAGGGCGCGTGACCCGTTACCATTTCGTAAAAGACCACGCCAAGGCTCCAGATATCGGTGCGTTTATCAATCCCGACACCGTCGGGACACGCCTGCTCGGGCGACATGTAACGAACAGTTCCCAGCACCGACCCCAGATTGGTCTCAGCGAGGGTGAGCGATCCTGCCCCGTCTGCCGTAGCCCCTGGCGCGCCGAAGCGTTGCGAAGGTGGCTCGGCGAAGGCGGACTCGGCGAGCTTTGCAATCCCAAAGTCGAGCACTTTTACGTATCCATCCGGCCGAAGCATGATGTTCTCCGGCTTGATATCGCGATGGATGATTCCCGCTTGGTGGGCGGCGGCGAGCGCACTCGCCACTTGGATGGCGATGTCAACGGCTTCACTCAACTGGATTCGCCCGCGCATCAGACGTTGACGCAGCGTCTCGCCTTCGATGAGTTCACTGGCGATGTAATGAATTGAGTGATCCTCGCCGATTTCGTAAACGGTCAGGATGTTAGGATGATTGAGCCCAACGACAGCGCGCGCTTCTTGTTGAAACCGCTTGAGGCGCTCGGCGTCCCCGGTGAATCGCACCGGCAGAAGTTTGAGCGCGGCTTTGCGACCAGCGACAATGTCGGTGGCCAAATAGACTTCGCCCATCCCGCCGGTACCGATCGATTCAGAAATTTTGTAGTGGCCGATCGTCTGATCGATGAGCGAATCTGCTTGCCCATCTTCAATGATTCTCAGCGCAATGCCGGCAGCTGAAGTTTCGATGAAGGTGTCTGCTCTTTGGCGTGAAGCGAGGAGCGCTTCAACTTTACGCCGCAAAATCTCATCGCCTTTGCAGGCATTGTCCAGGAATGCGCTGATCCGGTCCGGCTTTTGATCCGCCGCCGCGCGATAGATTTCCTCAATCGTTTGGAACCGCGCCGGCGTCATAGACACGAATTGTATAAATTCGAGGGCTGGACACGAATTACACGAATTGTCACAAATTAATGAGGCTTGGAAAAATTAGTGCGGATTCGTGGAACTCGTGTCTCCCAGCTTCGTGTAAATTAGTGGAATTCGTGTCTCGTGTCTCATAGAACAACCCTTTTCCACTCCAGGGAATCGCCACCGAAATTGACCAACAGACCGAGCCGAAGTTTCGAAGCGGCGAGATAATTCAGCACTTGTTTAATGTGCGAGTCGGTCAGTTTCTCGACGGCTTTGCCTTCAAACAGAATCTTATCCCAGACCACAAAGTCCGCGTAATAATAGTGAGGCAGAATTACTCCCTTGTACGTGACTTCGTAATTTTTCTCGTGCAAAAACGGAATTCCGGCGCGACTCAGTTCAACAACGAAAGCATCCTTGTAGATGAGTTCGTCGTGGCCCTTTCCCAACTCGCGATGAATTTCCATGCAAAGCCCCACGAGTTGAAAAACTTCTTCCTTGTAAAGCAGCTCATCCATTCGTGTGAATTAGTGAAATTCGTGTCAAGCTGTGTCGCGCAATTCCGTGTACAACCACACCTTGGCAAATTCCCAGTCGCGTCTTGCCGTAATACGCGAAATTTTGAGCACTTCTGCCATCTCTTGATAGTTGAGCCCGCCAAAATATTTCAGCTCGACTATTTGAGCCTTCCTTGAGTCGAGTGCAGCCAATCTTTCCAGCGCCTCATGCAGATCGACGATCTCCTTTGATTGTTGCGGTGAGACGAGCGCTGCTTCATCCAATTCCACCTTGACCGCGCCGCCGCCGCGCTTTTGAGCTCGCTGATTTCTGGCATAACTAACCAGGATCTGGCGCATCGCTCGAGCGGCCACAGCGAAGAAATGGGCGCGGTTCTGCGAGCGCGGATTGGTTTGGACCGCCAGGCGCAGATAAGCCTCGTTGACGAGCGCCGTCGTTTGCAGGGTGTGACCGGGACGTTGTCCTTGCATGTGACGATGAGCGAGGCGTCGGAGTTCCTCATAGACCAGCGGGCTCAACTCCCCGAGGGCAGCGTCATCCCCTTGACTCCATTGCGCCAGCAGCTCGGTAACTCTGTGCGGGGAGACCGAAGGCTCATCCATAACGTGTCCCGGTAGCCTATCGCTCACAGAAACTTCCTGCATGCAGAAGTTTTCCCGAAAAAACCTCAATTCAGATGATCACTTTGATCGCTCGTTTTCGTTTATCGCTATGGAAGACAATTTACGAAACCAATCATCAAACAAACGAAAGAAAAACAATGAATCCACTCATACGCACGAAAACCAAAAAGCAAGAAATTACAGTATCCTGCCGTTCACTGTGAAAAAACAAATTCGTATCGATTCACGCGAAGGAGTCTCACGATGATGAAGATCACTTATGCCGGCGGCAACGCAGCGGGCGACGCGAGCCATCTCGCTGTGCAGGGATTCAGCAGCACAGAAATCCTCACTGCGATTCAGAACGGCTCGGGCGACCTCGAACTAATCGGCTGGACTTATAACGACGGGACGATGACCCGCGCCCCCGCGAGGGCTACAGCAGGCACAGCAAATGAAGTTGCGCTCGCGCTCCTAGGGCGACGCGCGGTGACGGCAGTTCGAAGCGGCAGCAATAAGCTCCTGCTCATCTCCTGGGACGCCCCGACAGGGCTGCAATCTATCACTCGTCTGCAGCCCGAAAGACCCGGCGAGGCCGGGGAGGCCAGCAATATCGCGATCACGGCGATTAATAGCACAACATTTGTCACGGCTCCGCTTGTCACGGCTCTCCGCGATGGAAGCGGCGATTTGCTTCTGATTTGCTGGGCGCTGAATGCGGACGGAACTTTCACGCGACTTGGCGATAGCAACCCGGCGGGCAAGCCCAAGCAGGCGGGCGCAGTCAGCCTGGTGACCATCACGCCAGTTGGGAATAACATCGTTGTGACTGCGGTGCGGAATGGCAGCGGAAACCTTGAGCTGATCGCTTGGAGAATATCCGAAGACTATACGACAATTCATCGCCTGAATCCGGTTGGGGAGACTGCGGGCACAGTCGGAGAAATTGCTCTGACCACTTTCCGTGACGCTGAGACCGGCCAAGCGGGGAGGGTGGTCACGGCCGTGCAAAACGGTGCGGGTGACCTGCTGCTCATCGCATGGAAGTTCGACGGAACGGGCTTCCAGCGCTTGGGGGACACGAGCACTCTTCCTGTGAATCAGCGCCCCGGTACCGCAAGTCATATCTCCATTAGCCCGGCGGGGAACGCCGCCGGTACGTTCCTGACAACAATGCGGAGGGGGAGCGGCGACTTGGAACTGATTGCCTTCACTTTAGATAAGAATGGAGGTTGGATCCGAGAGGCTGACTTCGGTGAGAGAGAGGGCACAGATGTAACCGAAACTGTCGTCTCAAGTTTCTGGGGTCGAGCTGTCAGTGCAACCCGCAGAGCAGGTTTCCTTAACGTGTCCGTTTGGGAAGTATCGACGGTCCAAGTAACGAATACTACAGCTATCAATCAGTGGATTACGTCAGTGTTGGCCGACCCCGCGCGTGCACATGAGCTAAAGCGCAATTGGATGAAACTCCTAAAGGCGGAACTTCCATTGAGCAACCAGCAGAGCGAAAGTCTTGCGCTCATCGCAGAAAATGACGCGAAGAAACTGAGAGCCGCAGTCGCAATGGTGGTTGACAACGGCGGCACGATCCACATCGAGCGCAAGACACAGCACAGCGCAGGAACCCTCATTCTGCAACCGAAATCACTTGGCAATAAGACAGCCGAATTGTCGGTTACAGTTTTCCACTGCACGTTCAACGCCCACTGTCGCGATTGGCATTGCGGTTGGGGACCCGTTAGAAAGTGAAGGCGGCCTGTTCGTGGGCTACGCGCTCGGAAGTCCCAGTATGATCACGATCACTGCGGACACAATTACTGCATACGAGGCCTCTGACCCCACCTGCACGCCCAAGATCTACACAGTAGGCCAGAGCTTCACCGACATAGGTTGCGGAGACCCACACAATCTGGTTAACGAGACAGGGGCGGAGGCGAAAACTATCGCAGTCCAGTTTATTCCGCACGGCACGACCCGAAGGATCGACGCCGACGACCCAGGTTGCCCACAAGTACCTCATTGCCCCTGATTCGGAGAAGGCAGAAAGAGGCTGAAGTAGCTCGATAGCCCGCTCGCCGCCGGCGCGGCGGCGGGCTCACGAGCAAGAAGCGGTGCTCGGCAACAAGGTCGCTCACTAACATCGAGAAGCACTACTTCGAGCCGCTCCAATGCGATCCGCTGAAGAAAAGCAAGCGGCGACAAAAATTAACCTTCCGTGCAAGACGCGCTATAGAGTCCCGGCGAAACTTTCTGAAGGCGCAAGGTTTTCCCGAAAAAACCTCAATTCAGATGATCACTTTGATCGCTCGTTTTCGTTTATGGCAATGAAAGACAAACTCCGAAACCAATCACCATTTCAGAAAACAAAGAAAGAACCCTTATGAACTTTATCGAACAGCTGTTCGGCATTTCGCCTGACGCAGGGAGCGGCCTTCTGGAAGCCTGCCTAATCGCAGTTCCGCTCGGCGTCCTCGTTCTTCGAGTAGTAATCAAACGTGGCACCAACCATCGTGGTTAGCCTATAAGCTCGCAAGGTCTGACAGGAGAATGAAATGCCTGAATTAGAAGTTTGGAGTCGTTGGTCTAGCGTGTCGGAAGGCAGCAGCACGCCAGGCGCCAGTTACGGCATTGCCGTGGGGAAATGATCTTTCAGAGCGATATCAGTGAGCAAAAGGAGCATCTATGCCAACGGTCATTCAAGAAATCGGACGCGCACGCGCTGGCGAAATCAGCGCGCTGAGTCTGGGAGCCTTCAGCTCCGGTGAGCTGCTGACCGCGGTTCGCAACGGGTCAGACAACCTTGAACTAATACTCTGGTACCCAGAACCTACCGACGGAAAAATCGTTCGAGGCCGGGACAGTGGGACCCAGGCCAAAGAGGTGGGGGAGGTCTCCCTGTGTATGTTGGGCGGGCAGCGCTGCCTCACGGCCGTCCAAAACGCGGATGGGCACTTGTTGGTCATTCCCTGGGCTCTTGAGTCAATTGATGGGACGATTTCGCGGCTTGAGGTCGCGGATGCTCAAGGCGGCAATGCGACAAATATAGTCATAACGTCCTTGACCAGCACTCTCGCGATTACAGCGCTGCGAAATGGCGCGGGAAACTTACTGCTAATTCCGTGGGACATTGACGCGACGAGCGGACACGTTAGCCGGCTCTACTTCGGGCCATCCCAAGGGGGCTCGGTTGCTTCCCAGGACGATGGCGTAGCCAATGGCTATCCGCCAAAGCCCGAGGGTTACACCACGGCCATCGCCCCGCTGGATCCGACGCTTTTCGTAACAGCCAAAGTTGACAAGCATCTGGGCTTGAGCCTCGAAGCCTGGCGGGTGGACACAGAATTCGGAGCGGTGGCATGGGCGGATTGGCCCGTTGGTGTGACAGCAGATAATCTTTCGATAGCTCCGCTGGGCGTGACGGGCTCCGTTCGAGACTTCATCCTGGCTTACCGACGCCTAACTTACCGGTTAGGCGTTAATGGTGTTGTTGTTGATAAAGAGTTGATTGTATCGCTTTGGCGAGTCTCATCGGACGACCGCAGATTTACGCCGCTCGCGGAGGTCAGCGGCGGCGCGGCCAATTCGCTCAACCTCTCAAATGTTTCTGTCGTGGTGGCGCTGGATGGCCGGACGACCGTGCTAGTGTCGACAGATTCTGCCGACCCCCTGCTCCAGCACATGGCCTTTCGGGTCATTACAGGTTCGTCCGGCTGCTTTGCACTAATCCAAACAGGAGCTCTGCACGATCGAAGTTACAAGAACCTAGGTGTTACAGCGCTTACACAATGGCAGCCGGGCAAACTCGCTATGGCGTTACAGAGTGAGGCCGGTCTGGGCATCGTGGTTTACGACATATATGACATGTCGGCCACTCTAGTTCGGCCCTTGGGCGAAGCCCCCGACCACCCGGTTATCTGGGGGCAGATTCGGGCTTTCAGCCCCACGTCCACTCTGGTTGCCGTCAAAAATTCCACTAACGGGCAACTTGAGCTTTCCGCATGGCAACTCGTGAGCCCTTCTTTCACGCCGATGCGCCTAGCGCATACGGCGTCGCCGCAAGTCCCGGTCCAGAATTCAGAAGTAGCTCTTGCGGTTTTCCCACAGCTATCAGTTGCCATCACCGCCATTCGCAGCCCCTCAGGGGGGCGGCTCCGCCTAGACCGCTGGGATATATCGGGTGACCTAAATTCAATCACCTGGAGAAACCAAACCGGTACGGCGGCGGGAGAAGCAGACCACATTACCATTGTTGCGCTCGAACCAGATCTGGCCGTGACCGCCGTGCGTAACGGCAGCGGTAATCTGCTCCTGATCGTTTGGCGTGTTGAGAGTGATGGCACGATTTCTAGGCTCAAGGTTGAGAACGCGCAAGCTGGGGAAGTCGACGCCATCAGTCTGGTTGCATTCGATTCGGAAAATGTCCTCGCAGCTGTGCGCAACGGGAGTGGACACCTGCAGATCATTGGTTTTCATATTTCTAGCGACGGCAAGGTTGATCGCTGGGTGAAAGATGGTAAAGCCGGTGATATCAGCGAAGTGGCAGTCGCGGCGCTTGGGGACACTGGACCGTATCGCCACATCGTAACTGCGGTACGCGACGGCTCGGACCATCTGCTAGTGATTGCCTGGCGAGTCTCGCCAGAAGAGCGCACGATCACGCGACTCACTGATAGCGGAGATCAAGCCGGCGAGGCTTCGAATCTCTCGTTATGTGTCGTCCGTTCGCTGCCTAGTTCTGAACCAACGATTGTCACAGTAATGCGCAGGGGAAGCGGCAATCTTGAGACTATTTGCTGGAAGCTACTCGATGATCCACCCGCTGTTCCTATGCTTGTGCGCACGGGGGACTCGACAAACCGCGCAGATACTAAAGTTCAAGAACTGACGGACTGCTGCGAGTTGGACGCTGGTCGGATGGGGATGTTGACAGCGATTACGGCGCACGACGGTACTACTCGGCTATGGGTGTCGGCGGTGCAGGTTCGAGACGCCGTGACGCCAGCCGCTCCGTCGAGGATCCTAGAACTGCCCTTCCAAAACCAGCCTCTCCCCCAAGATCCATCTTGGGCGAAGAGTCACGACGCTTATCCTGACAAACAGTCGCTCGAATGGCTCCAAGTCGGTGACCACAACACGGAGTATGACGACGCACAACTCACGGGCGCTTCGGGATGGGTCGTGGCGCCGGAAGACTCGGGCGGGGATGTACCTTTCAGCCATCCCTTCGGGTTCGACTGGGAATGCCAGATAGCGCTCGACGAGCCTTTCTATGACTCGTTAGGGCGAAAGATCGATTTCCGCAAATTGCTGAGTGATGCCAATGCTGGCGCGGAGGAGCACGACTCAAGCCCCAATCACAATGGGATTGCCTTGGCCGATCAGCTGGGGTTAGCCACTCCTGAGGGATTGCTTGGACTTGAGTGGGACAAAGGGCTGCTGCCAGCGAGTTACCGTGGGCAGGTGAGTCATGGTGACCGCATTGCTGTTCTGGGTCGTTGGATTCTGGACCAAGGACACGACGTCGACGGTCTCTATCGCACCGAGATTCATCCGCCTCTTCTAGCAGCTACGGGAGCGGTTGTGCAGCCTTTAGATGGATCCGCGCCGCGAACGCGGATCATATTCATGTCGCGTCCCTTTCTCCCGGGACAACTGTATACGCACAACCTCGGTACACGCTATGTAGATGACGTCGACGAAACCGGATCACTTTGGAGTAACATGATTACGGAGATTCTTAAGGTCATCACTTTACCGCCGCAGTCCCGCCAGCTTGAAGCGCACGCCAAAGTTAAACAAGGACCTTTCCGCGGCGCGCACAGCGCGCAATTTGTGGTGCGGCCGCCCATCCCCAGGCCCGGGCCGGATGCGCAGCTCCTGGTTTCGTACCGATTTACCGTCCGTACCCCATGCACTGTCTCCATCACCCCAAAGGTCGACGAAGCCGATGCAGTGTCGGTGATCATTGAGCTTCTTGAGCAGGATTCCCAGGGAATCAACTTCCAACCCCCGGAGCTGCCAACAAGTCACGACGACACTTACGGTGTAGACGATCTCGATCATCTCTCCGAAGGGGCGGGAATGAAGATATTGGAGGGCGAGGCGATAGCAACCTTAGCTACAGCACTGTCGGGCGCGGGTACTAATACTGCCTATGTAGCGATAGTCTTAGCCCGAGGCATCAAGACGGACGTCTTTGATTCATTGCCGGACATCGATGTTCTCGACCCTGTCGGCGGCGTAGCAAGTGTGCCCGTTCAACAACTCGCGCCAAACGCAGGTGTCGTGCCCGACGATGTTCAATACTACCCAGTCAGTGGTTGGCTAGAAGCCTACTGGCAATTCCCAGTTCAAACTTAAGATGACTCGAGGAAATCAAAAAGCTTGACGCACTTGCGAAAAATGACCGCTCTTATTCAAGGAAGTGTCACCATGAGCCAGGTACTGAGAATTATGCAGAACGTTGTGGCGGAATTCGTAACGAACGACGCAGTGATTCAGCCTGGGCAGCGCTCGTTTGCGAACCAAGATGCCCTCAATGCCTACCTTGTCGAAACGTTTGGGGCAAGATCACAGGGTCGAGGCGTGACCGGGTCACTTTCATGCAAAGGCAAATACGTACGTCGGTCACTCGATGACACAGCTACCATAACCTTCAGACATCTCCATTTTGGATACGTTGCATCCGAAGGCTCGCTCGTCTTGATGACGAACCAATTCATCTGGCCGCGCAAACGCACCGGGCCAATCTCACTCGCTGGATGCAAAAAACTTCTTCTATCGCCTTTAAAAGGTGGCCGCTGCTGCGAGGCGCCGATTGATAAACACGGTGTAGGAAACGCCCCGGCACTGCAACCAAACGGCGCTGCTCATTCCTTCCTTTCGAGGTTTGTCATCATTTCGTCATTTTCCGGAAGTTATCATTTCTCTGGGAGATGAAACATTGGCACCTAGTTGCCCTATGGTTGCCGCCAATCCGCGGGCACGTCTACATAAGACCGATCCAACTGAGCGATTGACGGACAGCCGAGCAGTTTAGGAGTTCGAAATGAGATCAACGCGCAAGATTTCAATTGCACGCGCGACGCCGCCCGCCGCACCGAGTCCATAGGCGTACGCGCGGCAGACCAATGCGGCTCGAGCACCCAAAATACAGCCCTTTGATTATTGTCGCTGCTGCAGGAGCTGGGTCGCTCTATGCGGAGAGACCGAAGGCTCATCCATAAGGTCTTCTGAGTAACCCAAGTAGCCTATCGCCCATAGAAACTTTCGGCACGTAGAAGTTTTTCCGAAAAAACCTCAATTCAGATGAGCACTTTGGTCGCTCTTTTTCGTTTGTGGCGGTGGAGGCAAACTCCGAAACCAAATCATCAAACAAACGAAAGAAGAAAATGAATACACTAACTCAGTTCAAAAAAACACGAATTCTAGCACTTCTCATCGCACCGGCGCTGGTCGCCGTTGCCACATTGATAGCCGTGCCGGCGGGGGCAACGCCCTCGTGCGGGCTTAGCAGCGTGACACTGGCGTTGGAACACTTTCCCTCTGGCTCGCTCGACTTGCTATGCAACGAGAGGCAGCAGTATGGGTGGGGTCTCAAGACGAACGTGAAGGGGGATTCGGACGTCTATATCGTCCAAAACACGTTCCCCCCGGGAGCTGACACCGGATGGCACACGCATCCGGGTCCCAGCCTGGTCACTGTCACGGCGGGCACGATTACGGCATATGAGGCCGACGCTCCCAACTGCACGCCGAAGATCTACAACACCGGAGACAGCTTCACTGACGTCGGTTGCGGGGATGTACACCTGCTGCGTAACGAGGGATCGGTTTGCGCGGTAACTATCGCCTTCCAGATTATTCCGGCAGGCCAGGTGCGAAGGATTGACGCTGATCAGCCAGCTAATTGTCCAGCATTCAATTGTGCCTCACCTACGCCTTGTCCTGCTCAATAATTGCCGTTTAAGAACGACTCCGCTCCGATCACAGGTTGAATTGTCCCAGCGGGTATTCCTCGGAAAGCCGCTGGGATGACCTGTTGAAAGATTGATTAGCGACTAAAATAGGGCTCGTCATCGGCGTGCGTGTGGTCTGCGGCGATTGAGGTCAATCGCCCCTACCTAGCGAATCTCGCCATCGGGTTGCTTGCGTGGCCAGGGCACGTCCTGCTATCGTCTGGCATGCGCTTTCGGACTTACAAAAATACTGACCTGACGGTGAGTGAAGTCGGCTTTGGTTTGTGGACCATTTCCACAGGTTGGTGGGGAAATTTCACCGAGGGCGAAGCGATCGGGCTCATGCACAAAGCGTTTGATCTCGGCATCACTTTGTTCGATGCCGCTGACACGTACGGCAACGGATTGAGTGAAGAGTTAATCGCGAAGGCGTTTCCAAACAATCGAGATGAAATCGTCATTGCGACGAAGGTGGGCTACGATTTTGTCCATCACGGCGAAGCGCGCGGACGCGGGCAACGCGAAATTCCGCAAGATTTTTCGCCGGATGCGATCACACGCGCAACGGACGCGGCGCTCAAGCGATTGAAGACGGACCGGATCGATCTGCTGCAACTGCACAATATCCGGATGGAACAGGTCTATGACGACACGCTCTGGAAGACTCTTGAGAATTTAAAATCCGCTGGAAAGATTCGGTATTACGGCATCGCGCTCGGGCCGGCGATCGGCTGGTTATACGAGGGAGTGAATTGTATTCGTGAGCGTGATCTCACGAGCGTGCAGCACATTTACAACATGCTTGAGCAGCATCCGGGGCGCGCTTTTCGCGATGCTGCTACAGAGGCCGCTAAGGACACGATGTTCCTCATTCGCGTGACCCATTCGTCCGGAATGCTTGAAGGCAAGTACACAGCTGAGACGAAATTTCCGCCCACAGATCATCGCAGTCATCGGCCGCGGAGCTGGCTCCTGAACGGGGTCAAGAAGGTCGAGCAACTACGGTTTCTTGAAAACGCTGACCGCACGCTCGGACAAGCAGCGTTGCAATGGTTGCTCGCCGACGATCGCGTGGCGTCGACGCTGCCGAACATTTACAATGAAGAACAGCTCGTTGAATTCGCCAAGGCGCCCGAAACCGCGCCACTGACGCCCGATGACATGGCAAAAATCGAGGAACTCTATTCCGAAAACTTCGGCATTGAAGAAGAACCGCCGAAGTTCAAGGGCACCATGGAACTGCCGCAGGAAACGGCAGCGGCATAGACACGAACCGACTTGTCTTGTAGGGCAGGCGCTCCGCCTGCCAAACGCAGATGGGTTGGGCAACCGAAGCGGTCGCCCTACAACTTGGGCGCGACCTCAGAAGTTTTCGGGGCCGTTTCGAAAACCCCGTGACTATAAGTGTTTTGATCGAGATCGTTCGTCATCTGCGCCTGTTCGAGCCATAGGTTCCAGTATGCAATGAGCTCTTCCTCTGAAAGATTCCGAAGATCCAAATCTTCTTCGCTCAGGAATTCGTCGCGGACGCTCTGCACAACCAAATTTACGGTGCAAATGGCAACAGTTCCAGCGCACGCCCAACCACAATTTCGTGGGCTCGACGCAGAGGGCTATCGCCGATTTTCCGTTCGATTTCCGGCCAGTCTGCAGCCCACCGCTGCGCGGCCTCGCGATAGCGGGCGAGTCGCTCCTCGTTTGCATGAATTAGCGCGCGGCGTTCTGCGTCCAGTCCTTCTTCGAGCCGTGCGCGCCCTGTCGAAATTTCATTCAGCAGCGGCCGCAACGGTGCAAGCTCGGGGATCAATTGCGGATGCGCGTGGGAAAGTTCGATCAAATCGCGCGCACTATGCGAGTACAGAAATTGGTCGCGTGGCTCGTGCATGATCCGCGCCAATTCGCCGATGACTGCATAATCTTTTTCGCGATTGGTTTTCTTGATCTGCGCCAGGATTGTCACATCACGCATGGGTCAGGCAACCGAAGCGGCCGCCCTACAATTTCTGCAGCGGTCTGATCTTTCTACGCCGACATCGATTCGTGCCAATTCGTGTCTCTAATCCGATTCGTCGTCTTCCTCGACCGGTTCGGCGCGGCGGATTTCGGGTTGTTCGCGCGCCCGGCGCTCGGAGCGGTTCGTAAGCATTTGACCCTTGTAAACGTCCTTGAAGACGTCGGCGATCATGGGCGCAGCTGCGGAACCGCCGTGAACTTTGCTGCCAACGTCGCCCTCGTAAACAGCCGCGAACGCATATCGCGGTTGGTCGGCAGGCAGAAAGCCGGCGAACCACGCTGCGGTGCGCTCTTTTTGTTTTGGTCCCCATTGCGCGGTGCCGGTTTTTCCGGCCACTTCGATATTATCGAGGCTGGCCTGATGCGCTGTGCCGCCCGCACCATTCACAACGTCGATCATGCCGGTGTGTACTTGCTCTACGGTTTCCTTGGAGAGGTCGAGCGTCCTTTTCGCGCGCACCTGGTAGGCGGTGACGATTTGGTTATCGAATGTCTGCACCTGTTGGACCAATCGTGTTTGATAGAATGTTCCGCCATTGGCGACGATGCCCATCGCCTGTGCCATCTGCAACGGCGTCACCTGGATGTCGCCCTGACCGATCGAAATGTTGGCGATATCTCCGTTGAGAATTTTACGGCCGTGCGTGGCCTTCATGAATTCGTCGTTCGGAATGCGGCCTTCTGCTTCGCCGCGGAGCGGAATGCCGCATTTCGCTCCGAAACCAAGCTTCAACGACCAGTCAATGATGGGCCCCGAGCCGGTCCTGATCCCAACTTGATAAAACCATGTGTCACACGACTCCGTGAGCGCCTGGACAAAATTCAGGGCGCCGCGATTGGTTTTTTTCCAGTTATGAAACGTGACGTTGCCAATTTGAATCGAGGGGGTGCACTCGTATTGGTCTGCCGGATAGATGGCGTGGCTTTCTAGCGCCGCGATTCCCACTGCAACTTTGAACGTGGAACCCGGTGGATAGGACGAACGATACGCGCGCGGCAAAAGCGGAATGTCTGGATCCGACTGCAAAGCCTTGAGTTGATCGGCCGAGATGGACGGAACGAACACGTTCGGGTCGTACGTAGGCCATGACGCCAGCGCCAGAACATCCCCGCTGTTTGGGTCGATTATCACCATGGCGCCGCGTTTTGCTTTTGCGGCTAGCGCTTTTTCCGCGAGTTCCTGAAGGTGCAAATCGATAGTGGTCACCACGTTGTAGCCGGGCTCAGGGGGGGTGATGAGTTTCTCGGAGGTTTTCCGGCCGTCCTTGTCGAACGTGAGTTTATATTCGCCGTGCTTGCCGGTGAGCATTTCGTTAAAAGTCTGCTCGAGTCCTTCGCGTCCCTCAGTTTCCGGCCAGATCGTTTCGTGGTTATCAACAATACCGTCAGGATTGCGACCTGTTTTTCCGGTGTAACCAATAATCTGACCGGCAATTTTTCCGTTGGGGTAAATCCGGACGTAAACAGGTCTCACCATGATGCCAGGCGGGAGGTTGTTTTTGATTGGTTCGTACTCCTGTGGCGTGAGATTTGGTGCGATCTCAAACGGCATGATTCCGCGGTTCCGGTAATGCCGAAGGATCGCCTCGTCGGAAATGCGGAACCTGCGGCCAATTAATTTGGCAGCCTGATCTATTTTTTCCCTCGCGAAGGCGAGCGCCTGCGTATCCGAAAAGTTCAACGGCGTCGGGAAATTGATGACCAGATTGTAGCTGAGCCGATTTTGTGCCAGCGGCGTGCCGTTGCGGTCGGTGATCTGCCCGCGCGGCGCGGGTATATCAAGAATGTAAGTACGCGCCAGCTTCTGCGTCTCGAACGTCGGCATGATTGTTTCTTCTTGCTGTGGAGCGCTTGGACTGGGTGCAGGCGTAGGGATGAGCGTCTGTGCGCGTGCGGTTGTAGCGATGGCAAAGACCGACAGCGCTATCCACAGGCTACCTGCATTTCCCTGGATTAACCTCATTCTCAGAAAACCTGCGTAATCTGCCAGCATCTTTCAGCTTGTCATCCCGAGCGAAGTCGAGGGATCTCGTGATACTGGCCTCGGGTTGTTCAGCGGGATTCCTCGACTTTGCTTCGCTTCGCTCGGAATGACGGCGATTTTCGGCGACATCACGCCAATCTACGCCTTTGCAGAAATCGATGCACTTCTTCGGCCAATTTTCGGCCGATCCCTTCCGTCGCTCCGATCTCCTCGACGCTAGCTCTGCGGAGCCGATTCACCGATCCAAACCGTCGGAGTAGCAAGTTTTTGCGGTTCTGGCTTACGCCCGGGCAATCGTCAAGGATGCTTTCTTCGACTCGTTTTTTCATCAGCAGTTGATGATAGGCGTTGGCAAACCGGTGCGCCTCGTCACGAATCCGCTGGAGCAAACGCAAAGCAGGGGATTCCATTGGGAGTCGCAACGGCAGCGCGCGCCCAGGCCGATAAATCTCCTCGCGCTCCTTCGCCAGGCCGATGATTGGAAGGTCGTGCAATCCCAATCGCTGCAACTCACGACACGCGGAGGAGAGCTGTCCTTTGCCGCCATCGACGATGATTAGGTCGGGAAGGCGCACGTACTTTTGCGCTTCGCTTCGGATTGTAGGGCAAGCGCTCCGCTTGCCAGCAACTGACTCGGCAACCGAAGCGGTTGCCCTACAACGTTCAATCGCATCTGCCGCATTTTCCTGCGAAAACTCCGCCGCGTCGGGATTCGCTTCCCGCGCTTCAAGCAGAACACGCGAATACCGCCGCCGGACTACCTCGGCCATGCTGGCGAAATCGTCCTGTCCTTCAACGGTGCGCACGCGGTAGCGCCGGTAATTGTCTTTATTCGGCACGCCATCCCGGAACGAAACCATCGAGGCAACCACGTGTGTCGTGGAAATATTTGAGATGTCGAAACATTCCATCACGCGCGGCGGTCGGGGAAGATGTAACGCGTCCGCCAACGCCTGCACATCCGCCCTTGGATCGATTGCATTGGGAAGACTGCTGCGCGTAAATCGCCGTGTCGGCTTGGTGGTGTTGCGCAGATCCTGGATCATGTCGCGCAATTCTGCGGCCTTCTCGAAGTCCATTTTCTCGGCGGCCTTGTGCATTTGTTCGTCGAGCGCAGCGAGCATCTCTCGCGATTTGCCTTCCAGGAACTCGCACGCCTGCGCGACGCGCTCACGGTATTGCTCTGCGGTGATCTCGCTTAGGCGGAACGGCACCTGGTAGGTCGAAGATTTCAATTCGCGTTCGGTCGGCGAGCCTCGGCCAAAGGTGAGTACGCCAAATTTTTTGCGCATGAAGTTCAACGTCTGCCGTAGCGCCCCGGCATGTGCGTACGGACCGAAGTAGCGACTGCTGTCGTCCTTCTTAAATCGGGCCAGGCGGAACCGCGGCCATTCTTCCGCGAGATCGACCCGGACCAGAAGGAACCGCTTGTCGTCGCGAAATGAAATGTTGTAGCGCGGCCGATATTCCTTGATCAATTTTCCCTCGAGCAAAACCGATTCCGCTTCGCTGCGAACGGTGTGCGTCTCAAAATCCCATGTCGCATCCAGCATGGCGCGCGTTTTCAAATCAGCCTGGGCCAATTTTGAGGGGAGGAAATACGAGCTCACGCGTTTGCGCAGGTCGCGCGCTTTGCCGACGTAAATCACGCGGTTGAACCGGTCCCGCATCAGGTACACACCCGGCTTGTGCGGCACTTCGTGCACTTTCTTCAGCAAATCAGGTTTCTCTTTTTTCAGCCTACCCATTCGGGCGCGAAGCTACGCGAGGATTGGCTCCCCGTCATTCTGAGCGGAGCGGAGCGGAGTCGAAGAATCCCGTGAAATTACCTGAAGATTCCTCTACGGGGTCCCTCGACTTCGCTCGGGATGACAATCGAGCACGTCCACGCTGTTTGCCGGTCAATGACTCGACAGGCGGCAACGATCACCTGACGAATCTGACGCCAAGCATGGATCTGCAAGAAAAAGCGCCCGCGTTCTTCGCGGGCGCTTCTCGAATTTCTACGCGAGGAAAACAACTCTGTCGCTACGGCCTCGTCGTAGTCGTGGTAGTCGTTTCCTCGTGTTTAATTACAGCTGGAGCCTGCGCCAAAACTACTTTGCGCACCACAACCCGGTCACCCACTGTTGAGTAGTAAACGGTGGCTGGCATGTCTGGACGGACTGCCGACAAGCTTACAATGCGACCTTCCGGATCAACCACAGTCGTATCCTTGGTGTAATAGTAGCGCACCGGCGCCGCATCCGACGCTGTTCGGAACATGAAGTAATCCGAGTCCGGCGTGTAGGTGACGATGTTGCCCGCAGAGCTGGTAGTCGTCTGCTGGGTTGTCGTTGTGCCCGTTACCGGATCTGTCGTCGTGGTCGTTGTCGTCTGTTGGGCGAACGCTACACCCAGCGATGCCGCACAACCCAATCCTGCTGCCAACATTTTTATTAATCTGGTTTGTTTCATATTTCTCCCTCTGCTTTGATTAAATTGATGTCCTGCAATGTTTATCTCCCCGGTCTCTTAACGCCGGAGTTTCCTCACGTTTGCCCTGATATCGTAAATTCCGTCTCCGGCGGTTGTGTCCTGGAGGACAACAGGCGTTGTAGCCACGGCAGAGCCTGCCCACCGCGGCGGGTGCCGCCGTGCGAGCCGGAGCAAAGATGCCAAAGCGCCTCGACAGAGCGAGGCGGCTACAGCCTTGGTGGACTCCAAACCAAACCGCAAAGCGACGTCTGATGCAGCCTCTACCCGGTTTCCGTGATTTCCTGCCCGAGGACTGCGGTAGGCGGAATTACATCTTTTCGCGCTGGCGTGAGGTCGCTCGCCGCTACGGGTTCGTCGAATGGGAAGGCCCGCCTCTGGAGGCAACCGAGCTGTACAAGAAGAAAAGCGGCCCGGAAATTGTCGAGCAGCTTTTCAATTTCACGGACAAAGGGGAGCGCGAAGTCGCGCTGCGTCCCGAGCTAACGCCCACGCTGGCTCGTGTGGTTGCGGCCCACGAACGCGAGTTTAAGAAGCCGCTCAAATGGTTCTCGATTGGCCAATTTTTCCGATACGAAAAACAACAGCGCGGCCGGTTGCGCGAACATTTTCAGCTCAATTGCGACATCATCGGTGAAGCGGACCTCGCCGCTGACATTGAGCTGGTAGCGCTCTGCATCGATGTGCTGCGCGCGTTCGGATTCGACGAAAAGGATTTCGTCGTCCGAATCAGTGACCGCGAATTCTGGACTGATTTTTTCCGCGATAACAATGTGCCGGCCGAGCGCTGGGCCGATTTACTGCAAATAATCGACAAATCCGCTCGGGAACCACGCGAGAAAACCGCGGAGAAACTTGGCGAGCTTGCCGATCCTGTATTCGGTGCCCTGAAAAGCGGGGGCAAAAGCGCAAAGCTGGACCAACTCTCCGCTGGACTGCGCGCCCGGGGCCTTGCCGATTTCGTTGCGATTGATGTGGGAATCGTCCGTGGGCTTGCGTATTACACCGGCATCGTGTTCGAGGCGTTCGATCGTGCCGGAAAGTTCCGCGCGATTGCGGGCGGTGGGCGCTACGATAATTTGATCGCACAACTGAGCGACGGCGCGCTTTCGCTGCCTGCTCTGGGCTTTGCCATGGGCGACGTTGTTCTAGGCGAATTAATCGACGAAATCGCTCGCGCAAGCGAAGCGATGGAAAAACTAGTCGCCGGCGAGCGCAAGATCGACGTCTACATCGTCATCGCAAAGGAAGAACGCCGCGCTGACGCGCTCGCGCAGATTCAGCAACTGCGCGAACGCGGGTACCGCGTTGATTACCCGCTGACACCGACGAAAGTCGCCCGGCAATTCCAAGCCGCCGAAGATTTGGGCGCACGCGTCGCAGTTCTTTTTGGCGATGAGTGGCCACAGGTGAAAATCAAGAACATGGCCACTGCGCAGCAGGAACTTGTGCCGCACGATCGTCTGATTGCGCACTTGCAACCGCAATCCAGCTTGTCATCCTGAGCGGAGTCGAAGGATCCCGCGGAATTATCGAAGGGCGGCGCCACGGGGTTCCTCGACTTCGCTCGGAATGACGGAAATATGTATCGCACGCACGATTGCAATTCACTTCGCAAAAGCGACGTCGGCAGACAGGTCACGCTTGCCGGCTGGGTAAATGTCACCCGCGATCATGGCGGCGTAATCTTCATTGACCTGCGCGATCGCGAAGCACTGACTCAGGTGGTTTTCCGCCCAGAGGAAAACGCGGAACTGGCCAAACAGGCGCACACGTTGCACGGCGAAGACGTGATTCAGGTTTCGGGTCGGGTGGCTGCGCGCTTGCCAGGCACTGAAAATCCAAACCTGGCCACCGGCGATATTGAAATCATTCCGGACGAATTGCGCATTTTGAATCGAGCCGATCCGCTGCCCTTCCCGATCGATGTCGAGCCGCAGAATGAAGATCTGCGCATGACGCATCGCTATTTGGATCTTCGGCGGGCGCGGCTCGCCCGCAATTTGCGGGTTCGTCACCGAGTGGCAAAAGCCACGCGCGATTACCTCGATAGCGAGGGATTTGTCGAAGTTGAAACACCGATTCTCTCCAAGAGCACGCCGGAAGGCGCACGCGACTTTCTGGTGCCGAGCCGCATCATGCCGGGAAAATTTTACGCGCTGCCGCAGGCGCCGCAGCAATATAAACAGCTCCTCATGGTCGCAGGCGTGGAGAAATATTTTCAGATAGCAAAATGTTTTCGGGACGAAGATTTGCGCGCTGACCGGCAACCGGAATTTACGCAGATCGATATCGAAGCGTCGTTCGTGACACCGGAAGACATCTTCGCCGTCACCGAAGGGATGCTTGCTGCGATCTTTAAGGCCGCACGCGATATCGACATCAAAACGCCATTCGACCGGCTCACTTATCGCGAAGCCGTCGCTCGTTTCGGTAGCGATAAACCCGACCGGCGGTCTGGCATGGAGCTTGTGGATCTCGGAGAGATTTTTCGGAACAGCAGTTTCAAGGTTTTTCGGAACGCGCTCGATGCAGGTGGAGTCGTAAAGGCGATCAACGCAAAAGGCTTTGCCGGAATTACTATCGGTCAGGTGGATGAGCTAACCGAAATTGCAAAATTGTACGGCGCGAAAGGTCTCGCCTTTATCAAAATTGAGAACGGCGATTGGAAATCGCCGATCGTGAAATTCTTTAGTGACGCCGAGAAGACCGCTTTGCAGTCGAAGCTGAACATCGAGGAGGGCGATTGCCTTTTCTTTGCGGCTGACAAGTGGGGAATCGCCTGCGAAGTCCTGGGGCGATTACGGCTGCGCATCGCGGAGATCCAAAAGCTTACCCCCGCTGGTGAAATTTGGAATTTCCTCTGGGTCACAGATTTTCCGCTTTTCGAATGGAGCGCCGAGGAAAACAAATGGAACGCGATGCATCATCCATTCACTCGACCGAAAGCCGAGGACATGCCGCTGTTTGAAGCGAAGAAATTTCCGGAAGTTCGCGCCGAGGCTTATGACATCGTTTTGAACGGAGTGGAAATCGGCGGCGGCAGCATCCGTATTCACGAGCCGGAGATGCAGGACAAAATGTTCGAAGCCCTTGGAATCAGCCCGGAAGCTCGAGTATCACAGTTCGGCCATTTACTGCGTGCGTTTCGGCTCGGCGCGCCGCCACATGGTGGAATCGCTTTCGGCCTTGATCGCCTCGTCATGCTGATCTGCGGCGAGCAAAGCATCCGCGACGTAATGGCTTTCCCGAAAAACAACCGCAGCATGGATCTCATGTCGCAGTCGCCCGCGGAAGTCGATGCAAAGCAGCTACGCGATTTGGGAATCAGACTCGCAAAAGACAAAGAGCTGTAGCGGCGGCTGTGTCAGCCGCAGTTTTTTTAAACCGCGAAACACACAGAGCGGCTGTGCCGCAACCGAAGTTCAGCCCGCCAATCACGCTAATTGACGCGGATGAACGGCAGGTTTCGCATGAATGCTTTCGGAGTGCGGGGCGTTTTCGCATCGCTTTTCGGCTCGCGCTTGGTTCAACCCTAAAGCGACTCGCCGCGGCGAGTCGCACTCTTGAAGCTTTGCGAAATCGAGCAACGAATCTTATGCCTTCCTATTCGCGCGAATTCGCGCGTAGAAAAAATCTTCGCAAGACGCGACGAGTTTAGCCTATAGGAGTACGGATGAGACAGATTCGAATCAGGAAAGGAGGAAAGCAGGAACAATGGATCCCGAAGATGTGAAAGCTTAAGAGCCATCACACCTGAGCAGCGACTCAAGCGCGGCCTGGAGTTTATCCGACAACTGCGCCAGTTCGAAATCGTGTCGGTTCGTGTCCATCATTCCGGATCGAGTGAAGAAAAAGTGATGAATGAAGTCCGCCGTTGGGTGCGTGATGGAATTAAGCCGAAAGAGTTGTACGAAGTGTATGGCGGTCTACGAGCGCTGCCGATCTTGCTTGCCATCGGCGCATTCACTGCTCAGTATGCAGTCCCGATGATCAGGGCGAATTGTCGGGCGCGGTTCACCGCAGCCGATTTCGATTTCATCGTGCGTACGCTGGCGCGTTCGCAAACCGATCAAGTTTCGCTTGTCGATCTGTTGAGCGATGTCGAGACGCGCGATTCCATTCTGGATCATCCGCAGTTGGTTGATGCGATCTTAAATCACTGCGGCCAACTGCGGATATCGTCTCAATTCTATTTTTACGTGCTTGCCCGGCATGTCCTCCGACAAGGTGGAATCGGCGACCGGAAACTTTCCGACTACATCGCCTCGTTGCTCGAAGCTTTTTCGCGCGCCAGCCGATTGCAGATCTGCGATGAGAGTCATCATCTCGCTGAACAATACATTTCCGATATGTTGATTGCGCTGAACCGCGCCACTCCGGAGCAGGCGTTCCTGCTTCGGGCGCACATTGGTAATTACTCGCTTTTCATCAGCGGAATTTTTCACGAGAACACCCAGCGGCGCAGTCTGCGTGGTGGACCGGACATCGAGTTTTATGAGCAGGTCGGCCGGACGAACTATCAACTGGTTTCCTCGCATGCAGTAGCTCGCCGGTGCGAACTGAATGATGTGTTCGAAGGGCTGGCTGACCGGTTTCGCCAAGTCAGGCTCGCCCTGAATCAGCTTTCCGATCGATTGTTAAATCTGGACGACGACGCGCGTCCCTCGCTTTCGTTGTGAACTGACGTGGCTCTTAACGAAACCGACATCCTCCTGCACGGCGGTTTGGAAACCGCCGCTCCTTGCTGTTTGTGAACGAGACGCTCTTCAGCCAAATCCAGCGATTATTTGAACGAACGTACGCGCAGGTTGGGATAAATTTGGAAGATTGTTTGATTGATCGGACGCGCTGCGCGCAATTATCCATGCTCGCGGGCAGATCCGCCCGCGAATTGAGCGAGCTCGCCCGCACATTTTTGCGCCATGCCGGGGACCAGCTCTATGTAGGCATTTATTATTCGCGCTGGTTGATCGAACAACTCGAAGAACACGATCCGCGGGCCGGCCTCGGGGACCGCAATATCCGATCGCTCATCATGTTTGTAGAAGAACTCAACCACGCATTACACGCCGCCCTCCAGTTCAAACGCGGAGTGCGCGAGATCGCGTCGGAAGATTTTGCGCGCAATCTTGAGCTCCAGGCGCAGGTGGACACTTATTTTGTTCTTCTACTGTTTGTGGCGTTTTTTCGAAAGACACAGCACGTGTCTGCGACCGACCGCCGCTGGCTGCGGTTTCATCTTTTCGCGCGACAATGTCCCTCGGTGTTTCATGATGCGAACCTGCGTGGTCGCTACCTCGAGACGAGCGAACTTGCAGCCAGCTACACGCGTTATCTCGATACTCTAAACGGGATGCGTCGTCTCGATGAAATCCGGCGGTTTCATGCCCTCGATTACGGAGCGAAAAGAGAGCGCATTCTGGCGTTGACAGACCAGGCAACGACGGCTTCCAAGCCGTCGTCGTAAGATGTAACGGCTTGGAAGCCGTCATTCCTTGTTTTACCTGGCGCATGATGCGATTCATTGGGCCATGGCTACCTATCCAAGCAGCCCTAAAGAAATGACGCGAGGCATGATGTATTTCCCGCGTATGCTGGACAAGATCCGGCTGCATCTGCGCGGCGAGCTCCCCCAGGATTATCGAGAAAACCTCGGCGCGCTGAAAGCGGCTGACGGCATGTGCTGCAATTTTCTGCGCGTGCATCATCGCGATCTGATTGAGCGTGTGAAGCAGGGCGGAACCGACGAAGAAATTCTGGAATGGTGCTTCGAAAACGGCCGCCGTTTGAACGAAGGCGATCTCTTTGTTTGGAACGGATTCGCATCGAAGCTCGGATGGCGCGATTCGGTCACGCCGCGACTCGAACAACGAAAAAAGGAGGCGGGAATCGCCGACCGCGACGACATTCAGTGCATTCCAGACCTCATCGATTTCGACGAAGGCCGATTCCCAGAAGCGAGCAAGACATCGTGACCTCAGCGAACGTGATCTGCCGACGAATAATCTCCAGTGTCGCTGTTTGCCTGTGCATTCTGGCTTTCAACGCGTGCCAATACGAAGTTCCAATCACGCAAAGTCCCACTCGCAAAGTTCAGGAACAACTTCTCGGGAACTGGGTCTCACTGGATGGCAAGGAGGACATGAGAGTGCGACGACTCGATGATAGTACCTACGTCGTTTATTATGACGGCGATCTCTTTCGCGTTTATCATTCCGACGTCGGGGAAACACCGTTCACCTCTGTTCAGGACCTCAACTCGAACGATCGCAAATATGCTTACGTGGTCTGGAAACTTTCCGACGATGGCAAGCGTCTTAGTTTACGTAGCGTGAACCAAAAAGTAATCCCAAAGGAAACCAGAGACTCGGCGACCGTTGCTGAGCTGTTGGCGAAAAACGCGCATAATCCTGACTTGCTTGGTGAGGAAATCGAGTTTCGCAAAGAGAAGTAACCGCGATTGGAGGTCAGCCAGCCTGGCGAAGGGGTTGCCTGCGGGCTGGCAGCCCGCTCGCCGAGTTAGGCTGGTAGCCTGACATCCTTTTTTCTGCACTGCGCTACCAAACGATCAACAGGGCCTCAAAGGAATTCCGCGCTGGCATGGATTGATGATTGAAGACTTTTCTGACAGAATTCGTGATGCTTAGATCGCAAAGTCGTTTTCGCGCAAGTTTTCTTCTCTCAATCCTATTGCCTTTCTGCGTTCAGCGAGTTAATGCGCAACAAACAACTGCAGCATCGAGTCCTAACGTCTCACCATCTTCCACGCCTGTTGTTTTCTCGCCGCAAACGCTGAGCGAACTGAAACGATTACAGCAGGCAGCACTGGCTAGTGATTACGCCTATCACCAGGTCGCGCATCTGGCGAATAACATCGGACCGCGTTTGAGCGGATCGGCGCAGGCGGCCAAAGCCGTTGATTACGTCGCCAGCGAATTGAAGGCGCTCGGATGCGAAGTGCAGCTCGAGAAAGTGTTGGTACCGCACTGGGTGCGCGGCGAAGAGACCGCAGCGCTGGTTCAATTTCCCGGACAAGCGCCAGGCACTGCTCAAAAAATTGTGCTTTGCGCGCTCGGGCCAAGCGTGGCGACGCCTCCAGGTGGAATCGAAGCAGAAGTGATTGCTTTCAAAAATTTCGATGAACTGAAATCGCTGCCGCGCGACAAGGTCGCGGGCAAAATCGTGCTCTTCAATTATCGATTCGATAAACAGATGGCGACGGAAGGTCACGGCGGAGAAGCGTACGGCGAAGCGGTGGTTTTTCGTAGCAATGGCCCAGTCGCAGCTGCGCAAAAAGGCGCGATTGCCTGTTTGGTCCGTTCAGTGGGTGGCGTCGATTATCGGCTTCCGCACACCGGTGAGACCGATTACGCAAATGACGCGCCGAAAATTCCAGCCGGCGCGGTAACCGCGGAGGATGCAGATTTGATCGCGAACCTGGTCCGCCAGGGACCGGTGAGAATGAAATTGGTTCTCACGCCGCAAACTCTGCCGGATGTCGAAAGCGCAAACGTCGTTGGAGATATCAAAGGCAGCCAACATCCCGAACAGTTGATTGTCGTTTCAGGTCACCTGGATTCCTGGGACTTGGGCACGGGCGCAATTGACGATGGCGCGGGCGTCGCAGTCTCAATGGAAACGGCGAATTTGATCCAAAAACTTCATCTCAAACCAAAGCGCACAATTCGCGTGATCGCGTGGATGAACGAAGAAAACGGTCTGGCTGGATCAAAGCAGTATGCGAAAGATCATCAAAAGGAAACGTCGAACCATTTCGCAGCGATGGAAACGGATCTCGGCGCAGGCCATCCCCTTGGCATTAACATAAAAGGAAAACCAGAAATGAAAAAAATGCTCGCGCCTGTTGCGGCAATTTTGCAGGGTTCAGGGGCCGGCATTCTTGATCTAGTGGAACATTGTGGTGCCGATATTGGGCCGCTGGAAAAGGCTGGGATCCCTGCTTTCAGTCCAATCCAGGACAGCCGTTTCTATTTTAATTATCATCACAGCGCCGCTGACACGCTGGACAAGATTCTGCCCAAGGAACTCGCCGAGAATTCGGCCGTCGTCGCAGTTACGGCGTATGCACTGGCGAACATGGAGCGGCCATTGCCACGGTGAAAAGCGAAGGCGTCGCCGCTTGATCGATCGACCTTAAGATTACGCAAGTCGTTCAACAAAAAGTTTTGAAGTCGCGGGCCCATCCTTGCGCACGAATCGGCGCGGCAAAGAAGTTAGAACGGATCATCGAACGGTTGTGGGTAGACAGATTCGCTGCCGAGTGCGATGGAAAGATCGAAAAGGAGGATGGAATCATGAATGGAAAGGCACTGTGGGTAGCGCTGGAGGCGAAACCGGGCAAGGAAGCGGAATTGGAGAAGTTCTTAGAAGCTGGGCAGGGATTAGTGGAGGCCGAGCCGAAAACGGTCTCATGGTTTGCAATTAAAATCGGGCCGTCCCGGTATGGGATTTTCGACACGTTCGCGGATGACTCTGGTCGGGATGCGCATTTGAACGGTAAGGTGGCGCAGGCCTTGATGGAGAAAGCGGCCGAACTTCTGGCGAAATCACCTTCCATCGAGAAGATCGACGTGATCGCGTCGAAACTCCCGAAATAATTGCGGAGAGATCCGAGCCTCTTAGCTTTAAGCGGCTCGCCGAAGCCGGATTAGTTGTGCGTCAAATTACGCAACTCATTCAGGGCAAAATTCGATGCTCGCCGGCCGCGATTGCGCAGAAATCGCAATGGCCCGGCGTCGACGAAGTACGTCAGTAGGATACTATCGCGCGTACTAACTTCCGGTCCGACCGGATCGGCGGAGTGCCATGTATTGTCAGCGACTGCAAATGCGTAGCCGCCATTGGGCGAGAACGACATCTGCGCTTTTTTCGGTTTCCTGCCATTCGGAAGCACTTCATGAAAAATCGTGCCGATATGTGGCGTCGAATTGTCGGCTGGCAGATACAACTGGACGGTGATGCCTTTCCAAAGGCTGTCCGTGTGTTTGAAGATGCGATACCCAGGAATGTCGCGAGTCAGGATTGGCACTGGATACATTCCCACTTTTGCAAAGTTTGCGCCGAAGCGTCGTTCCAAGCCCGGCGCGAGTCGTTGGACGAAGGCTCTCTCCACTTCTTTAGAACGCAGTGCCTGGCCGGCTACGTCCCACACTTCGCGCTTTTTCGGCGATAAATGACGGATGTACTCCGGAAAAAGATCGATCTTGGAGCGAGTCGGTTTGCCATCAGGCCTACTGCTGCCCACTTTGCTTTTGCCAGACATCGCGCGGTAGTCGTCGGCCACTGGCATCGCCTCCAACATCTCCGCATAAAAGTCATCGGGAAACACACGCTCGAATTGCAAATGATGGAATGGCGCATCATCTGCGTGTGCGTTTTGGATCGAGTTCGCCACAAAATCGGTCAACTTGTTGACTGACCACGATTGTCTCATTGATTGAATTGTTCCCACGAATCATGAGTCAAACAACTGAAAAACGCTCGCCTTTGGTGCGCTTTGGGCGCTGGGTTGCTGAGTTAATTCTGGTGTTCGTTGGCGTTTACGCGGCATTCTGGCTCAATAGTTATCAGCAGCACCGACAAGACGCAGAACGGCGCGACCGAATTCTGGCGTCGATCGAGCGAACCCTTCGTGGCGGAATCCAGAGCAACAAGGTTAGCCGCGCGGAACAAGAACAAGAAGCAACGGAGTTTCAACGCGCGCTCGACACAGGAGAGATGCCGCCATTGCAGCCATTCGTTTTCATTACGGACTACAACCCGGGTGATTTCGCGACGATGCTTCAGGCGGGCGGCATTCAGCTACTCGACCTGGAGACGCTTACCGCTCTCCGCAACGACGAATCTGTCATCCGCTGGGGACTGAGCCGGTTGGCGCGTTATCAAAAATTAAGCGACGAACTGATCGTGCCGAATCTCGATCAGGAGATTTCCTTCTTTTACGACCCGGCCACCAAGAAATTGCGAAAACAGTTCGAGATATATCCCGAAGCTCTAGAAGCCACTGTGAAATTTGCTAACGATCTTGAACGGACCCACACCGCGTTGCTCAAACGAATCCAAGCCGAACGACAGGGGAATCGTTAACATGAAAACGACTTTGCGGTAATCCTGAGCGAAGTCGAAGGATCCCGTGGAATTTACCGGAAAGGCGCGGGATTTGATTCGCTCACTTCCCGCTCGCTCAGCCCGCGGCCTTCCAGTTGATGTCACGGCTTCCCCAGCCGCTCCGTTCTCGACTTCGCTCGGAATGACAGCGAGAATCTATCCCCTTCGCTCAGAATGATATTACAAGGTGGCTAGCATTAACATGATCTCAGCTCTGCCACGCCTCGCATCTCTTTTGTTGATCTTTGCCGCGACGTTCGTGTCGGCGGCCGATTACCCGGCGCCGACAGAAGGCGATTACACCATTCGCGATTTCAAATTTCCTTCAGGCGAGACACTACCGGAGATGCGTCTCCATTACCGAACTATCGGGACACCAAAAAAAGATGCGCAGGGCAAAACGACCAATGCGGTTCTCATCATGCACGGGACGACAGGCAGCGGCGCGCAATTTATACGCCCTGAGTTTGCCGGCGAGTTGTTTGGGAAAGATCAGCCGTTGGATGCGACAAAATTTTTCATTGTGTTACCGGACGGGATTGGCCATGGCAAATCAAGCAAGCCAAGCGACGGACTGCACGCGAAATTCCCGCGGTACGGTTACTTGGACATGGTCGAGGCGCAGTACCGACTGCTTACTGAGGGACTCGGCGTGAATCATGCGCGCTTGATTATGGGAACCTCGATGGGTGGAATGCACACATGGCTCTGGGGCGAGCTGCATCCCGATTTCATGGACGCGCTAATGCCGCTGGCGAGTTTGCCGACCCAGATTTCAGCGCGGAACCGCGCGTGGCGCCGAATGATCATCGACGCAATTCGGAATGATCGTGCCTGGAACGGCGGTGAGTACAAAACACAACCACCGAGCCTGCGCACCACCGCAGAGATGCTGTGGTTCATGAGCAGCAATCCGGTCTTACGCCAGAAGGACGCGCCGACGCTCGCGAAAACGGATGAAGTTCTCGACAAATTCGTGGATCAAATCGTTAAAGCAGACGATGCAAACGATGTGCTGTACGCAGTGGAGGCATCACACGACTATGATCCCGGTCCGAATTTGGAAAAAATCCGCGCGCCGCTTCTCGCCATCAATTCCGCCGATGACCTGATCAATCCGCCAGAGCTCGGAGTCCTCGAGGCTGAGATAAAGCGCGTCCCGCACGCCCGACCGCTGGTGATCCCGTTCAGCGACAAAACGCGTGGCCACGGCAGCCACACGATTGCGACGTTGTGGAAAGATGAGTTGATCAAGCTGCTCAGCGAATCGCAAAGCGGACAGTAGATCCTGTGTCTCGGCTTGTAAGTTTTTAGTCATCTGGGTAAAAAACATGTAATGGCTCCAGCATTGCAGACCACAACGCGGGATGGCTCCTTTGCTTCCACGCGTTGGACGGTCGTGCGCCAGGCAGCCGATTCGCAAACAGCGTCGCAGCACGGGCTGAGCGCATTGTCAGAACTTTGCCAGATTTATTGGAGACCAGTTTATGTGTTCCTGCGACGTCAGGGGATCGCCCAGCACGATGCACAGGATTTCACGCAAGCATTCCGCGGCCATTCCGTACGAGGAATTAGGAACCGACTCGGATGCACTGCCGCACATTTGCGGGTTGACGTGACACGTTTGCCTGCGCGATAGCGGGCGATTCTGCTAGAAGAAATCTGCGGCACGTTCGTCAATCCACGTGATGTAGATGAAGAACTACGCTGTTCGTGACGCAGGCAGTCAATCCGTTCGAGAGCCTTCCCGTCACGGCCGTCTCGGGTGGCAATTCTAGCGGTCAATTTCCTCTCGGACAACCACCGCACCCTCATTGATGTTATCCTTCGCTCGCTAGGGGCACCTTCGTCCCCCCATACCTGCAGCCTGCTAAAGATCACATCGATGTCCGCGTCGGATTTGCTCTCCTTCAGCCAGATTTCGAAGTAGCTTAGCGTGAATTGTTCGCGGCGGTAAGTTGTTCGATCGCCCGCTGACAGTCGACGGTGCGTATGGCGAATTTTTTCGGCTGATCCGCGTCGGCCGGCGGTAAGGTGCCGTGATCGCGGAGACTTGAAAAAATAACACCCGCTTTTACGTACGTCTCGCGCGCGTCCGACCAGGCGCGAATTCGTTCTGCGGTCGGCGCGTTCTTATCCGCGCCGGAGCGGGCGAAAGCTTCGCCGAGTTTTTCCTCACAAATCGCCAGGTTGCGCGAATAAATAACGTTAGTGGGATCGGTTGTTAAGAGTGAGGTCAGAATAACAACTCCTTTCCGCGCCACTTCCACGGCCCGCAGAGGATCACCTTTGGCGGTCAAAGCTTCCGCGAGATCGACGTGCCCGACTGCGAGATCGAAACTAGCCTGCGCATTTTGTGGGTCGGCGGCCGAGAATTTCTCTCGAATTGTGAGTGCTTTCTGGAGGCTTTCGACCGCGCCTGCATAATCGGCCGCGGCCACCTGCGTGGTGCCAAGACGGTCGTAACCCCAGCCCACTTCGCGACGGGCGCGACCGTTATCCGAATCGGCCGCTGCCAGAGACTCAAGGATGGCGACTCCTTTTCGGTAGGCGGCGATGGTCTCCGGTTGGTGTGGATCTGAAGCGCCGCCGATTTTCATCAGATTGATCGCGACGGCTCTCTTCCGTTTTGTTTTGGAGCTGTCTTGGCGTAGCAATTCTTCGCAGATGGCGAGCGACTTTTTGTAATTCGCCAGGATCTCGGCGTCGGCGTTCGCGGTCCGGCCCAGGCCATCGGCTAGCGTCTCGTAGGCTCGGGCGAGCTCGTCCTGGACGGCGGGATTCTTGGGCTCGTTCGCGGCGAGTTGGGTGAAGATTTGCAAGGAGCGCCGGTAATCGCGAATCGTCTGCCCGACGTCACCCTTCTGGTCCATGATGTCGCCGAGTGCGCGGTAGCTGCGGCCTAGTTCCATTTGGGTATCAGTGGTGATCGCGGCCGGCGGGAAGTTTTCTCGAATCTGAAGGGCTTTGCGATAACTCGTTAGGGCGCCATCCGTGTCGCCGATATTGGCGGAATAAGGATTGCCTTGGATGTCGCCGATCTTCTCATAGGCGGTGGCTAGCTCGCGTTGTAGTGCGGAATTGCCGGCGGCGTCATGCGCCAGGCTATCGAGATACTCGAGAGCGCGACTGACGATAAGCCGGCGTGTCGGTGTGGAACCGGCTAAGTCTTTCACCGAGTCGTGAATCTCAAACATCAAGGAATCGGCCAGCCGCCGCACTTGTTCGAAGCGCCGCTCGGCCAGGATGCGCTGTTCGTTGGCGCGATGCGCTTCCCATGTGGCGACGATGGTCGCGCCGACGAGGAGTAGCGCTACAGAGGCTGTTACAGTCAAACCGATCTTGTGGCGGCCGACGAACTTTGATGTCCGATACGTGAAGGTATCCTTGCGGGCTATAACCGGCAGTCCTTCCAGGTAGCGCCGGATATCTTCGGAGAATTGTCCGACCGATGGGTAACGCCGCTCCGGTTCGGTCCGCAACGCTTTGCCGACAATATTATCGAGATCGGCGTCCAATTTTTTCAAATCAGCTTCGCCATCTTTCCGGACACCCGGTTTTTGGCCGGCTAGCAATTCGTAAAGGACAACTCCAAGGCTATAAACGTCGCTGGCTGTCGTCATGCGTTCGCCGCGCCGTTGTTCAGGACTCGCATAATTTGGAGTCATCGCGCGGGTTGTTACCAGCGTTTTGTTATCCGTTTCGGCAGTTTCTGGATCGAGCAACCGCGCAATGCCAAAATCCAGGAGCTTAGGTTCCCCTTCCGTTGTTACCCGGATATTAGCCGGTTTGAGATCGCGATGGATCACAAGGTTTTGATGCGCATAGGAAACAGCCGCGCAAACCTTGCGGAAGAGACCTAGCCGCTCTCGCATGTTCAACCCATGCTGGGCCGAATAGGCCTCGAGCGGAATTCCCTCCACATATTCCATCACGAAATAGGGCAGGCCCTTCTGAGTAACAGCGCCGCCGTAAAGCCTGGCAATATTAGGATGGTTGAGCGCCGCGAGGATGCGCTCTTCCTGCCGGAAATGCCTGACGAACTCTTTGGTCCCGAAACCTTGCTTGATCAGTTTAATCGCAACCTGACGGCCAAAATGCGTATCGTCAGCCAGATAAACTTCGCCCATGCCGCCTTCGCCGAGCAGAGAAATGATCCGGTAGTCACCCAGCATTTCGCCGATACTTAGCTCGCCGATAGCAGCTTCGTGGCGCAATAGTTCCGCTCCAAACTCGGCGGCCGGCGCGGACATTACCTTAGCGGCGCGCTCCTCCTCTTGCAGAAGCGCTTCTACTTCCGCGCGCAGTTCTAGATCGTCGCCGCAGGCTTGCGCGAGAAAGGTGGTGCGTTGCGCGCTCTCTAGTTCAAAAGCGTGCTCGACCAATTCTGCGAACCACTCGGAGCGCTCAGGCTGCATCTTTGCGTAACTCGCGGGAGAGCCAGAGCCGGGCAAAATTCCAATCACGCAAGACGGTCTTCTCCGAGACTTGCAGGACTTCGGAGATTTGCTTCGCCTCCATCCCGCCGAAGAATTTCAACTCCACCACCCTGCTCTTGCGCGGATATATTTTCGTCAAATCTTCCAGCGCATCATCCAGCGCCAGTAATTCTACGGCAGAATCGCCGGGCAGCTCGCCGGCTTCTTCGAGCGACAATTTATGTTGTTCTGGTCCGCCGCGCTTGGCCGCGTGATGCGCCCGGGCGTGCTGCATGAGAATTTGCCGCATAAGTCGTGCAGCCACGCCATAGAAGTGCGCGCGATCCTTCCAGGTCACCTTTTTGTCATCGACTAACTGCAGATACGCTTCGTGCACGAGCGCTGTGGCCTGAAGGGTGTGATCGCCGCGTTCGCGTTGCAGGTAAGCGCGCGCCACACGCCTCAGCTCTTCGTAAACGAGGGGCATTAACTTCGCGGCCGCATCCTCGTCGTCACCGCTCTGCCAGTTCAACAACAGCTCGGTGACATCTTCAGATGATTCCAAATTCGGGGGCATGATCCTTCGTTCTTCCCCCATAGACTGACACAGCGCGCCCCGAGCCGGTAGCAAAATCTTTTTAATTCGATGTCCGTTCTGGCGGCTTTTTTTCACATTGTCGAGTGAAAGCAAAACAAAAATGAAAAATTCCAACCACAACACCATCCTCACAAAGATCGCGGCTCGGGCCGCTCGTCATCTCACCGCCGCAGGGCTTCTCATAGCAATCCTCGTCGCCCTCCCGCGGTTGGCCTGCGCCGACGCGGTCGAGACCACGCTGGCCAGCTTTGACGGCACCAATGGCCATTATCCTACTCAAGGGCTGCTCCTGGCCAGCGATGGCAATTTCTACGGCACCACGCCTTCTTACGGGGCCGATAATGGCACGGTATTTCGGATCACGCCCAGCGGCACACTGACCACAATCTACCGCTTCAGCGGGCTAGCCGACGAGGGCAACCCGCTGGCGGCACTGATCCAAGGGTCCGACGGCAATTTATACGGCACAACCGCCGGAGGTTTAGCCTTTGAATACGGCACGCTTTTCAAGCTCACGCTCGATGGAACCTTGACCACGCTCTTTGTCTTTACCTACGACAGCACGACCGCCACCTGGCCCAACGGCAACGCCCCCGAAGCGGCACTGGTGGAAGGATCGGATGGCAACTTCTATGGCACAACAGCGGGCGGCGGGAGGCAGAATGGCGGCAGCTCGGCGCTGGGCACGATTTTCAAGATGTCGCGTGCAGGTGATCTGTTGGGTTCGTTCCCCGTCTATGGAGGTCTCGACATTGCTATCCCAAACGCGCCGCTTGTCCTTGGGACCGATGGCGCCTTCTATAGCACGTCCTACAATTCGGGTGGCGTCGTTGGCGCCGGCGCGGTTTACCAGTTTAGCGCCGCGGGCGTGGTGACGGTGCTCCGCGGCTTCAATGACACTCCCGACGGTGGCACGCCGAACGGCGGACTTGTCCTTGGCAGCGATGGTAATTTTTACGGCACCACCGAGTACGGTGGAACCAGTCACCTGGGCACCGCTTATCGGATATCCCAAGGGGGCACATACGAGGAGCTCATCAGTTTTGACAGCAGCAACGGCGCCCAACCGTTCGGTCAAATGATCCAAGCTACGGATGGTAACTTCTACGGGACGACTCTGGGCGGTGGCAGCCATCTCCAAGGCACGGTGTTCCAGCTTACCCCCGCCGGCATGCTGACGACGGTCTATAGCTTCACCTACAGCGGCTCCGGGGATACAGACGGGGCCCAACCCAAGGGGACGTTAGTTCAAGGTGCCGATAGACGGCTTTACGGCACAACTCAGGACGGCGGCTTATACAACCTGGGCACCGTCTTCGCGCTCGATCTGAATCTTCCAAACCCGCTCACCTTGCTAAGCGCGGCATCGGTGAAGGGTGGCTTCGCGATTGACCTGCCACTTACGGGGACACCTGGAATTGAGGATCGCTGCGGCCGAAATGGCGCTGCGATTACCCTGACTTTCAATAACAACCTGACATCCGTCGGCGGCATAACATCCAGTTGTGGGAGAGTAGTCAGCGGCGTGATCGATAGCACCAATCCTCATCAGTTCATCGTGAGCCTCAAGCAGAACACATGCAATGCTGAAGACGTCACAGTTAGTGTTACTAACGTGCACGACGATCAATCGAACACGCTCGCGTCTGCCTCGGTCACGATGGGTCTGCTGATGGGTGATGTCAACGGCGATGGGTCGGTGACCAAGGCTGACCTTGACCTCGTTAAGGCCGATCTCGGGCAGCCGACCGATGCGACGAACTTTCGCGAGGATGTCAACGTGGATGGTACGATCGACCAATTGGACGTTAAGGCCGTAAAACGCTACAGAGGGACCTTCCTGCCCTAACGATAATCTCCGACGCAAGCATCAACCAATGTCCTATCAGTCAGAACAAGAAACAACCAATAACGTTACTCTCACTAAGATGAATATATCACGCCATATTAATATCCTCGCCACCGCGACTCTTCTGCTGGCCGCAATCGTTCTCGCCACGCCGCAGCTCGCGCAGGCGCAAACACCGACCCTGACCGTTCTGCATGACTTCAACACGCTCGACGGGAGTTATCCGACAAACGGTCTGCTCCTGGCCAGTGACGGCAATTTTTACGGGACCGCGCCCAGCGGCGGTAGCGCCGGCTATGGGACAGCGTATCGCGTGACGTCTGCGGGCGACTTCACGACTTTGGTCAACTTCACCGTGGACAACGGCGCTCAGCCATTTGCGCCGCTCATCCAGGGCAGCGATGGCAATCTCTATGGCACCACCGCGGGTGGCATCAACGGACCGACCTTGGACGGCACCGTCTTCAAGATGACCACGGCGGGCGACCTAACCACCCTGTTTGTTTTCGACCAGGCCGATAATCAGGATGGGATCAGCCCCCAAGCAGCGTTGGTGCAAGGCACCGACGGCAACTACTACGGCACGACCGTCGGCGGCGGCACGCCAAACATCCAAAACACTGCCGGCCATGGCACGATTTTCGAAATGTCACCCGCCGGCGCCCTGCTGCAGTCGGTTACTGTGCATCAAAGTAATGGCGAGCCCGGAGATCCGCGCGCACCTCTTATCCAAGCCAGCGATGGCAATTTCTACGGAACGAGTTACGAAGGCGGCGGCGACACAAACGCTGGCTCGGTTTTCGAGTTCACTCCAGCCGGAGTGGTGACGGTCCTGCATAGCTTTGTCGGCGGCGCCGGTAACACGGGCGACCGACCCTACGACGGGCTCCTCCAGGGAAGTGATGGCAATTTTTACGGGACGACGGAATACGGCGGTACCGCGGAGCTCGGCACGGTCTTCAAGATAACTCCCGGTGGCGACTATACGGTTTTGGTCAATTTTACCGGCCCCAACGGCTCTCAGCCGTTCGCTTCCCTGATTCAAGCCGCAGACGGCAATTTCTATGGGACAGCCTCGTCCGGTGGCACTGACAGTTTGGGCACCATCTTCCGTATCACCCCCGCAGGCGTCTTCACGACTATCTATAACTTTTCCAACAACGAAGCTTTAGGTGCATTCCCCCGCGCGGCGTTAGTCCAGGGCGACGACGGCAACTTATATGGCACGGCCATGGCCGGCGGCACCAGTGGCGTCGGCACGGTCTTCGCGCTCGATCTGAATCTTTCAACACCAACGCCTACACCTACACCTACACCTACACCCAGGCCTTCACCCACACCGAGGCCACGTCCCACACCGAGGCCACGCCCGACGCAGCACTAGGGGGCCACTCCGTAACGACTCACAATAAATGAGTACAAGAAAAGCGGTCCAATGACTACGCATCCCCAGCACACATTCACGTCGTCGCCGCGGCGGCGCAGTTTTTGTTCATTGTTCCTCATTGCAGTCTCACAGGCAGCACCGAAGGAAACTGAACAAAGTCACTAGTCCGGAAATCAGAGGCCCGATCCTTTTGGGAGGTCTTTGCTCGGCAGCTTTGAAAATTTGGCTTCCATTCCGCGTTCGATCCTTTGCTGCTTGATACTTGCTTTTTCGTTCCTGAGGGTCGTCAGCAGCTTTGTCAGGCCTTCATTCAGTCCCTTGTTTCCCGCGTCCCATTCCGACTTCGGCTTGAAGGACACGCGAGGGTAAATCTTGGTTAGGTCGGGCACGCCTTTTCCTTCTCTTTGGACCCTCTCAATAATCGGGATCAATTGATCGATATCGCCAAAAGCGTACCCATTGATGTATGGGCCCACCAATTGTTGAAAGGCATTTTGTGCCTGGACCAGTTCGAAACCGGGATCACCCATGCTCCCCATCTTTTCGCGATCGATCAACGTCGCAAAAAGCCGGCCACGATACTGGGCTGAATAAAACCAGTAAATTGATTCCTTTCTGAAACCGAGATCGTAGAGGCGAATCGCGGCCACGTACACCTCGGCGAAGTTGAGCGTGTCCCATGATTGTTTCATCTTCGAAATCGTAGCGACAAACTCGGATTCACTTTTCGCGGCCAAACCACTGCTGAACTGGCCAACTTCGATCACGGGGCCTTTGGAATTGTAGTACGGCGTGACATAGACCTCGATTTGAGCGGGATCCTTGATGGTTTGGCCGGCGGCCAAAGCACAGTAAAAACCAGCGACGACGACGTAGCGGTGAGATTGTGCTTCATTTGGCTTAACGAGCGGCAACCTTTAACCATCGGTTTGGCTTGCACAAGTAGCAGGCCCACTTTGCCAAGCCAATCTGGAACTGTATTCATCCGTGTGAATTTGATAGAAGAGATCGCGTGTGAAGAACGTCTGGCGCAAACATCTGATCATCTGTCTGTCTCTTGGGCTGCTCTCGATCCTAATCTACTTCCTGGATCGGGTGCTCATGGGACCCCGCGGCGGCAACTGGATCTCGTTGGATTTTCGAGGCCTTATCTTTTGGACTTACGTCGTAGTAGTCGCGATCCACGTCACCTTAAGTTCAATTGGCGTCGCTTTATTTCCCACTTCCGGACTGTTGCGGATTCACTTTGCCTCGATGGTACTTTCGCTGATCCTTTTCGTAACTGGCGGTGAGCTGTACGGAAAACTGCGCCAGCGAGCCGTCTCCAACGAATACCGAGCCCGGATGGAGAGTCGCAAACTTCTCAGAAACGTTATTGAACTAAAGCAGTGGTGGTATGTACCGGATGAGAGTGATCCAACGGAGATCCGCGTCAGCGTGGTCGTCCACGAGTCAGGCCGATTTGCGGGGAATGTCATCGGTGAGCGAACGGATTCATCGAGCTCTTCGATAACTGTTTTCGAGTCGGTCAATGGACCTGAGAGCCAGCGGCAGGTCCAAGGCGGACAGACTTTCACTTATACGTTTCCGCTAAAAATCCTGAAGGTTGGTCGAGCCGATAACGTGCGCATCACATTGTATTTGTTCAAAGCTCCCAGTGGGCCTGCCGCCGGCGATATTACGAAGATATTCATGAAGTCGCCGGAGCGGGACGACGATGGCGAGTATCTCTATGGAGTGCTCCCACCTCCTTCCCAACCAGCAAACTGATCGAGCGCGCTTTCTGTCGACGAGTCAACAGTTGCCTTACCTGAGACGATCGCCTCGCACCCGACACTCGGGTGTTGCCGTATCAAGACATGGAGTGTTTTCACCAGGCGGGCCTCGTAAGAATCACACATGGGAGACTCGCCATTTGGCTGGATCCATTCGGGATGTTGGATCCGCAAGTCGTTGTGAATCTGTTTCTTCAGGTCCGCGTACGAATGGAGTTGGTGACGCATCGCCATTTCTTTCGTTTGATTATTTTGGTGCGACGGCCATTGCGTGAGCGACTAAAATGATTGGCCATGCTGCGATGAGAATAATTGTTCCGAAAGCAACGAGCTCGGCGGAGTACCCAGGTTGCGACCGGTACGCGTAGCGATCACTGAAGAAACGACAGACACGAACCAGCATTGAGTTGGTAGTTTCCATGTTCATATCAACAATAGACACCGTGTGAGTGCTCGCGTTTGACCGGAAAAGTGACGTTTCTGTCACTTTGGCGACCAGTGGAGAAGCGATCACGATACAAGAGAATCGCGCGCACGGGAGTTACGGCGCGCCGGTTAGATCAAACCGCTGAATCAGACCGAAAAATAATGCTTACTCGCCGTAGTAGTACGCGCCGCCGTAATAACCGTCCCAAGGATAGTACGGATAATAATCCGGTGCGTAAAAAGTATTGTAACGCGCCAGAGGTGTGCGGTTTGCATTCAGATTGGCGTAGTACGCGTCAGCGCAGCCGCCAGCTAGCAGTGCAAAAAACGCAACGCACAGCAACGAGAGCGTGGCTGCTACAGCACGTCGGCTTTTTTCGCGTATCGCTCGGATAAACATTTGGGGCGCTCATTTGATGTGAGCGGGCACCCAAACGCAAGCTAAAAAAATGAGCGCATCGGAGCCTCCGCCAAACGCGGACGGCACCGATGCGTCAACCAAGCACGCGTCGCAAATTATTACCAGTCGCCGTAAACACTCCTGGCGCTGTAGTAACGCGGACCGTAGGCGTCGTTGTAGCGAACGCCGGAGCGGACCACTGTATCGCCGTAATAGTACGAAGCCGGGTAGCCGGGGTAATAATCGTAGGAGTACGGCGTATAATATGCCGCCGGATAATAACCGGTGTCATACCCAGCCACGTACGGTCCCTCGGCGCATCCGCCCAGAAAAGTTGTAACAAGGCCTGCGCAAAGGATCGACAGCAACACTGGAGTGCGACGCTTCGATTTCATTGTCGTTTTCATCAGATGTTTTCCCTTTCTTCAATTCTGATTTCCCTCTTCTCACGAAGCCGCATCCGCGGCCCCGCGTGGCCTGCTGGTTCGTCAGAGAGGGCTGGTCTCTGTTCAGCAAAGCTTCACTGTACGATTCGGTTTGTGCGGCACAGTCGGTCGCACCAGCAGGATCACTTCTGCTCCCCTACAAGAGCATTTTGCATCGAGATCAGCGCTCGATACCGTCAGCCGCTTAATGAAACGAAATTTCTTTTGGCTTGGAGCGTTTCTGATAACCGTGTTACCCACCTTCGCCCAGGAGAACTCGCCGTCGGCAGGCGCCGGAGATTTTGACGTGATTATCCGTGGCGGAACGATTTACGATGGCTCTGGCGCTGAGCCGCGGCAGGCCGATGTCGCGATTCGTGGTGATCGCATCGCGGGTATCGGCGATTTTAAATCTGCGAAAGCAAACACGGTGATTGACGCAAAAGGACTCGCTGTCGCGCCGGGCTTCATAAACATGCTTTCCTGGTCGACTGAGTCGTTGATTCAGGATGGCCGGTCGCAGAGCGAAATCCGGCAGGGCGTGACAACCGAGATTATGGGCGAAGGCGAATCGATGGGGCCCGTGAACGATCGTGTGCGCGAGGAGATGCTGCGCAACCAGAGCGACATCAAGTACGACGTCAAATGGAACACGCTTGCTGAGTATTTGCAGTATCTCGAGAAGCGCGGCATCTCGTGCAACGTGGCGTCGTTCATTGGCGCGACCACGATTCGCGAATACGTGATTGGATTTGAAGATAAACAGCCGACGCCTGAGCAGCTGGATCAAATGCGCGAGCTGGTGCGCAGGGAAATGGAAGCGGGTGCGCTCGGGATCGGCACTTCCCTGATTTATCCACCGGCGTTTTATGCGAAAACAGAAGAACTTATCGAGCTGTGCAAGGTCGCCGCAAAATACAAAGGCAAATATATCTCGCACATGCGCAGCGAAGGGAATCAGTTGTTCGAAGGCCTCGACGAACTGCTTCGGATCGCGCGCGAAGCGAACATTCCGGCTGAGGTGTATCACATCAAAGCCGCCGGCAAAAAAAATTGGCCGAAAGAAAACGAACTGCTCGCGCGCATCGAACACGCGCAAAAGGAAGGACTGAATGTCCGCGCGAACATGTACACGTACACCGCCGCCGGCACCGGGCTCGACGCCTGTTTGCCGCCGTGGACGGAGGACGGGGGTTATCCTGCGTTATTCAAGCGGCTCCGCGACCCGGCGACGCGCGAGAAAATCAAGACCGAAGTGCATGTCGACAGCGACAAATGGGAAAATCTTTACCTCGCCGCGGGTTCACCGGACAGAATTCTGTTGGTCGGATTCAAGTCGGAGAAGCTAAAGCCGCTCACGGGCAAGACACTTGCTGAAGTGGCGAAAATGCGCGGGAAAGATCCAATCGACACCGCCATGGATTTGATCGCAGAGGACGAATCACGCATTGGCACGATTTACTATTTAATGTCGGAGGAGAACGTGAAAAAGGAATTGCGGAAACCGTGGATTTCCTTCGGCTCGGATGAAGCCTCTCAGGCGCCGGAAGCGCCCTTTACCAAATCCAATCCGCATCCTCGCGCTTATGGAAACTTCGCGCGCGTACTCGGCAAGTACGCACGCGACGAAAAAGTTCTTTCAATGAGCGACGCGATTCATCGGTTGAGCGGGCTTCCAGCGACCAATCTTGGTCTCGATCATCGGGGATTTCTCAAGGAAGGAATGTTCGCCGACGTGGTGGTGTTCGATCCGGCGACCATTACAGATCACGCCACCTTTGAAAAACCGCATCAATACGCCACCGGCGTGAAACATGTTTTTGTAAACGGGATGCAGGTGATTAAGGACGGAGAGCACACCGGGGCGAAACCGGGTCGCGCTTTGTGGGGGCCGGGGAAAACGAAGTAGCGAAAAAACCCGGAGCACCATCGCGCCGGAAGAAAATCCCGGTCACCTAAAGAGGTTGAATGGTAGGGATGCCACGCTGCGGCGTCCGGACGGCGCAGCACGCAGTCCACGGCCTGTTAAACAGCCGCATTGAAAATGCGACCCATGGGGTAGATGTTTAGTTTCCGAATGGATCCAATAAAGAACATCAAATTACGCTGGCTTCAGGGTGCCTTGCACGACATCACGTACGAACTGTCGCGCTCCCAATTTTCCAGATTTGCGCTGCGGGCTTGGGAACCGGCCATCAACGCTTACCGGTGCGAACAGTGCATTCGTATCTGTGTGGATCTTGCAGGAGTGGATCGTTCGCTGATCGATCTGACTGTCGAACCACGCCGCGTTATGATTCGTGGGACACGTGAACTGCCGGAACCGAGCCAGGCAGAAGGGCACACGGTGCAATTGCTCGCCATGGAGATTGATTACGGACCTTTCGAGCGCCAGATCAATTTGCCCGTTGAAGTTGAAGTCGACAAAGCGCATGCCGAGCAGCGCAACGGGTTACTCTGGATTTCGCTTCCCTTACGGAAAGAGTCATGAGCGCAGACAAACTGAACGCGTTACAACCGACCATGGATTCCAAGCCAGCGACCGAGGGTGCCGTCGCATTGGGCGGGCTGGATGAAAGCCAGACGCAGCGCATTCCGGAAGAGTTGTCCATTTTGCCGGTGCGTGGGTTTGTGCTTTTTCCGGGGACAGTTATGCCGCTCAACGTCCAACGCGCCGCGTCGCTCAAACTACTCGATGACACTTTGCCGCGGACGAAAGTGATCGGACTCGTTACGCAGCGCGATGAAACGAAAGAAGACCCTTCGCCGCAAGATCTCTACTCGATCGGTACAGCTGCGCTCGTGCTGAAGCTTCTGAGGCAATCAGACAATCATGTGCTGATAATCGTGCAGGGTCTCCGGCGCTTTTCGCTCCGCAAAATCGTCGCGACCGATCCGTTTCTGCGCGCTGAAATCGATTTGCCGCAGTCGATTCTGCCGCCGCCGAGCAAGGAATGGGAGGCCACATTCCGGAATTTGCGCGACTCGGCTGCGCGCTTGTTCGAACTGACGCCTGACGCGCCGGAACAGGCGCGTTTGATGATCATGAACCTCGAGAATCCCGAGCAGCTCGCCGATTTTCTGGCGCCGAACCTGAACATTGATGTCGCACAAAAACAGGCGCTGCTCGAAGAACTCGATGTTGAAAAACGGGTACGCGCTGTGCAGCAACACATCTCGTCGCAGCTTGAGATCGCAGAGATCCAGCAGCGACTGCAAAAAGATGTCGCTTCGCAGTTTTCCGATGCACAACGGCGTGCTTACCTGCGCTCGCAAATCAAGGCGATTCAGCGCGAATTGGGTGAAACGGAGGGTGGCGGCGAAGAACAGGCGCAGCAATTGCGAAAGCGTCTCGAGGAAGCGAATCCGCCGGAAGCCGTGATGAAGCAGGCGGAGCGCGAGCTGAAGCGGCTCGATTTCATTCCGCCGGCCAGCCCGGAGTTTTCGGTCATTGTGAGTTACATCGAGATCATCGCCGATCTTCCGTGGAATAAGTTAAGCGAGGACAATCTTGATCTCGATCAGGCGCAAAAAATTTTGGATCGCGACCACTACGATCTTGAAAAAGTGAAGAAGCGGCTGATCGAATATCTGGCCGTGCGCAAATTGAATCCGAAGGGGCACGGCGCGATCCTTTGTTTCCTCGGTCCGCCAGGTGTAGGCAAAACAAGTCTCGGCCAATCGATCGCCGACGCGCTCGGTCGCAAATTTGTCCGGATCAGCCTCGGCGGAATGCGCGACGAAGCGGAGATCCGCGGTCATCGCCGCACGTACATCGGGTCGATGCCCGGCCGGATCATTCAGGAACTGCGTCGCTGCGGGACGCGGAATCCGGTGTTTATGCTCGACGAGATCGACAAGATCGGAGCGGATTTTCGCGGCGACCCCGCCAGCGCTTTGCTCGAAGTGCTCGATCCCCGGCAGAACAATGCGTTTGTAGATCGGTACCTCGACGTGCCGTTCGATCTTTCGCAAATCATTTTCATCGGCACGGCCAATTACATCGAGGGCATACCGGAACCGTTGCGCGATCGGATCGAAGTGATCTCAATCCCCGGTTACACCGAGCGCGAGAAACTCGAGATCGCGAAGCGCTATCTCATTAAGCGGCAGTTGGAGGAGAACGGACTTAAACCCAACCAATGCGAATTCCAAGAGGACGCGCTACGACGGATCATTAACGATTACACCCACGAAGCTGGCGTACGCGAACTGGAGCGGCAGATCGCTTCCGTGTGTCGTGGCATCGCGGCGCAAGTCGCGCGCGGCAAAACCGACCACGCGATCGTCACGCCACAAGTAGTGGAAGAAATGCTTGGACCGGCCAAATACGTTCGCGAAACAAGGCTGAAGACCAGCAAGCCCGGCGTGGTCACCGGTCTGGCTTACACACCCGCCGGCGGCGAAGTATTGCACATCGAAGCGACGCGTTATCCGGGCAAAGGAAATGTCACGCTCACTGGGCAGATTGGAAATGTGATGAAGGAATCCGTGCAGGCAGCGTTTAGTCTGGTGCGCAGCCGCGACGGCGACCTTGGCACAAACGCGCAGGATTTTCGCGAGATGGACGTGCATGTGCACGTGCCCGCCGGTGCAGTGCCAAAAGATGGGCCATCGGCCGGTGTAGCCATGTTCACCGCGCTGGCCTCGCTCTTCAGCAACAGACCGGTTCGCCCCGATGTCGCCATGACCGGCGAGATCACGTTGCGCGGGCTCGTTCTACCGATCGGAGGATTGAAAGAAAAAAGTCTGGCCGCGATGCGCGCCGGGATTTCCACCGTCATCATTCCAAAGCTGAACGAAAAAGACCTGGTCGATGTTCCCGAGGAAGCGAAACAAAAACTCAAATTCGTCCCGGTCGAAAACGTCGACGAAGTCTTGGCCGTAGCGCTGGAGAAAGACGTGGCGAAGAAAAAGGAAACGGTTGGGTCGGCTCCGCCTCCGGCCAGGCTGTAGCTGCAAGGTGAATCGTCTTGTCCTCGAGACGATTCCAAGGCCGGAGGCCGAACAATCTTTCCCAGCGCATTGCATGTGGAAAACGCGAGAACGTTTCTCTCACATCGCATTGCACATCCATAAATTCCAGGCGCCCAATCCGCGCGGGTTGCCAACGCGTTGAGGACAACGCGTTCCACCTCATGCTTTAGCCAACCTGCCGGTAGTTGGTCACTCCTTGTTCTGCCGCTCCCAGGACTGGAGGATTTGGCCACTCCCCGGCTTGGAAGCGAATTCGGTGGGGCGTGGCTTGCCGGCCGGGGCAAAGCAAACTTTATAACCGTTCTCTTCCAGTCGGTAGATGCCGAGCATGACGTCTTTATCGGTCGAGATGGCGTCCATTTCCTTTGGCGTCTTCGTTTCGTCGAGTTTGATCGTCCCACTCCTGCTGGTGGCGTAATCCGCTGATCCTGGGAACAGGAATGTGCCACCCTTAAAGACAATAGTCGTCTTCTTCACCTTATCGTCCGGCAAGACGTTCCCATCTTGCGTCGCCGAAACGAGGTTCCAAGTGCCTTGGAACCTATCCAAGTCCGTCTTGGGCGCATGCGCCTGACGATTGCACCCTGCCAAGAATAGCCCCAGGGCCGCGATCATGAGGAACTTCGTTTTCATGGTGACGAAAAGATTGGATTCCGGTGTAGCCGAACGCAAGCTCGAAAACGTAAAATTCTGCCTGTCGGACGAACACGATCAGACAAAGCTGAACGGAGTCTGCAGAAGCGTCGAATAAAGATCCGATCCGGCCGTACCGCTATGGATTTCGCGGCACGGTCTAACGAAAACTACCGAACAGTTGTAAAAAAAGGCGAGCCTGCGATGCTAGCCAGGGCAAACTCTAGTTGATCGCCACGAGCTACTTCCATTCCCAAAATTCAGAGCGCGTGTTGCCCTCCGCGTCCACCTCGTATTCGAGTATGACCGCGACCTTCATCAGTCGCGCCAACTTTGATGGCGCAGTTTGATAATAAACAGCGCCGCGATAGCTCGCGGTCCCATCTTTCTTTATCGTGCCGACGCCATGGCCTGTCCACGTGGCCATTTTTCCATCTTTGAGAATCATCACTCCCTGGCCTTCACCGTATTGTGTTCCGTCGGGACGGACGAGCGTACAATAGGTGCCCATCTCCTTTACGTCTGTGTCTAGAATAGATCCAGTCGCTTGAAACGACGTCTCCATTTTTGGATCTCCGCCCAGGTTCGGCAGTACTCGCTGCGAAGTAATCTTCCCTGACGTTCCACCAATCTTTTCGCCTAGCATAACTGTCCTCTTGTTTAGGTTGTCTTTTTGATTACAGAATTCGATCCGGAAGTTACAGCGAAAAGTAATCAAGCGTGTGACAAAATTCGGAGTGGAGATGTCCGCGATCGCAAGCGCGCGACCGCTTGCACGTTCGCCACGACGCCTGTTCCTTTGGCGGCCGGAAGCGTCGTCGGGCCGAAGCCGTGAACTCTCTCTCAAGGAACAGCTTAAGGTTTGTTCACAACCACCTTGGCCCGCGGCTTACTGATTTGGAGGCGGGCGTTCGCTTTCTGGATTTGCGCGGCATTCTCTTTCAACTGGGCTGTGAGCTTTTCTATTTGTTGCTGTTGCTGCGCAAGCGTCGCCCGCAGGTTCTGAACTTTGAGATTGAGCATGGCCTGCTTGGCAGGGTCGGGAACGGCTGGGCGCCGGCTACCTTGGGGCGAAAATCCACCTGGTGCATCGGCGGTGGTCGTGCCCAATCTTCCATCGGAATCGACCATCACTATCATTGCCGTCGCGGCGGACACCGGCGCCCCGTGAATATTGTCGATATAGCACCTGTCACTTTCCTGCCCAAAAACGCTGTGCACACCGGAGTGATGGCCGATAATGATATTGTTATTGGCGGTGGTAATACCAGATCCGGCCTCTCTGCCCACGCACACATGATCGCTCGTGGTTTCGCTACTCATGAGCGCCAGATTACCGATGACCGTGTTGTTGTTTCCGCTGGTGTTGGCAGTGAGCGCTTCCCCGCCGACGGCCGTGTTGGAACCGCCGGTGGTGTTGTTCATGAGCACAACGTAACCAATGGCAGTGTTGTCGCTCCCGCTGTCGTTAAACACGAGCGCATCAGTTCCAACGGCCGTGTTTTGTGTGCCGGTAGTGTTGAGCAGCAACGCTGCAGCGCCAACTGCGGTATTGGAATCGGCGGTGTTGAGAACCAGCGCTCCTCCGCCAACTGCGGTATTAAAGGCGCCGTTCACATCGGCGAAGAGCGCGTACCAACCAAGTCCTGTATTTCCAGCGCCGCCTACGAGGTTCTGAAGAGCATTGCACCCTTCCGCTGTCGTGTAATTGGGATAACATCCGTCGGGTGCCGGACTGACCGCCCGCGCTTCTGGCAAAAGCGCCCAGCAGACTAACAACGGCAGGATGGTCATCAATGTCGTGCTTCGATTTTTCATGTTTTTAATTTCCTTTCATTGTTCTAGCTGTCCGTGAACTCTGCCTGAAGGAACAGCTTTAGATTTGTTCACAATCATTTTTGCCGCCGGCTTACTCATTTCGAGCTGGGCATTCACCTTCTGGATTTGTGCGACCTGTTCTTTCAGTTGCGTTGTGAGGTTTTCTATTTGTTGCTGTCGCTGTGCGAGCGTTATCTCCAACTCTTGAACTTCGAGGTTGAGCATGGCCTGGTTGTCATCGTCGGGAATGGCTTGAGGTCGGATGACTTTGGGCGGAAATTCACCCGCCTCGGGTCCATCGGCGGTGAAGGTGCCCAATCTTCCATCGGAATCGACCATCACGATCATTGCTGTCGCGGCGGACACCGGCGCACCGTGAATATTGTCGATAAAGCACCGG
>DASYDV010000015.1:0-86252 GCA_036499375.1 Candidatus Udaeobacter sp.
CTTCGTAACTCGGCGTCAAGCTGGTTCGGTATTGCGGCTAAAAGCCGCTAAAAAACGTAAACAGAAGGAAGCGAAGGTAAGAGGGAGAACCACGGATGACACGGATATCACGGATTGGGGAGCGGTCGCCGCGGCGACCTACGGCATGGCAGGCCTTAGTGTCCCGATCAATGTCCGACTTGACGCGCGGGCGGAAATGAGCACATCTTTCTCTGGTGAAAAGTACGTACAGCGTAAAAGAGCTTCAGCGGGAGACAGCCGCTGCCCTGCGAGCCGCCGAGTCGGGAATGCTTGTCACCATCACCCGGCACGAACGGCCCGTGGTACACGTCATCTCCGCCGAGCGACTTGGCGCAATGCTTGAGACGATGGAGTTGCTGGCCAATCACAAGTTTATCGCTCAGCTCGAAAAACTGCGTGCCGGCAAATTGAAGTTCCGTTCTGCTTCCAGCCTTGCCGACTAAAATCCTCGTCGCAGATCAGGTGCGCGAATATCAGCGCAGCCTTGCACCGCAACCCCGGCGCAAACTCAAAGCCGCCATTCTTGCTCTTCCTGTTGGCGACACCAGGGCACTCACCGATGAACTGGACGGGCTGCATCGCCTGCGCGTGGGCCAGTACCGTGTCATCTATCGGCATGGCGAGGAAAGTATCGAGTGCATTTTCGCCGAGGAGCGCAAAATCGTTTACGAATATCTGGCCGCCCATCTGAGCGAATTGCTGCCCTGAAATGATTTGAGCGTGTCAGGCTTTAGGAACACAACTGTCGTGACAATAGCCAGGCGTTTTAACGTTGCGAGCGTTGGCGCGCCAAAGGCGCAGCGTTCATCTCGCAGCCCTGCGGCGTCGCCCGAGGATTTAAGATCGCAATGCAAACACCAGCGCTGAAGAAGATCGATGCGGAAATCGACGCCGGGCAGAATAAAAGATCGCCAGCCCACACTCCCGCTACATTAACACCTCTACAGAGGATATTGCATTCTGTCGTCCCTGCCGGGACTCGACGGATTTCGAATTTGTTACCCAGCGTTAAAACGCTGGGCTATTCCTTCGGCACCTGCTCGTGAATGGAGGCGCAAGGATGCGGCCGACATAGATGGGCAAGCCGCCAGGCCAAATGGAGCTTTGGGGAAAGCGACATAGAACACGACGTGCGGGGACGCCGTCGGGTAGACGGGCGGGCCGAAAGGCTGCGCGAGCGGGAGCGAGCGAATCAACACGCGCGTTTGGGAATGGAGCGTCTGGGGAAAGCGACATGGAACACGCGCGTTTGGGAATCGCGCGGGTAGACGGCAACGCAGGTAGGGTAGCTGGCGCGAGCACGAGGTAGTGCGAGTGATCAACGTAAAAACTGCGAGGGTAGCGCCGAGCGAACGGAGCCGCGGGGACGCGAGCGACATAGATGGGCAAACCGAGAGGTCGAAATGGGCGGGAGCACATGAGTCAACTTGGGAAAGGAGTGAGTTTCAACCCACGGACGACACGGATGAAAACAATGACGAAATCCGAATGACGAAGCTCGAAGGAATGAACGAAGCTCGAATGACGAACTCCGAAGGGATAGCGACATTCCAGCATCTTCGCTGTCTTCGCTATCTTCTGTGAAAAAGAAATTATCGTACAGAAGGAAGCCAAGGTAGAAGGGGGAGAAGAAGAGGAAGAACTACGCGGCGAATACGGAGACGCCCAGTGCGGGCAAGCGGCAGATCCCTGCGGGCCCGATCTCATCGACCTGAGGACCTGCAACAGATGCGAAGCAAACCCCAGGCTTTCCACCCGATCCACCTGGCTCTAAAATTCGTCATTCGTGGTTCGTCATTGATTCGTCATTCGTCATTCGTGCTTCGCCATTCAGCATCGTGTCCAATTCGTGGTTAAAACAAACATCGTTTCGGCGAGGGCGTCCCTTCGGGCGCGCTCCCTCCTTCGCGACCGCTTCGGCGTGGCAGGCAGGGCAGGCTCTACCCGGTCGCCGCGGCGACCGCTGCCCAATCCGTGACAATCCGTGTTATCAGTGGTTCCACTCTTTCAAGATCACGCGCGGTGAGCCTGGAGTTTTCGAATCAGAAGTTGAATAAATCCCGTGGCGCAAAAGTCGAACGCTTTATTATTTAACGATTATGAAAAGGATTCTCTTTGCATTCACGATGCTGGCATTTGCTGTGTCTGCTCTTCCACAGGCGCGCGGAGCGGACGTATCGGTTGATTTCTTTTACGACAATCTTTCCGGTGGCAACTGGATCGACGTTGAAGGCTACGGATACGGCTGGCAACCGGACCTCGGGGTGAGCGATCCCAACTGGCGACCGTACGCCGATGGTTACTGGGCATACACCGATTACGGTTGGACGTGGATCAGTTACGAGGATTTCGGCTGGGCCACGTATCACTACGGTCGCTGGGCGAATCTCGCGGACTACGGCTGGGTCTGGTTCCCGGGAAGCGACCTCGACTGGGGACCGGCCTGGGTTTCATGGCGAACCGGTGGCGATTACATCGGCTGGGCGCCTTTGCCGCCGCGCGGGCCGGGAGTTGTTTATGAAGGACAGCCCATTGGGGGGAATGTCGATATCGTCTTCGATATCGGTCCGGAATATTACAACTTCTGCGATGTTCGGTTTATCGGCGAGCCGGTCCTGCGCGATCGCATCTTTCCGCAGGTGCAGAATGTCACGTACATCGCGAACACTGTGAACGTGACGAACATTACGGTGCAAAACAACGTGGTTTACAATTACGGCCCGAATTTCAACACGGTTAACCAATACTCGAGCCGGCCGATTCAACGGCTCACCATAGAGCGGGAGACGCCGGGTAATCTCTCCGCTGCGGTTAAATCAGGGACGCTCACCAAGGTGCAGGGCAACAAGCTCCTGATTGCCGCGCCGCCTAGGTTCGCCAAGGCGCCGCCTACGGTGAAGCCGCCGGCTGTGAAGGCGAAGGTTGCGCAGCCCAAGATCGAGCACGGTTGGAAAGGTGTTTCGAACCGCGCGGAATTGGAACAAAGGATTAAAAGCGAAAATCCAAAGAACATTCCGCCGCCGACTCGCGCTGTTGCTCGCGAAGGTGGCAGCCCGGGACCGGCTGCAGGCACAAATCCGGCTGGCGTGGCTGGCAGTCCAGCGGCTTCGCCCGGACCTCGCGGCAAACGGGGACGCCTGGAGCCCGGTGCTACATCTGCTCCCTCGTTAGGCGTTTCGCCGTCACCAGTTGAGCGTGGAAAAGGCAGGGCCGCCGGGCGAGCTAGGCCCGGAGCAACGGCAATGCCCGGGGAAGGCACGACAGGTGTTTCGCCTTCACCGTTCGAACGAGCTAAACCAGGCGGACGAGGTCGTCCCGGAATTACACCACCGCCATCGGCACCGCGTGAAGGTGTTTCGCCCACGCCATTCGACCGCGGCAAAGGCCGCGTCAAACCCGGGGAGCGATCTCCAGCGCCAGGTGGTCAAGCCGGAGCAGCGAAATCTACACAGCCGTCGGCTTTGCAGGGTACGCCGCTGCAACCAGAACGTGGTCGCTCGCCAGCACGAAGACAACGCGGAGAGCCCGGCCCGGGACAAGGTGAATCCGAACAGAATTCGCCACAGGAGCGCATACGTTTCGGCACGCCGGCGCCTATGGCCACTGGTGAACATGGGCAACGCGGCGGAGGTCAACCGTCTGGATTTCGTCAACCGGTCACTCCGCCGTCTGGTGGCGGACCTGCAGATCAAGCGCGCAGTCAAAAAGAAAGAATGCAGAACGCTCATGCTCAGCCGCCGCCGCCGCCGCAACGAGGTGGCCAGGCACAGGGGCAACCCGAAGGCGGAAAGAGAAAACCAGCGAAAGAAACACCATCGCCTGGGCCGCGGTAATTTTTCTGACGTGATTATCGCAGCGGCTCCGGAATTAAAAATTTCGGAGCCGTTTTTTTGGCAAGGCGCTGTTGTAGGGCGTCTGTGTCAGACGCCAATCCGTGATCTACTCATCGTCTGCAAAACCTTTTTGGTATGGCCACTGTTTCCAGTGCGCGACCAGACCAGATCGAACCGGATTCTCTCGAATGTAGTTCCACTTTTCGTGAATTGATTCGGACGTCCGAAGAAGACGATCGAAGCCGCCCGGCTGCCATCGCCATTTTTGGTGCGCACTATGTGACTCATTAAACCAGCGCTTGAACCATTTTAGAAAAGCAGCAACGCTCAGTTCTCGATCATGCGGCGCGGTCAGCAAATGAATGTGATCGGGCATCGTCATGATGCAATACGTGTTCCATTTGTCCAAGCGGCCGAGCGTTTCACACACTGCTTTCCAAGCGGCATCATTTGTCAGCGCTTTGCAGCGAGGCACGATGCAAAGTGTAATAAAGTAAATGACCTTGCACTCCCAGGGCAGCATTACAGGAATCCGTGGTGGTCGAGCCATAAAGCTTTGTAGGGCGCCTGTATAAGGCGCCGGCCTTTAAGGATAGCAAATGGTTGGCGTTTCACAGAAACGCCCTACAAAGTTCAGCGCTTCGCGGCTTGTGACACGGCGACAGAGCGCCGTCGCTACAGTAATTCGGCAATCTGGACTGCGTTTAGCGCGGCGCCTTTTAGCAACTGATCGCCTGACACCCAGAACGAAAGCCCGTTGTCAAAAGCGCAATCCAAGCGCAACCGGCCGACGTGACAATTGTCTTTACCAGCCGCACTGAGCGGCATGGGATAATTATTTTTGTGCGGTTCATCGACCAACTCCAATCCCGGCGCCTTAGCCAGAATTTCGCGCGCTTGTTCTACCGAGACCGGCTGCTCGAACTCGGCGGTGACGGCGACCGAATGCGCCCGGTAAACCGGCACCCGGACGCAAGTCGCCGAGACACGGAGCTCTGGCAAATGCATGATCTTACGCGTCTCGTCCTGCATTTTGGCTTCTTCCTTTGTGTAGCCGCTCTCGAGAAATGAATCGATATGCGGCAGCAGGTTAAACGCGATCGGATGCGGAAAAACTGTAGCCGCTTCGCTGCGCGAAGCGTGAGGTTGGCTTGCGTTAGCTGGTGCTGCGTCGCCCACAGGGCGACGGCTACAAGATTCCTGATTGTCGCATGAATTTTTTGTCTGCCGGCTTAACTCTTCAACGCCCCGCGTGCCGCTCCCGGAGACAGCTTGATAGCTTGCGGCGAAAACACGGCGCAGGCGGAAGATATTATGTAAAGGATACAACGCCATCAGCATCACGGTTGTCGTGCAATTCGGATTGGCAATGATTCCCCGATGAAGCCGCACGTCTTGCGCGTTGATCTCGGGAATCACCAGCGGCACGTGCGGATCCATCCGGAACGCCGAAGATTTGTCGATCGCGATCGCGTCTGCCTGGCAGGCGACCGGGACATATTCTCGCGAAACGTCGCCGCCCGCGCTGAAAAAGGTGATATCGATCTTGTCGAAGGACCCGCGGCTGAGGCGTTCCACCGGGATCGATTCCCCGCGAAATTGAACCGATTTTCCGGCTGACCGCGCCGAACCAATAGGACGCAGGGTTGCTACCGGAAAATTGCGCCGTTCCAGCACCCGCAATAGCTCGCTGCCGGCGGCACCGGTCGCGCCGACAACGGCGATGTGATAACCTCCCATGAGCATCGCGATTGTAACGCTGCAACAGAAATTTGTCGCCAGCAGAAAAATTCGAATGAAGAGCATTCACGTTTCAATTCGAGACCAGCAACTCACGGTAAAAGAAAACGAGCAGCCGATCCGCACTTATCCGGTGTCCACTTCGCGATTCGGTATCGGGACGGAGGAGGGAAGCTTTAAAACGCCGATCGGCCGTTTTTGCGTGGCGGCGAAGATCGGAAGCGATATGCCGAGCGGCACCGTTTTTGTAGGCCGCCTTCCGCTTGATCCGGGCGAACCGTATCCTCCGACAGAGGACCTGGTGACATCGCGAATTTTGTGGCTGGACGGATTGGATGAGCATAATGCCAATACGCGCGACCGCTTCGTCTACATTCATGGCACCAAACACGAGGACAAGATCGGCACGGCTGCGAGTCATGGTTGCGTGCGCATGCGGAATGAGGACGTGATCGAACTCTTCGAGTTGGTGGACGAGGGTACGCCGGTTGTCATCGAGGCGTGAAGTGGCCTGCCGTCATTCCGAGCGAAGTCGAGCAACCCGGTGGCGAATCTTTGAGGTAATTCCACGGGATCTTTCGACTTCGCTCAAGATGACAAGTGGGGGAGATCCGGCGGCCATACATCCAAAGAACTTGACAAAACCGTTGTTGTCCGTGTGATCTTACACGCGCAGTGCAGCTTGCAACGAAAGGAGGCGAGATAATTGAAACTACTAAAGGCGATCCTGATCGTGGCCGTTCTGGCCACTGCTTTGAGCTTCGGTGCTTGTGCTCAAAGAAAAGAGACTACTACCACAAGCGCAGGGACAACCGGCTACTCGAAATAGCGCGACCGGTCAGTTTTTGATGGCTCAAAAAACTGAAGAAAAGCATTGCTTCCCCTTGGTTCCCTGCCTAAACAGACCGGAGCAACCTGCGACGAAAGGAGGCGAGATGGATTGAAATTTTTGAAAATGATTATGATCGTGGCTGTTATGGCCACGGCGTTGGGACTTGGGGCTTGTGCACAACACAAGGAGGTCGTTGCTCCACCGATGGGGAAAAGTGGGAAGTAGATCCGGTGCTCGACTTTTTATTGTGGGCCATCTCGCCCAAAAGGCCAGGTCGTGTTTCGGCCTGGCCTTTTTTTTGCCTGAACCCCGTAAAGGGGCGTGGCCCCCACGGGGCTTTACGCGCTTCAACGATCATGACTAGACTACGCAAGTGGAGCTGAACGGCAAGACGCTCACCCTGGAGGAGATCGCTGACGTCGCAATTCGTGGCGAGCGCGTCACCATCTCGCCGTCGGCGCGCTCGCGCATTTCTGCGTCTCGCGAGTTGATCGAGCAAATCGTCGCGCGAGATACGGTGGTTTACGGGGTCAACACTGGTTTCGGCAAGCTGTCCGATATTCGAGTGCCAGCGAATGAACTGCGCCAACTTCAACTGAACCTCGTCCGTAGTCACGCCTGCGGAATTGGCCGGCCACTTTCGGAATCGGAAGTCCGCGCAATGATGCTGCTCCGGGCGAACGTGCTCACGCTCGGGTTCAGCGGAATCCGTTGGGATGTGATCGAGTTGCTTTGCGAGATGCTCAACTGCCGTGTGCATCCCGTTGTTCCGGAAAAAGGCTCAGTCGGCGCGAGTGGCGATCTGGCGCCGCTTGCGCATCTGGCGTTGAGCGTCATCGGCGAAGGCGAAGCATTTTTCGAAGGTCAACGAATGCCGGGCGAGGAAGCGTTGCGGCGCGGCAAATTGAAACCTCTGCGACTCGAAGCGAAGGAAGGCCTTGCTCTACTCAATGGCACGCAAGCAATGCACGCGGTAGGGGGGCTGGCGCTTCTACGGGCAAAACGCATCGCATACGTGGCAGATGTCTCCGGCGCGATGAGTCTTGAAGCGCTGAAAGGCACACCGGCCGCATTCGATCGACGTCTGCAGGATGCGCGGCCGCACCCGGGACAGCAAGCTGTGGCCGAACATCTTTTGTCGCTTATGGAAGACAGCGAGATTCGTCAGTCGCATCTCACCGACGACCCGCGAGTGCAGGATGCATACAGTCTCCGGTGCATGCCGCAGGTGCACGGCGCAGTGCGCGGCGCGCTGATGCATTGCGAAGAGATTTTACTGATTGAATCCGCTTCGGCGACCGATAATCCCCTTGTGTTTGCAGAATCCGGCGACGTGGTTTCGGGCGGCAATTTTCACGGCGCACCCCTGGCGTTTGGGTTCGATTATGTGGCGATTGCAATCACCGATCTCATGAGCATCAGCGAACGCCGGACGGATCGGCTCGCGAATCCCGACAAGAGTGAGGGTCTTCCAGCGTTTCTGGCGCGCCAGCCCGGCGTGGAATCGGGTTTTATGATTGCGCATGTCGCAGCGGCGTCCCTGGTCAACGAAGCGAGGGTGCTCGCGCATCCTGCAAGTATTGACAACATCACGACTTCCGGTGGGAAAGAAGATCACGTTTCCATGGGCATGACGAGTGCCTTGAAGCTGCGATCCATCGTGGAGCTTGCGGAAAACTTGCTGGCCATCGAGTTGCTTGCCGCCGCTGAAGGTTTGGAATATCGCCGTCCGTTGAAAGCTGGTCGCGGTGTCGAGCGCGCATTCGCGGCCCTGCGGAAAATCGCGCCACCGCTCACGCAAGACCGCGCGCTATCGGGTGATATTGCGCGTGTTGCTGAAGCGATTCGCCGGGGCGAGTTTGATAACGGATTCGACGAATGATCGGGATTGGCAATGCGTTCGATGGACTTTGCGTACTTTGAACGCTTGCGTTTTGGAGTGCGGCAGTGCTCTGCCGCTTTTGATTTTGCCACATGACCCCACGGCTTTCAGCAGCGCCGCCGAACGATTACCTTTTGTGCTCGTCCGCTTAAAGCGGCGGAACACCACCGCACTCCAAAACGTGGCCGACGCTTCAAACGCAAGATGATTGCTGAGAGAGGAAGAATTTGCATCTTTACGACATGAGCGGCAAGCGAATCATCCACGCCCCACGCGGCACGGATCGAACCTGCAAAGGCTGGCATCAGGAGGCGGCAATGCGGATGTTGATGAACAATCTCGATCCGGAGGTCGCAGAGAACCCGGATCAACTCGTAGTTTACGGCGGAACAGGTCGAGCCGCGAGAAGCTGGGAAGCGTTCGATGCAATTGTTCGGTCGCTCCGTGAGCTCGAAAACGATGAAACGCTTCTGGTGCAATCGGGAAAACCGGTCGGCAAATTCCGGACGCACGATGAATCACCACGGGTCCTGATCGCGAACTCGAATCTGGTTGGTCAGTGGAACAACTACGCGGAGTTCAATCGGCTCGAGCGAATGGGCCTCACAATGTACGGACAAATGACCGCCGGTTCGTGGATTTACATCGGCGGCCAGGGGATCGTGCAGGGCACATTCGAAACGTTTGCGGCGGCCGGGCGAAAACATTTGGGCGGGTCGCTCGAGGGAAAATTTGTTCTGACCGGCGGCCTCGGCGGCATGGGTGGCGCGCAACCGCTTGCCGCGACAATGAACGGCGCGGTCCTTCTCGGCGTCGAAGTCGATCCGGCGCGGATCGAGAAGCGCTTGAAAAGTGGCTATTGCGACGAGATTGCGTGGTCGCTCGACGAAGCGCTCAAGTTAATTGATCAGGCGCAAAAGGACCGAAAATTCCTTTCCGTCGGTTTAGTCGGTAATTGCGCGGATGTTCTGCCTGAGATTGTGAAGCGTGGCATCGTGCCAGACGTGCTTACGGATCAAACCAGCGCGCACGACGCGTTGAACGGCTACATCCCGCACGGGATGGCGCTCGAAGACGCGCTCACATTACGACGGAAAGATCCCGATCAATACATCGAGCGGGCGATGCATTCGATGGCCGTGCACGTCGAAGCAATGCTTGCGCTGCAAAAGAAAGGCGCAGTGACATTCGACTACGGAAACAACATTCGCGCACAGGCGCAAAAAGCCGGAGTAAAGAACGCGTTCGATATTCCCGGTTTCGTTCCCGAATACATTCGGCCGTTGTTTTGCGAAGGTCGCGGTCCGTTTCGTTGGGTTGCATTGAGCGGCGATCCCACTGATATCGCGCGCACCGATAAACTCGCGCTCGAATTGTTTCCGAAAAACCAAACGCTCGCTCGCTGGATGAAACTTGCGAAGGAGCGAATTCACTATCAGGGGTTGCCGGCGCGGATTTGCTGGCTCGGTTACGGCGAACGTGCGGAGTTTGGCCTTGCGATGAACGAATTAGTAAAGCGCGGTGAAATCAAAGCGCCCATCGTGATCGGTCGCGATCATCTCGACACCGGCTCGGTCGCATCTCCCAATCGGGAAACCGAAGGCATGCTCGACGGCAGCGACGCGATTGCAGACTGGCCGTTGCTAAATGCGCTCATCAACACGGCTGCCGGCGCATCGTGGGTGTCGATCCACAACGGCGGTGGCGTAGGCATCGGGTTTTCGCAGCACGCCGGTATAGTAGTGGTAGCCGACGGCACTGAAAATTCCAAACGACGCCTGGAGCGTGTTCTTACCAGCGATCCTGGCATGGGCATTCTGCGCCATGTCGATGCGGGCTACTCGCGCGCGATCGAATTCGCCGCCACGCACGACATTGAGATTCCGATGAAGCCGCATTCGCGCGATTAAAGGAGACGTCCGAGACACGGATACTTGCTCGCCCAGACGCCGCTGATTACACTAACCATTTGTGGCTACTATTACTGAAGTAGAGAAACTCGCCCTTGATTTACCCGAGAATCAGCGCGCTGTCCTTGCGGCGCACCTGCTTGGATCGCTTCCGTCAGTTCTTCACGACGAAGACGAAGGCATTGCTGAAGCCCTGCGGCGCGATTCCGAGCTCAGCGCGTTCACCTCGTCAGCGATTTCACTCGAAGAGCTCGACGCACAAATCGAACGCCGACACGGGAGCTGATGCGGCTCGTCCTTCATCCGAAGGTTTATTCGGATATTGACCAGATAATGGCTTATTACGAGCAAATCGCTACCAAGGATCTCGCGAACGACTTCTACGCCGAGTTGCGGCACTTCATGAAGGCAGCGGCCGCCCAACCCGAGGCTTTTGCAATTCGCAAACGCGATGTCCGACGAGTGAACCTTCATCGATTCCCTTATCATTTTCTTTTCAGAGTTGTTGCCGATGAGGTTCGTATTCTTGTCGTTCGTTGTCACACTAGACATCCATCCCTGGGAATCCGACGCCGATGAAAAAGTTAATCGAATGCGTGCCGAATTTTTCTGAGGGACGCGATCAAAATGTGATTCGACAGATTACCGATGCGATTCGGTCGGTCGATGGTGTTTCGCTGCTTGATGTGGATCCCGGGGCAAGCACGAACCGGACGGTGGTGACTTTTGTCGGCGATCCCAATGCCGCAGTAGAAGCGGCATTTCGCGCGATAAGAAAAGCGGCGGAGTTGATCGACATGCGCAAACACAAAGGCGCGCATCCGCGCATGGGGGCGACGGACGTTTGCCCTTTAATTCCGGTGAGCAACTTGAGCTGGGAAGAAGCGGTCGAATGCGCGAAGCGCCTTGGGAAACGCGTGGGTGAGGAATTAAAAATCCCGGTCTATCTCTACGAAAAAGCGGCGACGGATAAATCACGCGCAAACCTTGCCGTGATCCGCGCAGGCGAATACGAAGGCTTTTCCGAAAAAATAAAACAGCCCGAATGGAAACCGGATTTCGGGCCGGCGGTGTTTAACGAGAAGTCGGGCGCAACCGTGATCGGCGTTCGCGATTTCCTGATCGCTTACAACGCGAACTTGAATACGAAATCGGTGCGGCGCGCGACCTCAGTTGCATTCGATGTGCGAGAGCAGGGGAGGGTGAAGACACAAGATGGGACGCTATCGGGAAAACCGGTCCTGGATGCGAACGGAGAAACGATCCGCATTCCCGGGATGTTGAAACACGTGAAAGCGATTGGCTGGTTTGTCAAAGAGTACGGAATCGCACAGGTCTCGATGAATTTGACCAACATCGAGGAAACGCCTTTACACGCGGCATTTGATGCTTGCGTTGAGTCGGCGGCGAAGCGCGGTTTACGCGTCACGGGCTCGGAGATCGTCGGTATGGTACCGAAACGATCTTTGGTCGATGCCGGCCGATATTTTCTCCGAAAACAACAATGGTCCGAGGGCGTTTCGGAAGAGGAACTGATCGATATCGCAATTCGCTCAATGGGCTTGGGCGAACTGAAACCTTTTATCCCAAAAGAAAAAGTGATTGAGTTGAAGATCGAATCCGCTGACCCCAAGCCGTCCCTCGCGAAACTAAACGTGCGGGAGTTTTGCAATGAAACCTTGAGCGATTCGCCCGCGCCTGGCGGCGGTTCTGTCGCCGCGCTGATGGGAGCGCTCGGTGCGTCGTTAGGCGGAATGGTGGCGAACCTTTCTGCCGGCAAACGCGGCTGGGACGATAAGCTCGAGTATTTCAGTGGTTGGGCAGTGAAAGCGCAACGACTCAAGGACGAATTGTTGTCGCTCGTGGATGAAGATACGGCTGCGTTTAATAAAGTGATGGAGGCATTCGCGCTGGCTAAGGAATCACCGGAAGAAAAAGCGGCGCGCGCGGCAGCCATCCAAGAGGCAACGAAACATGCGGCTGAGGTCCCGCTGAAGGTGATGGAAACTGCGGCCACGTCTTACGAACTGCTCGCAGAGATGGCTGCAAACGGAAATCCGGCATCCATCTCAGACGTCGGCGTCGGTGCGCTCGCGACGCGCGCCTGCATTGAAGGAGCAGCGTTGAACGTGCGGATTAATCTAGGACAGTTAAAAGATGAAAAATTCAAGGCAGCGCTGTTTGAAAAAGTTCGGAAGATCAATGCAGCTTCAGAGGCACAGTTCAACAAAATCAGCCAGGTTGTGGAAAGCAAACTAGGTTGAAACGTTGAAGCAGAAACGGGCATTGTCATTCCGAGCAAAGTCGAGAATGAAGCGGCTGGGGAAGCCGCAACATAGACGGGAAGGCTGGAGGCTGAGCGAACGGGAAGTGAGCGAATCAAATCCCGTGGCTGTACTTTCAGGTAGCGCCGCGGGATCCTTCGACTCCGCTTCGCTGCGCTCAGGATGACCTGCTAAATCATGAGTTCACTTGCCGTCCTTCACGCCTCGCAAGTTGTCACTCTAAGCGGACCGAAGCGCCCACGTGTGGCGACAGAGCTGTCGGCGATCGGGATTATTCGCGACGGCGGAATGCTGATCCACGATGGCCAGATCGAGAGAGTCGGTCCGAGCGACGAGATCGAAAAGGATGTTTGCGACGGAGAAATTGTGGATGCGCGCGGACGCGTTGTAATGCCGGGGTTCGTTGATGCACATACGCATTTGGTTTTCGCAGGTGATCGGGTCGACGACTTTGAGCGACGCGCGCGCGGCGAAACGTACCAGCAGATCGCCAAGGCCGGCGGCGGAATTTGGTCAACGGTGGAAAAGACGCGTGCAGCCAGCGAAGCCGATCTTCTCGCCTGCGCAAACAAACACGCGAATTGGTTCATGCAATGTGGAACCACGACAGCAGAAGCGAAATCAGGGTACGGACTAGCTCTTGAAGATGAGTTGCGAATTTTGCGTGTAATGCGGCAGCTGAACCAGAAGCGGCCTTTGGAAATCGTGCCGACATTCCTTGGAGCGCACGCGGTTCCCCAGGAATACTCGACCGATGAATATGTCGATTTCGTGATCAACGAAATGATGCCTCGGGTTGCATCGGAAAACTTGGCTGAATTTTGTGACGTTTTCTGCGACCACGGATATTTTGATATCGCACAGTCACGCGAAGTTCTGACGGCCGCTCAAAAGCTCGGATTAAAACTGCGCGGCCATGTCGATCAATTGACAAATTCCGGCGGTGCGAAGTTGATGGCGGAACTGAATGCAACGACGGCCGACCACCTTGAGCAAACGGACGAGCAGGGGATCGCTGCATTGAAGGAAGCAAATGTGCAACCGGTGTTACTCCCGGGATCAGTTTACGCGCTCGGATCGGCGCACTATCCGCGTGCACGAGAAATGATCGACGCGGGACTCGCAATTGTGCTCGCGACCGATTTCAATCCCGGTTCGTCACCCACGCCAAGCATGCCGATGATCTTGTCGCTCGCATGCACTCAAATGAAGATGTCACCCGCGGAAGCGATCACCGCGGCGACGATCAACGCGGCATACAGCCTCAATCGCGGAGAGAAAATCGGTTCGCTGGAGGCAGGCAAGCGCGCGGATTTCGCGGTCTTCGACTGTGAAGATTATCGTGAATTGGCCTACTGGTTTGGTTTTCCGCAGACACATTCGGTGTATGTAAAGGGAAAATGTGTTTCAAGGAGCGGCGGTCTCTAGCCCGCCGTTGTCTTCGAACGAACGCGGCACATTGTTAACTTCGCCCAATCGAAAGGGATGGAAATGGAAGAAGACCTCCTGAAACTTGAAGAGGAATTCACGCGCGCAATCGTGCAGAACGATCCGGAGGCGATCGGACGATTTGTTGCCGATGACTGGATTATCATCGGTCCCGATGGAAGAATCATCGACAAGGAACGCTTTCTCGGAGTGATCAAGTCGGGCGCTTTAACTCACGAAATGATGGAGTCCGACGACATTCGGGTCCGTGTCTATGGAGACAGCGCCGTGGTGACCGCGCTCACTCGGACGAAAGGGAAATTCATGGGGGAAGACTTCAGCACGCAGGAGCGGGCTACAGATGTCTTTGTGTTGCTGGATGGACGGTGGCAGTGCGTGCTGTCGCAGCTTACCAGATTCGCGAAGAAATGAGGCGGCGCGCCCGGCGGTCGCGCCCTACCGATTTCGAGGGCAGATTTTGCGGTGCCTGCTGACCGCCGCTACAGTCACGCTGATGAAAGTTGAAGTGGAAAGACAGCCCGGCTCCGTCTCGAAGTTGCAGATTGAATTGCCGGGCGAGGATGTGTCAAAGGAATGGGACGCAATCGCAAACAGCTTTGCGCGGTTTGCGAAAATTCCGGGCTACCGCCCGGGCAAGGCCCCCCGCGCGGTGATCGATAAAAGGTTCCGCAAGGAAATCCAGGATGAACTCACCAAGAAGCTGATCTCGAAAAGTTATCACGAAGCGGTCGAACAAGAACAATTGCGCGTGGCTTCACTGACTAACATCGAAGACGTCCAGTTCGGCGAGGACAAGTCGATGCGCTTCAGGGCGACCGTGGTCACCGCGCCGGAATTCGAAATTCCGGATTACAAGAATATTCCCGTGGAAATCCCGACTACAAAAGTTTCGGAGGGAGAAGTCGACGCGGCGCTGGAACGGTTGCGTGATCAATCGGCCGATTTTGTAGATGTGCCGGAGCGCGCGTTGCAAATGGGTGATTTTGCCGTCCTTGATTTCGACGGGTCGGTGGATGACAAGCCGATCAGTGAAATCGCGCCGCAAGCCAGCAAAAATTTGCGGGGCGGCAAAAGATTCTGGCTGCACCTGGCTCCCGAAAACTTTTTGCCGAACTTTTGCGAGCAACTAATCGGACTAAAGCCAGGTGAAACGCGGCTGGTGATAGTCAATTTCCCAAATGATTTTCCGGTCAAAGAACTTGCCGGCAAGAAAGCGGATTACGCCGTTACGTTGCGCGAGATAAAGGAAAAGGTGCTGCCCCCGATCGATGATGCCCTGGCGGCCAAGCTGGTCCCCGGCAAAATGCTCGCCGACCTTCGACAGATGATCGAGCACGACCTGGAGCACGCCAAAGAGCATGATGCCGAACGGGCGAAGGAAGCTCAAATTGTGAAGTATTTGCACGAGCGCATCCAGTTCGACCTGCCACCGCCGCTTTTGCAAAATGAAACGCGCCACGCGCTCGCCGAATTAGTTCAACGGAATCGGGAACGAGGGGTCACCGACGAGATGCTCAAGGAAAAGGAAAAAGAATTGATCGATGCCGCCGCGGGCGTGGCGGTGCACCGGTTGAAAACAAATTTCATTCTGCAGCGCATCGCAGAGAGCGAAAAGATTCAGGTCACAAAGGGAGATCTCGATTCGCATATCAAGCAGGAGGCGGCGCGTTACGACATTTCACCGGAGAAAATGCGCAAAGAATTGCAACAACGGAACGCGCTGGACGATGTCTCCGAGCAGCTTCTACTGGGTAAGACTCTTGATTTCCTAAAGGCGAATGTTAGCATCGAATTAACGAAAGAACCCACCGTCAAAGAAGAAAAATCATGAGAGTGTCAAACGAAACTGTCTCGCAAGTGCTGGTTCCGATGGTCGTGGAACAGACTGGCCGGGGCGAACGCAGCTACGATATTTACTCGCGGTTGCTGAAGGACCGCATCGTTTTCGTCGGCCAGGTCGACGATCACATTGCAAATCTCGTGATCGCGCAGTTGCTCTTTCTTCAAATGGAGGACGGCAAAAAGGACATCAATCTGTATATCAACTCACCCGGTGGCGTGGTGACGGCGGGGCTGGCGATTTACGACACGATGCAGTTCCTGACGTGCGACGTGGTAACGTATTGCATCGGTATGGCGGCCAGCATGGGTGCGGTATTGCTGTGTGCCGGGACCAAAGGCAAAAGGTTCGCTTTGCCCAATTCCGACATCATGATTCATCAGGTACACGGCGGCGCGCAGGGACAAGCGAGCGATGTGGAGCGCCAGGTCGATTACATGTTCAAGCTGAAAAAGCGTATCATTCGCATCATCTCACAGCACACCGGCAGATCGGAAGAGCAAGTCCGAGTCGATTCGGATCGCGATTACTACATGTCTGCAGATGAAGCCAAGGGGTACGGTTTGGTGGACGAAGTGATTAAATCGCGGAAGGAAGTAAAGTTGTTGGACGGCAGCACGCCCCCGGGTGGTCGACTGGTGGAAGTGCCCGACGCGGTCGTATCGCGGAAGACGACGGGGTAACCGGCACAATAAAAGCACGCATATGGCCCGCGCTTCCAACCTCACCATGTGCTCTTTCTGTGGCAAAAGCCATGCCGAGGTGCGAAAGCTCATCGCCGGGCCCGGCGTTTACATCTGCGATAGCTGCATCAACGTTTGCAAGAGCATCCTCGACAAGGAGCTGAACGAAGATGCCCGGCGTCAGTCGTCAAATATTCGTGTGCCGAAGCCGGCGGAAATACGGCACGGGCTCGATCAATATGTTGTCGGTCAGGACAGCGCGAAGAAGACGCTTTCGGTCGCGTTGCACAATCATTATAAGCGCGTCCTGCAAATTGCCGTACCGGCGGACTCGTCAGCTGCGTTCCAAACGGACCCGTTCGCGGATGTTGAAATCGAGAAGAGCAATATTTTGCTTATCGGTCCGACTGGCTCCGGCAAGACGTTGCTTGCGAAGACGCTCGCCAGAGTCCTCGATGTACCATTCTGTATTGCTGATGCGACGACGCTGACCGAAGCCGGTTATGTCGGCGAAGACGTTGAGAACATCATTCTGCGATTGCTGCAAAACGCCGATTATGATGTGAAGCGTGCTGAGATCGGGATCGTTTACATCGACGAGATCGATAAAATCGGACGCAAAACCGACAATGTAAGCATTACCCGCGATGTATCCGGCGAGGGCGTGCAGCAGGCGCTATTGAAAATTTTGGAAGGCAGCACCTGTAATGTTCCGCCTCAGGGAGGCCGCAAGCACCCGCATCAGGAATACATTCAGGTCAACACCGAAAAGATTCTGTTTATTTGCGGGGGGGCATTTATTGGCCTGGACAAGATCATCCAAAAGCGCATCGGCCAAAAGGTCATGGGTTTTGGCAGCCCGACCCTCGAAGTGGAGGAAGCGATGCGAAAAGAGTCGATCCGCCACGTGGAACCGGAAGACTTGCTCGCGTTCGGCATGATACCTGAATTCATCGGGCGCCTGCCGGTTGTGAGTTCGCTGGACGCGCTTACCGAGGATGAAATGGTGGCGATATTGACCGAAACAAAAAACGCGATGGTCAAGCAGTACACCAAACTTTTTTCAATGGAAGGAGTCCGGCTGACAGTGACCAAAGATGCACTCCGCGCGCTCGCGGCCCAGGCGGTGACGAAAGGCACAGGTGCTCGCGCGCTTCGTTCGATGCTCGAACGCATCATGCTCGACATCATGTACGATGTGCCGAGCCGGGAAGACATCGCCGAAGTCACAATCAACCGCGCGGTCGTCGAGGGCAAAAGAGTTCCGCTGATTCGAAAGAAACAGGACAAGAGCGCTGCCTGATTCGGCAGAAAACGCCGAACGCCCAACATCGAACGCTGAACGTCGAATTGCGGAATGGCGTGCTGACCATTCTGCCCACGGTGATGATCATCTAACTTCGGCATTGGACGTTGGGCGTTGGGCGTTGGACGTTTACCTCTCGATCTTCCATGCGCGCCATGCTCATAAATACCGGCACGGAGCTTTTGCTTGGCGACGTTCACGACGCGCATCTTGCTTTTATCGCGCGCGAGATTCTTTCACTCGGTTTGCGGATCGATGAACAGCGCACGGTTCCGGACAGTGAAGCGATCCGGAGCGCGCTCACCGAACTATTTCCGCGTTGCGAAATTCTTTTTGTTACCGGCGGGCTCGGCCCAACCACGGACGATATCACCCGCGAGATGGTTTCCGGATCGCTGAGACTGGAACTGCTTCAGGATCCTGAACTACTGACATCGCTTCAGCAGAGACTTCAGTTGCGCGGAATTAAATGGGGTCCGGGAATTGCCCGTCAGGCCGATGTCCCAGCGGGCGCGCAGGTGCTGCCGAACGAACACGGAAGCGCGCCCGGTTTCTATTTGAAATCGAATATTAATCCAGGCGTTTCGTCCCCACACGTTTTCGTTCTCCCCGGACCGCCACGTGAACTTCAGCCAATGTTCAAGAAATTCGTGATGCCGATTTTGCAGTCGATCCTTCAGGTGCCGCTTTCAATTGAGCGGCGGTCCTATCTCATTGCAGGGATAGGCGAGTCGCTCGTCGAGGAGGCGATTGGCCAGAAAGTTTTGGCAATCCCGGGAATCGAGTTGGGCTATTGTGCGCGGCCAGGCGAAGTGGAGGTGCGCATTATCGGCGAGCCGGAGGCGATTCAAGTAGCCGATAATATCATTCGCGGAGAATTGGGCTCGGCGATTTTCTCCGATAACGATCAATCACTTGAATCAGTGGTGCTGAAACTTCTGAAGCAACGAAGAGAAACCCTGGCAACAGCCGAATCGTGTACTGGTGGTTTCATCGCCAACTCGATCACGAACGTGCCAGGTGCGTCAGAGGTTTTTCTGGCCGGCTACATCACCTACGCAAACGAATCGAAGAGCGACATCTTAAATCTCGATCCAAAATTGATTGAAAAACACGGCGCGGTCAGTGAACCGGTTGCGCGGGCAATGTCCGAGGGTGCGCGGATACGCGCAGGCTCGTCATACGGGCTCGCGACGACCGGAATCGCCGGACCGGGCGGCGGCTCGGACGAAAAGCCGGTCGGGACTGTTTACGTCGCCCTCGCTTCGGCACAGTTAGATACGGTCGTAAGAAAATTCTTTTTCCCAACCGATCGCGAGACGTTCAAGCAATTGACTACGCGAGCCGCGCTCGATCTTTTGCGGAGGAAACTTCTCGACAGCGTTGCTGGTCATTCCCAGCGAAGCCGAGGAACCCTGTAGGACTCCCTTTTGCTTCAGCAGCGGGATGTCTCGACTACGATCGACATGACGGCTGGATCCTAGTAATCCCCCACGGCCACTGGGGTGCCGACTTTTACATGATCGTAAAACAACTTCGCGCCGTCCGCCGACATCCGAACGCAGCCATGGGATGCTGCATATCCCGGCAGAATCCCAACATGCATTCCGACCCCTTCGCTTGTTAGCCGCATAAACCACCTCATCGGCGCACCGACATAATGTGTTCCGCTGGGGGCGGAATCGATCTTGGCGCTGATGCCGGCGCGAACGACCCGACCCGAGCTGTCGACGAAGTCGCCATAAATGCTGGAACGATGGTCCGGATCCTTTTCGAGGACGGATAAATGCCCGGAGGGTGTGGTGTGGCCAGTCTTGCCGGAAGAAATCGGACTGTCGGCCACGATTTGCTCGCCTATCATCAAATAGGCGCGCTGCTTGGGTAGAGAAACGACGACGTGCACGTTGTCCGGCGTGGCTTCGTTTAGCAGTGATTGATTTACTTTCAATGGTTCCTGCCGGCTGATGTAAGCCGACGCTTTGCGCATCGGTTTGGGCGTCGGCCTCTGTCGCGGTCCGAAAAGACGGAACTGCGCGCTAATTGAAGAGGCAAGGCCCGTCAACAAGACGGCGTAAACAAGTATGCGAAATCTTCCCGGCATAAGATTAGGCGCCACTGTAGCTATTTATGCGCCGAAGCCAACCCGTTAACCATTGTGATTCATGGCGTTGAGGCGGAGCATTGTGAACGCGACGCGTTAAGACCGTTTTGGCCCCGCGCGCGAATTCGTCAACCGCACCCGCGTCCGAGTTACCGTGCATGGTCTCGAGCACCTGCAGCAAACCCCATCCCTGATCGTGGTAACGCTCCGTGTGCAGGACGCCTTCTCCCTTGAAGTTTACGTAATCGACCAGGGCATAGCGTCCCTGTGGAGTTTTCGTGAGGCGTTCAAATTGTTGTTGCACATTCGTTCGGTCGGCAGGCGCCGTTTCGGCCAGCATCTTAGGCAGAGCAGCCTCCAATCTGGCAACAAGAAATTCTGCCTGCAGGTCAACGGTGTCGGCAAGGAACCGGCGTAACTGATTCATCTCAGGTGTATGTTCCGCCCGAAGAAATTCGGCACGCGACTTCCAGGGGCAAGGCTCCAGGCGGCCGACGCCCAGAAGTATTGTCGGCAATTTGGCGCCCCGTTTCGAGATGAAGCTTACCACTTTCGGAAAACTTTCGTCGAAAGGGCCGGGTTGTCCTTTCGGGTACCAGATGAAGTGGCCGATGCCGAGTGACGCAAATTTTTCGCCTTTGTTCCATGCAGTAAGTCCGGAAATAGCTCCATTGCACTCATTTTGCCAGACTCTTTTCCCGATTTTCAAAGCTTCGTCGTGCGACAGAGTGATCGCGACGGCCCAATTCGACCAGAGCGCCATTATGCCCATGGCTGCCGATGCCACTGCAAAACCACGGCGTCCAAACCGGCGGCAACGCTGTTTTCTTGACGGGCGGGATTTATCCATTAGCGTGCGACTTTCTGCGGCGAGAAATCTTAAACCAATGCGGCGTAGAAACACGATCTTATGAAACGTTTTATTGTCATTGTTAGCGCATCCTTAATTGCATTCCCGTTATTCGGGCAAGAGAAATCACCACAACTCAAAGACCAAAAGGACAAGGTCAGCTACAGCATCGGCATGCAGATCGGGTTCAATCTGGCCCGCCAAAAAGTGGATGTTAATCCGGACATCCTGGTCGCCGGTATCAAAGATTCACTTGCCAATAAACCGCAGCTGACGCCCGACCAGGTGAAAGAGGTCATGGCGCAATTCGAGAAAGATATGGAACAGAAACAGAAAGATCTCGGCGAGAAAAACAAGACCGCAGGAACAAAGTTTCTTGAAGAAAACAAAAAGAAACCCGGAGTAAAAACCACCGCCAGCGGTTTGGAATACAAGGTCGAGAAAGAAGGAACAGGATCGCAGCCCAAACCCACCGACATGGTGACTGTAAATTACCGCGGCACGCTGATCGATGGCACAGAGTTTGACAGTTCGTATAAGCGTGGCCAACCCGCGACCTTTCCGGTTAATGGCGTGATCAAGGGATGGACAGAGGCGCTTCAGTTGATGAAGAAGGGGGCAAAATATCAGTTGTTCATTCCATCGAGTCTTGCCTATGGCGAGCGTGCAATGGGCCCCGATATTGGTCCCAACTCGACGCTGATCTTTGAAGTCGAACTCATGGATGTGAAACCGCCTCCGACGCCTGCGCCTCCGGGCTCAGCGAAGGCTCCGCCTCCACCGTCGCCTGCGCCCACGAAGAAGTAGATTTGACCGTCGCGACATTCCGCTGGGCCGAATCGCGGATTGCACGCGCCTACGGTTGCGATTCGTGAATCAGGTGGAACGCGTTGTCCTCAACGCGTTGGCTGGGACAAGGGGGCAATAGCCGCCAGATATCTTGCGCCTTCGGCGAGCCATTTGTCATCGTCTTCGGAGCTGCAACGGATGCGAAGCAACGGCCGGGCTTTCCACCCGATCCACCTACTCTAGCGCAAACGAACAGGCGGCAGGCAATCAGCCAGCCGTCGCCGTTTCCCATTCGAGCCGGGGCGCGTCGCCCCACAGATCTTCCAAGCTGTAGAAGGCGCGCTTGTCGCGGTGGAAAATGTGGACAACCACTTGAAGATAATCGAGCACCATCCATTGGCTGGCGGGAAATCCGTCAACTGCTACAGGGCGCAGCGAATAGTCCTCACGCAACCGCGTTTCGATTTCGTTTGCGATGGCTTTGAGTTGAGGCTCGGACGCACCCGAGCAGATCACAAAGAAATCTGTGAAGGTCGAAATGCCGCGCAAATCCAGCACAACGATGTCCTCGGCCTTTTTGCTCGAGGCTAGTTCGGCACAGCTCTTTGCTAAATTGTCCGGCGTTATTTCGATTGCTCCCGATAAAGTTTCTCGCGCTGTATAATTTCCTCGACCGACTCGGGTACGAGATACCGAATTGATTCGTTTTGCGCAACTCTTTGTCTGATCTCAGTGGCGGAAATGTCGATCCGCCGATGAATCAACGGATAAGAATGCGTGGGTTGTTTCCCGCTGCGGTCCAGCACAACAAAACGAACCAGGTTCCGCAGTTCATTGAAGCGACGCCACTGCGGCAGTTGCTCCACATTGTCTTCGCCGATTAAGCAGTAGATCGCCGCCTCAGGTTCACGTCTCCGAATCTCCTCTACCGTAGTGATTGTGTACGAAGGAGGCGGGCGTTGCAGCTCGCAGTCATCGACCTCAAACTCCGGATCGTCCTTTGTCGCCGCTCGCAACATTGCTAACCGTACTTCGCCGCTCGCAACGGGTGCGGCCTTCTTGAGAGGCGAAATCGCCGCCGGCACAAAGATCAGTTCGTCGAGGCTGAGCGCTTCAAGAGCGTCGCGCGCCAGAATTAAGTGCGCATGATGGACCGGATTGAACGTGCCGCCATACATCCCGATCTTTTTCAACGCTCAACGCTCAACGCTCAACGCTCAACATTCAACTGTCGGCTGTTAACAAGCCAGTTTCTGCATTGAGCGCTCGCTCGCGAAAGCTTTCGGAGTTGGGTGTTGGACGTTGGACGTTGAAATCTTTGCCCCGCGCGAGATCGACGTCTAAGGTTCGAGCCGATGAAGGTCGATTCCCTTGGTCAACTGATCATGACCGGTGTTCCCGGCAAAGAACTCGATGCAAAAACCGCCGACTTATTTCGGCGGGTGCAACCCGGGGCGTTCATTCTTTTCGGACGCAATATCGAGAGCGCAACGCAACTGCGAAAGCTCATCGATGATTTGCGCGACCTTAGCGAGATCGAGCCCATTATTACGATCGACCAGGAAGGAGGCCGCGTCTCGCGGTTGCGCCTGATTGGCAACGAGCCGCCAAACGCACAACAATTGCGCGACAAAGACGATGTCGATCTGATCAGACGTCACGGCGATATCACGGGGCGTTTGCTGCGTCTTTTCGGGTTCAATTTGGATTTATGTCCGGTACTGGACATTTCATTTGACGATGATGCCGACAATTCGCTGCGTGGCCGATGCTACGGAAAAACCGTCGAACAGGTCGTGCGCAATGCGTGCGCGTTCAATGAAGCAATGAGAGGTCAGGGGATTATGAGCTGCGGCAAACATTTCCCCGGCTACTCGGCCGCGCCTTCAGATGCTCATTACCAGTTGCCGCGAATCGATCGCACGCGCCAAGAATTAGATCGCGAAGAGCTCGCTGTATTTCGAGCGTTCATTGGTCCGCTCGGAGTTCCGCGTTTACGCGGCCCGAAAAAGACACGCCATGGTCGCCGCCTGAAGGCGGAACTCCAAACAAGCGCGACTCCAGAGGTCGCATCGCAAGGCTCCCCACGTCGCTACGGCGCCGTGGACAGCATGATGATTTGCCACGGCTGGTATCCCTGCTTCGAACCGGAACGCAAACCCGCCACGCTGTCGCACCGGATCACCTCAGATCTGTTGCGCCACGAACTTGGTTTCGATGGTCTGGTCATGACGGACGACCTCGACATGGGCGCGATCCTGACGGGATACCGATTAGACGACACCATTCGCCTCGCTATCAACGCCGGAAACGACGTCGTGATGATTTGCCATCGTATTCCTGAAATCGAAACCGTTTGCGAAATTCTCGGCGAAGTGCCGCCAGATCAGATCAATCGCGCTGTGGACAACGTTGCCCGTTTTAAAGAGAAGTTAACTTTACCGGACAAATTTTCTGAAAGCGCTTTCCGCAACATTGACAACGAAATATGGGATCTCCGGGTGTCCGTTCTCGGCGAAGAGCACGCACGCCAAATCAGTTCCGAGAGCGTTCAACGCTCGCCGGTGGAGATGTTCTGATCTGGGGAGCGGTCGCCGCGGCGACCTGGCGAGGGCGCCGAAACGTGCAGGCTTGGCGCGTCCGCTCCCCAGACCTTCTCGCCTCGCGCCGAGCAAATCGGGTTTGCAGCAGATCGCCTTGACCCGTCTCCCAAAATCACACTATCCTCCGCTCGCGTTGGTCATGCACAGGACTTGACCACGTAATTTAAAATTAGAAATGTGTCTTGAAAGCTAACCAACAAACAGGCGCGAACAGCCCGGCCGAACTTACTATTCGCAGCATAATAATCGGCATCATCATCACATTGGTGTTTACGGCAGCCAATGTTTACTTCGGTCTCAAGGCCGGCCTCACTTTTTCGACTTCGATTCCTGCGGCAGTGATTTCGATGGCGATCCTGCGTGGTTTTCGCGGCGCGACGATTCAGGAAAATAACATCGTACAGACGGTCGCGTCGGCGGCGGGCACGCTTTCGGCCATCATCTTCGTGTTGCCGGGATTGATCATGATCGGCTGGTGGACTGGATTTCCATTCTGGATCTCATTCGGGATTTGCGCCCTCGGCGGAATTCTCGGTGTGATGTACTCGATTCCGCTCCGGCGTGCCTTGGTGACCGGCTCCGATCTGCCATATCCGGAAGGCGTCGCCTGCGCGGAAGTTCTCAAGGTCGGCAGTGGCGGCGACAAACAGCATGCGGCTGATATCGAACATGGTCGCGCCGGGCTAATGGCGGTTTTGTGGGGATCGATCGTATCAGCGGCGTTTGCGGTGATTGTCGCAACCCAGCTTTTTGCCGCCGATGTGGCGCAGACCTTTCGAATAGGCCGGCGCGGCTCAGTGAGTGGCTACGATTTCTTTTTGTCATTCGCGCTGCTCGGCATCGGGCACCTGGTCGGATTGTCGGTAGGAATCGCGATGCTAGTGGGCGCGATAATTGGTTGGGGCTGGGGTGTTCCGCATTATTCGGCAATCGCCGGCGACATCACAAGTACGGCGGCCCAACTCGCGCAAACTACATGGAGTCACAAAGTCCGGTTTCTCGGTGCAGGCGCAATCGGCGTCTCGGCGATTTGGACGTTGCTCAAGCTCGTCAAACCTGTTGCGCAAGGTCTCGCCGGCGCGATGGCCGCGTCGCGCGCGCGCAAGGCCGGCAAAGCTGACACGCTCCCAATCACCGAGCGCGATATTCCGATCGGCATCGTCGCTGTGGTCACGCTGGTTTGCATGGTGCCGATCGGCTGGCTGCTCGGATATTTCGGAAATACAAGCGGGCTCGGTGCGCACATGACAATCCTGGTCATCGGCGGTCTTGCTTATGTGATTCTCATGAGCTTCTTCGTGTCGGCCGTCACTGGTTACATGGCGGGATTGATCGGTTCCTCGAATAGTCCGCTTTCGGGCATCGGCATCCTGGTAGTGATCGGTGCGGCGTTGTTGCTCGTACTCGGCGTAAAACCGTACGTTGGGCCCGACGCGAGCAAGGCGCTGATGGCTTTTGCGTTATTCACCACTGCGGTCATTTTCAACGTGGCCTCAATCGCGAACAACAATCTCCAGGACCTCAAAACGGGGCAGCTTGTCGATGCGACTCCGTGGAAACAGCAGGTCGCGCTCATTATCGGTGTCGTCGCGGGCGCGTTCGTGATTCCTCCGGTTCTCGATCTCGTCAATCACGCGTATGGTTTCGTGGGCGCGCCGGGAGCTGATTTGCGACCGAATCCCTTGCCGGCGCCGCAAGCAGGTCTGATCTCGTCGCTCGCTCAGGGTGTTATTGCCGCTCAAATCGACTGGACCTTGATTCGAACTGGCGCATTGATTGGCATCGCAATCATCTTGCTGGACGAAATTCTCGGCCGCACGACAAAGCATATGCGCGTCCCGCCGCTCGCCGTCGGTCTCGGAATTTATCTGCCAACGTCCAGCACACTCATGATCGTGGTCGGTGCGATTGTCGGCTGGCTTTTCGAGCGTCGCGCGAACCGCACTCCCAGGCCGGAGCAAACGAAACAGCTAGGTGTGTTGCTCGCTTCGGGTTTGATTGTTGGCGAGAGCATCATCGGAGTGATCATCTCAGCGATTGTCGTGTTTTCCGGTTCAGCCGCGCCTCTGGCAATTGTGGGTCCGGGATTCGAACTGGCTGGCACGATAATCGGCGGTGTAGGGTTTGCGGTGATTGCCTTCGCGCTCTACAGCTGGATCTTGCGAATGGGCACGGCAAGATCGGCATGAAACGGAAATGGAATTGGGCGGTTTGGGTTGGCTTTGTTACCACCCTCGCTGGATTATTTTCTTACGGCTTTTTCGCACGGTTTCCAATCACGCGAGACTTTCCATGGGCGAATCTTTTGCTCTTCGGAATTGGGGCCGCGTTGTTGATAGTCGGCCTGTTTCGCGCGTTTGGCCGGCCTCAAGATTACCGGGGGAAGATTTTCGGCTCAGTCTTCACAGCGATTGCGGTGCTTGTTGTCGCGTTTTTCAGCTACGAAATCTTCTACGTCCTGCGGCAGGTGCCGGCCTCAACTGGCGCCCCGCATGTTGGACAAAAGGCACCAGACTTTTTACTGCTGGATCAAAATGGAAAACCGGTCGGCCTCGGCGATTTGCTCTCCGGCTCGAGAGCCGTCGCGCTGATTTTCTACCGCGGTTTTTGGTGACCGCTATGCAACTCCGAGTTGCGGAGTTTTCAGCAAAGGTTGCCGGAGTTTGATTCGCGTGGCATACGCGTTGTCGGCATTTGCGTTGATCCGCCGGAGATTAATCGGCGGCAATCACAAAAGCTCGGTTATGCGTTTCCGTTGCTTTCCGATCCAGGAGCGAAGGTCATTCGCCGCTACGGCGTCCTGCATCCCGGGGCGGGACCGAAAAGAGCGGACATCGCCAGGCCCGCGGAGTTTTTGCTCGATCCAAATGGCGTAGTTCGCTGGGTCAATCTGACTGAGAACATTGCGGTGCGTGCGCGTCCCGAGCAGGTGCTCACCGCCTTCGACGAATTCGAGTCCACCGGGCAATGATTGACGCCGCTCCGCCGAATCAATAAGTTGCGCGCGTGCATCCGGAACTGGAACAACTGCTCGTTCTCCAAGATCGACAACAAAAGATCCGACAGATCCAGACTGAGATCAAAACGGTGCCGTTGGAACGCAGCCATCTCGAATCGCAACTGGCAGCAAGCGCGGCGGGCGTTGACGCGCTGAAACAAAAAACGCGCCAGCTTGAAGTTGAGCGAAAAAAGCTGGAGCTGGATGTCGGCACGCGCGCCGAAAGCATCGCACGGCTCAAAACGCAGCAGTATCAAACCAGGAAAAACGAGGAGTTTCGGGCAATCGGCCACGAGATTGAGCGATACGAAAACGAGATCGGGAAACTTGAGGATCAGGAACTCGAATTAATGATCGAGGCCGACAAGATGAAAGGTGAACTCGACGCGGTGGAGAAAGCTGCGCGGGCTGGTAAAGAGAGCATCTCGCGACAGTTGGCCGACCTCGAAAGCAAATCAAAAGCACTGGAAACGCAGCAGCGAGAGCTGGAAAATGAGCGGGAAGCGCTTGCGTCCAAGATCGACCCCGATTTGCTCGACCAGTTCGAGCGTCTTTTCAACAGTAAAGGAGACGCCGCTATCGTCGCCGTGGAGCACGGCGTTTGCACCGGCTGCCATATGAAGGTGACGACCGCGACCGCGGCAGAAGTAAAAGCCAGTAAAGAGATCGTTAGTTGCGAAAATTGCGGACGAATTTTGTATCTCGGGTCGTAACCCGAAGCGGAAGAGTTGCAGTTACACGTTGAATCGAAACAGAATCACGTCGCCGTCGCGCACTTCGTATTCTTTGCCTTCCAGTCGAAGTTTGCCTGCTTCGCGAGCCTTCGCGAAAGAACCGGCGGCGAGCAGATCGTTGCAGTGGATTGTTTCCGCCGCGATAAAACCGCGCTCGAAATCCGAGTGGATCGCGCCGGCTGCGGCCGGTGCCTTGTCGCTAGCGTGGATGGTCCAGGCGCGCGTCTCTTTTTCGCCAGTGGTAAAAAATGTGCGGAGCCCGAGCAGATGATAGACCGCCCGAATGAGCGCGTGCACGCCGGTGTCTTCCACGCCGAGGCCGCGTAAATATTCGAGCGCCTCCTGCTCAGTGAGGTCGACAAGCTCGCTTTCGACCTGCGCGCTGACCACAATTGCTTCGGTGGCGAAATGGTGGCTCGCGTAATCCTGAACAAGTTCGACATATCGCGCGGCGGCGCTCGCAGAATCGCCTTTGGAAATTGATGCCAAATCCGATTCCGCCACATTACAGGCAAAAATTGTTGGCTTTGATGTTAGCAGAAAGAAACCTCGCGCGACGGCTTTCTCTTCGGGAGTCAACTCGGCCGTAATCGCCGGCTTCCCGCGGTCGAGATGCGGGAGTAGTTTTTCGATGAGAGCACTTTCAGTAATTGCTCCTTTTTCGCCGGCGTGCAGTTGTTTCTGTAGCCGCTCGCGTCGCCTTTGCAACGAAGCGATGTCCGCCAGCACGAGCTCAGTGTTAATGACCTCAATGTCGCGGACTGGATCAATCGTCGCGCTAACGTGATGAACGTCCGGATTTTCAAAACAACGCACGACCTGCACGATCGCTTCCACTTCGCGAATGTGATGGAGGAATTGATTCCCAAGGCCTTCGCCGGCGCTCGCCCCTTTGACCAGACCGGCGATATCGACAAACTCGATTGCCGTTGGTGTGATTTTTTTCGAGCGAGAAATCTCGGCGATCTTTTCCAGCCGCAGATCCGGCACGATTACCACCCCAACGTTGGGATCAATCGTGCAAAACGGATAATTCTCCGCCGGCGCTTTGTGCGTGCGTGTGACGGCGTTGAAAAGCGTCGATTTCCCTACGTTCGGCAGTCCTACAATTCCAGCACTTAACATCTAGCCACAACAGATGAACACGGATTTACACGATGACTTTTTTGTGCCACAAACAATCTGTGTTCATCTGTAAAAATCCGTGGCTAAAAAATCTCTCGGGCCGGCGGGATTCGAACCCACGACCTCTTGAACCCCATTCAAGCGTTCTACCAAGCTGAACTACGGCCCGCCGAGGCGAATACTGTTGCCATTTCTGGGTGTGAGGCAAACGTTTCGGCTTTCGCGAATGAAAGTAACCATTAGCAAACTTAATTGTGTAGCAACCATCGGACTGATCGTTTGCCTCAACGCAATCAGTGATGCCTGGGCACAGTCCGGTGGCAGCATCAAGGTCAACGAAGATGCCGTTGCGTTCGCGTCTCAACTCATCCGGAAAGGATATCTCATCGTTGATGGGAAAGGCGCGTGGCGCAAGCACAAACCTTCGCCCGGTGGGGAAAACGAGTTCATCCGCGTGCATGGGTTTGCCAAATATGCGAAGTGGCATCTCGGCGTGGACGAACGTTACGCTGTGAATACGAAGCGCAGATACAAGTTCCCTTACGGTGATTTCACAAACGTTCACCGGTGCGGTCTGCTCGCGGTGAAAGCCAGAGCGGCTGAGTACAAATATCACGACATCGAAGATGCGGCTGCACGGTTGATGGGAATCACCCTGCGCGCGCGTTAGTGAAAAAACAACTGTGAGGGCTTTCGTGACCGCCGAAACGCGCTGCAGTTCAACCATTCCAAGCGGATAAGAACGAGTCGATCAACTCGGGCAGGTCGTCGCTGTAGCCGCCCTCTAGTGAGACCGCGACAGCTGAGTCAACGTTCGTTAGCCAATTCCCGAATTGCGCGAAGTCCTCGCATTCGAGTGTTAATTGCAAGAGTGGGTCGCGCGCGTAGGCGTCAAACCCTGCCGACACCAGGAGCAAATCCGGTTTGAAAGCGATCAACGTTTCGAGAGCGCGCTTTGTAACATCAACAATTTCATCCCGTGGTGTAAAAGGCGCGATGGGATAATTGGCGATATTCGAAAATGATTTCGCTCCGGTCCCCGGATACGCCGGCAATTGATGGATCGAGGCAAATCGAATTCGCTCATCGTGCGCAAGAATTGCCTCGGTCCCGTTGCCGTGGTGTCCATCAAAATCCCAAATGGCAACCCGTTTAGCGCCGTTTTCCAACGCGTCCAGCGCAGCAACGGCAACGTTGCTGAAATAACAAAAACCCATTGCGCGCTCTCGCGTGGCGTGATGGCCCGGGGGTCGCATCAAGCTAAACGCGGCCTCGCCACCCAAAGCGGAACGTGCTGCGTCAATCGCCCCACCGGCTGCACGCCGTGCGTGCATTTCAATGTTTGGATAAAATGGCGTGTCGAGATCAAAATGTTCCAGCGCGTTGGCAATGCCTTCGACATGCTCACGCGAATGGGCGCGCAGCAATTGCGAATCCGTCGCAGCGGAGGGCTTGCGCCATTCCCAGTCCGGATGTCGGTCCTTTAGCAGTGGCGCGCTTCGCGCGATGCGCTCCGGCCGTTCCGGATGACCTTGATTCGAATACTCCAAACAGCTTGGGTCGTAAAAAATCGTCATGGAACTTGCAAGTTAGCCGTCTAACACATATTCGACTACGACCATGTCATAACTCGTTTGTCATGTTGAGCGAAGCGAAACATCTCGGTTTATCGCTGCGAAGGATGAGGTTCAAATACGAACTGAGATTCTTCTCCCGCGAATGCGAGATCAGAACGACAATTGTAAGAAAGCACGTGCGACCATGCTAAACGGCCAGAAAATCGTTGTCGTCATGCCCGCGTATAACGCCGCGCGCACGTTGCGTCAGACTTACGACGAAGTTATGGCGCATGGGATTGTCGATTTAGTCATCATCGTGGACGACGCCAGTCACGATGAAACTGTGGCAATCGCCCGAACCCTGCCAAATGTACAGGTAGAAGTGCATCCCGAGAATCGCGGGTACGGCGCGAATCAGAAAACTTGTTATCGCCTCGCATTGGCCGCAGGCGCAGACATCGTCATCATGATCCATCCGGATTATCAGTACACGCCCAAACTGATTCCAGCGATGGCAACTCTGGTTGCGAGCGGCTTGTATCCCTGCGTGCTTGCCTCACGGATCCTTGGCGGAGGGGCCATGCGCGGTGGCATGCCGTGGTGGAAATACGTCTCCAATCGGCTCCTTACGGTCGTGGAGAATCTTCTGATCGGTGCCAAACTGTCAGAATATCATACCGGCTATCGTGCTTTTTCCCGCGGCCTGTTGGAACAGCTGCCATTGCAAAAAAACTCAGACGATTTTGTCTTCGATAATCAAATCCTCGTGCAAATCATCGCGCTTGGCTGCGCGATCGGTGAAGTCACGTGTCCAGCTCGATACATGCCGGAAGCTTCGTCGATCAACTTTCGCAGAAGCGTACGCTATGGATTAGGCTGCCTCGCGACGGCCGTGCGTTTTCGTCTGGCGCGCTGGGGCTTGGTTCAGCCGATCGTTTGAAATATTCAAGGAAGGGCGATCTCCCTTGGCTCGCCGTAGCCACGCGAAGGCGGCAGATCGCCCACGGCGGCGGGAAAGCCACCACTCCATGGTTGCCCGATTTTAGTACCCCCGCACGACGTAGTGGCCACGGATCCAGACATGTTGGTGGTGACGCCAGCCCCAGTGTCCCGGCCTCCAGACGTAATACGTGCGGCCGTACCAGTATCCGGGACCTCGATAGTAAGGTCGATCCCCGACCGCGACCACCACTGAGCCCCCGCCGTAATACGGCCCGGGACCATAGCCTGGATAACCAGCGTAGTAGTCCGCGCAGCCTGCGATGCCAAGCGCGGCAGAAAGTAAGATGAACAGCGCGCAGTATCTCATTTTTATTTTCATCATATCGCTATTCGGATTAGGGCGGTGATTTACGTGTCCCTGTTCACCGGGATCTGGGTGGATTAGCAAAGATGAGGGCGCGTCCAGTCGCTCCCGTTTTCACCATGAGATTTGGTGCGCGTTCTGGCTTATTTGGCCAGTGATTACCGAAGAGGGATCTTTAATTCACCGTTACGATTTACACATCTGGCGCCCAGCTGTGCTCATTCATTGGCGATGCTGAAATTTCTATCGTTGCAGTGAATGTGTGCTAGACAACGCCTTGGTCGAGCATGGCGTCGGCGACTTTCACGAATCCGGCGATGTTTGCGCCGACCACAAGATTGCCGGGTTTCCCGTACTCTTCTGCGGTGTCCCAGGCGTTTTTAAAGATCGTCGACATGATCTGGCGTAATCGGGAATCGACCTCGTCGCGTGGCCATGGCAGGCGCATGGAGTTTTGGCTCATTTCTAAACCGGACGTCGCAACGCCGCCGGCATTTGCCGCTTTCCCCGGTCCGAACAAAATCTTTTTTTCCAGGAACAGATCGACCGCCGCCGGCACGCTCGGCATGTTCGCCGCTTCAGACACAAGATAGCAACCGTTGCCGAGCAGTTTCTTTGCGTCTTCGCCGGTAATCTCGTTCTCCGTCGCACACGGGAACGCGCAATCGCACTTTATACTCCAGGGCCGCTGGCCGGCTACATATTTGGAGCCACGGAATTTTTTCGCGTACTCGCTGATGCGTCCACGCCGGACGTTCTTGATGCTTTTGACCCAGGCGAGTTTCTCTTCATCGATGCCGTTCTTGTCGTAAATGAAGCCGCTCGAGTCGGACATCGTGACAGGCTTTGCGCCGCACTGGATCAATTTCTCTACGGTAAATTGCGCGGCGTTACCGGCGCCTGAGACGACGCAAACTTTGCCTTCAATCGTTTCATTGCGCGTCTTGAGCATCTCTTGCGCGAAATAAACCGCGCCGTAACCAGTCGCCTCCGGACGTATCAGTGAGCCGCCCCAACTGAGGCCTTTTCCGGTTAGCACGCCCGTGAATTCGTTCGCCAGCCGTTTGTACTGACCGAAGAGATATCCAATCTCGCGACCGCCCACGCCGATGTCGCCCGCAGGCACATCCGTATTCGGACCGACATGGCGGAACAGTTCGGTCATGAATGATTGGCAAAATCGCATGACCTCTCGGTCCGATTTCCCTTTGGGATCGAAGTCCGAACCGCCCTTGCCGCCACCCATCGGCAGGCCGGTGAGCGAATTCTTAAAGACTTGTTCGAACGCGAGGAACTTGATGATGCCTGCATAGACGGTCGGATGAAAACGCAAGCCGCCCTTGTAAGGGCCGAGCGCGCTATTCATCTGGATTCGGAACCCGCGGTTCACCTGGATCTGCCCTTTGTCGTCGATCCACGGAACACGGAACTGAATCATTCGCTCCGGTTCGACCAGGCGTTCAAGAATTTTGGCGTCGCGGCACTTTTTGCTGCGGTCGATGACTGGCCGAATCGATTCCAGCACTTCTGTCACAGCCTGAAGAAACTCAGGCTCGTTAGGATTACGTTTTTTAACGGTTTCGAGAACTTCTTGTATTAGGGCCATAGAATTGAGAATTTAAGTTTGCGGCGCGTGGTGAACCGAGTGCGCTTTTGACGTGCGCGATGCAGGGTTCGAACCTGCGACTTCTTGCGTGTGAAGCAAGCGCTCTACCACTGAGCTAATCGCGCGGGTTTTCAGAAGCCGAGAAAATAGGTCGGGTGTCCCAGAGCGCAAGCGTGTCCTTCCCAGCGCGCGTAGCGAAGTCGAGAATGAAAACGGCTGGGGAAGCCGCGACATGGACGGGACGGCCGGAGGCTGAGCGAACGGGAAGTGAGCGAATCAAATCCCGTTGCGTAACCTCTACCTAGTTCTGCGGGATCTTCGACTTCGCTCAGGATGACAGCCGAACCACGCTTGCCCAGTGGCGTGTCGCGTTCTATCTAAACGCATGTCAGAACATAAAGTCACTCTCACTTGGAATCGCGGCGACAAGCCGTTCGAGTATCAGAAATACTCAAGGGATCACACCTGGAAATTTGAAGGTGGACACGAAATGCAGGCCTCGGCGGCGCCGGTTTATTTGGGTAATCCGAACCTGGTCGATCCGGAAGAAGCTTTTGTTGCTTCGCTATCGAGCTGTCACATGCTGACGTTCCTCGCCATTGCGTGCAAAAAAAAGTTCGTGCTCGACGAATACGTAGATGAGGCGGTCGGGCATATGGAAAAAAACGCCGAAGGCAGACTTGCCATTACACGCGTGACGCTTCGGCAGCGGCTCAAATTCTCCGGCGAGAATCAACCCACGTCGCAAGATATCGAGCAAATGAATCATGCTGCGCACGAGCAATGCTTCATCGCCAACTCGGTGAAGACCGAGATCAAAGTCGAACCGCAAACCTGAATCGAGTTCGTTGTGGCGTGTTAGCCGGCCGCCCCAAACGAAGGGCGTTTGGTACAAACACCTCTACAATGTTTTCGGATCTGTATAATCTGCGAAAATCATGAGCGCGCCAACTGATGCCCAGCGCATGGAGAAGATCGTCAGTCTGTGCAAGCGGCGAGGATTCATTTTTCAATCTAGCGAAATCTACGGCGGGCTCAATGGCGCCTGGGACTACGGCCCGCTCGGCGTGGAATTAAAGCGCAATCTGAAGAATTGCTGGTGGCGCGCCATGGTGCACGAACGCGATGATGTCGTCGGAATGGATGGCGCGATTTTGACGCATCCTGCTATTCTTAAGGCGTCCGGGCATGTCGCAGGATTCTCCGATCCGATGATTGATTGCCGCACATGCAAGGCCCACCTGCGCACAGATCAACTCGTGGAGAAAAAGGGCATTAAGCAATGCCCGAATTGCGGCGGCAAAGACTTTACCGAAGTACGCCAATTTAATTTGATGTTCGAGACGCATGTCGGCGCCACTGCCGACGAAAGCTCCATTGCATATCTGCGGCCTGAAACGGCGCAATCGATTTTCGTTCAGTTTAAAAACATCCTCGAAGTATCGCGCAAGAAGTTGCCATTCGGGATCGCGCAAATCGGGAAAGCTTTTCGGAACGAAATCAATCCGCGTAATTTCACATTTCGCTCACGCGAATTCGAGCAGATGGAGCTCGAATACTTTTGTCGCGAAGAGGAGGGGATGAAATGGCTCGACTACTGGTTGGAAGAGCGGCTGAAGTTTTATGAGAACATCGGCATCCCGCGCGAGAGATTGCACGCGAGGAACGTTCCGGACGAGGAGCGCGCGTTTTATTCGAAGGGGACTTACGACATCGAATACGATTTTCCGTTCGGACGGCAGGAGCTCGAAGGCGTTGCGTATCGCACTGACTACGATTTGCTACAGCACCAGAAGGGAAGCGGTAAATCGCTCGAGTATTTTGATGACGAAGCCAAACAGCGATTTATTCCGCACGTCGTTGAGCCAAGCGCGGGGGTGGATCGCACTATCCTGGCCCTGATCTGCGATGCCTACGCAGAAGATCAGGCGCCTAACGACAAGGGCGAAATGGAATCGCGCATAGTTCTGCGCTTTCATCCACGGATGGCGCCGATCAAGTGCGCGGTCTTTCCGCTGCTCAAAAACAAGGAGCCGCTCGTCGCGAAAGCGAAGGAGATAGTCGCGCTCCTGCGGCCGCACATGTTTGTGTTCTACGACGAGAGCGGCGCGATCGGCCGGCGATACCGTCGTCAGGACGAAATCGGTACGCCTTTCGGTGTGACCATTGATTTCGAGACACTCGGCGAAAAAGATCCGGCTCTGCGCGACACAGTCACGCTGCGTGATCGCGATTCGATGCAGCAGGAACGTGTCGCTATTCAAGATCTGCCTGGGATCTTGCAGGGACGCATTCGTTGATGGATCTCGCCGAGTTTCGCGAATACTGCCTGACCAAACCCGGTGCAAGTGAGGATACCCCATTCGGGCCCGATGTTCTCGTGTTCAAAGTCGGCGGCAAAATGTTTGCGTTAGCCGCTCTCGACGAAGTGCCGCCAACTGTAAATTTGAAATGTGATCCAGATTTAGCGCTCGACCTGCGGGACAGGTACGAGCAAGTCAGCCCCGGGTATCACATGAACAAGAAACACTGGAACACCGTTGAGATTGAGAGCGGCATTCCTGATCTGGAAGTACGAAAAATGATCGACCACTCCTACAACTTGGTGATCGATAGGTTGCCAAAGCCTAAGGCACAGGCCGCAGCTCAATCTCGCCGAAGGTCAACTGCAACGCGTCGCGTGCGACGTTGAGGAAATTATCGGCAGCATCGGTGAGGGCGACGTGCAGCTCACCACGCTCTATCGCAGACGAGCGTAGCGAATGTCGATCCAAGGTTTCCTGCACTGCGGTCGCGCAATTCTGCGCGGAATCGACGAGGGCGATCTCGTGTCCGAGCGCGCGTGCAATCGCGGCACTGAGCAGCGGATAATGGGTGCAGCCCAGCACGAGCGTGTCGATCTTGTCCGCAAGCAGCGGCTCAAGATACCGGATAATGACCCGGTCGGTTATGTCGTCGTCGAGCAATCCCTCTTCGATCAACGGAACGAGTAACGGACACGCGCGACTGCTCACGCGCACATTGTTGTCGGTTGCGCGTAGCGCCTTTTCGTACGCACCGCTCCGGATCGTCGCCCGTGTTCCGATTATGCCGACGTGCCGGTTACGGGTCGCCTGCAATGCCGCTCGCGCTCCCGGTTTGATCACTCCGATCACAGGGACGGAAAATTTCTTCGTCAACAGAGGTAGTGCGACTGATGAGACCGTGTTACACGCAACGACCAACGCCTTGGCATTTTTTTCCATCAGCATGTGTGCTAACTCCAACGCATAGCGCTGCACGGTCTCCGGGCTCTTCGGGCCGTACGGAACTCGTGCCGTGTCTCCAAGATAGACAATTGTTTCGTTGGGCAGCCGATCACGGAGCGCCTTGACCACGGTTAGCCCGCCAATGCCGGAATCAAAAACGCCGATCGGTCGCGGATTGCTCATGCAGCGGGAAAACTCGCGGTTAGTACATCGCCTTGCAAGCTGACACTGGTAGAGCGCGACCGCCGTTAATTTGCAAACGCAGCCGACTCTTCGATGATTCAAACGAAAATGGCTGAACTTCCTAAAAGGTACGATCCGAATGCGGTTGAACCGAAGTGGTATCAACACTGGCTGGAGAATCGTGATTTCATAGCGGATCCGGACTCCTCGAAGCCACCGTTTTCGATCGTGATGCCGCCGCCGAACGTCACGGGTGTTCTCACACTCGGCCATGTTTTGAACAACACGATCCAGGACGTCCTCGCGCGCCGGGCGCGAATGCAGGGATTTGAGGTTCTTTGGTTGCCGGGAATGGATCACGCGGGAATCGGCACGCAGACCGCGGTGGAGAAATTTCTGCGCAGGACCGAGAACAAAACGCGTCACGATCTCGGTCGGGAAGAATTTTTGCGGCGAGTGCTGGAATGGCAGGACAAACACGGCGGCATCATCATAGAGCAACTCAAGCGCTTGGGTTGTTCATGCGATTGGTCGCGCCAGCGCTATACGCTTGATCCTGCTTATGCCGCCGCGGTCCAGAAGGTTTTTGTCGAGCTCTATAACAAAGGCCTGATCTATCGCGGTCGCCGTATGATCAATTGGGATCCTGCGGCGCAAACTGCGCTCTCCGACGAGGAGGTAATTAGCAAGCCGCAGAAAGGATATTTGTATTTCGTTCGTTACGAGATTGTGGAAGAACCGGGCCGCTTTCTCGAAGTGGCAACGACCCGGCCGGAGACAATCATGGCCGATACCGCGATGGCGTTTCATCCCGGCGACAAACGGTATCTTGATTTGTTAGGCAAACATGCCTGGCGTCCGCTGGCGCGCGACAAAATTCCCATTATCGCCGACGAAACAATCGATCCGGAGTTTGGAACGGGAGTACTGAAAGTCACACCCGCGCATGACGCGCTGGATTTTGAGATTGGCCAGCGTCACGGCCTTCCGATCATCGATGTTCTCCATCCCGATGGCCGTATCAATTGTCCGGCAGTTCCTGAGTTGAACGGGCTTGACCGATTCAAAGCGCGTGAGAAAGCCGCGGAGTTATTGCAGGCGAGGGGACTACTGGCGAAAGCGGAGCCATATGAAAATAATGTCGGCTTCAGCGATCGCAGCGATGTCCCAATCGAGCCGCGCATCAGCAATCAATGGTTCCTGCGTTATCCAAAAACAAAGGAAGCGCTGGCGGTCGTGCGCGATCATCTGATCCGATTTTTTCCTGCGCATTGGGAGAAGGTTTACGCGCAGTGGCTGGAGAATATTCGCGACTGGTGCATCAGCCGTCAGGTGTGGTGGGGACACCGGATACCGGCGTGGTACCGCAAGGAAAAATCCGAAACTCGAAATTCGAAATCCGAAATTTACGTTGGTATCGAGCCGCCGCCTGATCCTGAGAATTGGATTCAGGACGACGATACTCTCGACACGTGGTTTTCGTCCTGGCTGTGGGCTTACGAGACGATGGATCTGCAGACGCGAAAGAAATTTTATCCGACCAGTGTGCTCGTAACTGCGGCGGACATTATTTTCTTCTGGGTGGCGCGCATGATCATCGCCGGGCTCGAGTTTAATCCGGGCAGATCGAGCAAGATTGAAGACAACATTCCGTTTAACCACGTTTTCTTCACCAGCATCGTTCGCGACGGACAGGGCCGAAAAATGTCGAAATCACTCGGTAATTCGCCAGATCCGCTCGAGTTGATCGACAAGTACGGCGCCGACGGCTTGCGATTTGGGCTTATGCGCATCGCGCCGACCGGACAGGATATTCGCTTCGATGAAAAGCAAATCGAGGAAGGCCGCAATTTCGCGACCAAACTGTGGAACGTCACTCGCTTTCGCCAGATGCAAGGCCCTAAACTCGACGGTTTAAAGCCGTCGAGTTTTGAAGCACTCTCAATTTATGCGCTTGAAGTGCTGGCGCGATTAAATCAGACGATCGACGCAGTTGAGGTCGCATATCGCGAATACCAATTCAACACCGTCGCGCAACGTCTTTATGATTTTGTTTGGAGCGATTACTGCGACTGGTTTGTTGAAGCGGCTAAGACTGACATTTTCAGTTCGGACGAAGCAAAAAAGAGATCGGCCCTCGCAGTGATGGATCTTGTGCTCTCGGCGACATTGCGATTGCTCCATCCCTTTATGCCACATCTGACTGAGGAGATTTGGTCGTTATTGGCCCTCGGAAAAGGCTCCATTCAGTTTGCGGCGCCGCCCGAAAAGCTTCCGTTGGACGCGGTCCCCGACATTGGAGAAAAGCGACGGCTCGTATCGGCTATCTACGAAACGGTTCAAGCAGGACGCAATCTTAGATCCGTATCGAAGTTGCCGTCAAACAGGAAGATACGATTTATTTTACGCACGAACGATAACTCGATTTCGGACCAGATTCCCACCCTAAGCCGATTGTTGAACGCGGAAGAGATAACAGTCGACGCAACGTATGAGGCGCCGGGTGGCACTCCCGTGGCGGTCACGCCGCTGGGTGAGATTTTTCTGGCAATTGCCGCCACTGACCAGGCGCACGAGCGCGAGCGGTTGGATAAGGAAATTGCCAGGATCGAACAGGAAGCGCGAACGGTGGATGCGAAATTGCAGAACGATGCGTTTATCCAACGCGCTCCATCAGCCGTGGTGGAGGACCATCGGCGCCGGCTCAACGATCTTAACGGGCAGCTCGCGAAGTTGAAACAGGCTCGCGAAGGCCTGAGTTAAAAATAACCTTTTGCTCGTCGATTTGGGCGCCCCGCTTTTCGAAAAATTTCTTCAGCTCAGGCGTGTAGAAGGTCCCGTCGTATTCCTGATTCAATTCAAGCCAGACTCGGCCGCGCGGTTTGAGATGCTTCGCCAGATCGTCCAGAAAAAAATCCCACTCCGGCACGCCCCAAAGTCCTGGCATCTTGTGATCGTTGAAGCAAACCATGAAAGCGGTAATGACATCGAATTTGTGGCCGAGATTCGGGAGGGGACGAAACGCCTGGATTTGCTGAACAACGCGGCTGACACCGAGCAGGCCGGTGATTTCCCGGAACATTGGCAAGCGATCGATGTCGAGGCCAACTCCAGAATGACCGAGGAGTTGCGCGATGTAGAGAAAGTATCCCGTGCCGCAGCCGAGATCGAGAATCCGCTTGGGACGCGACACATCGAGCTCGAGCTGACGAATCCGGCGAATGTTAACTGCGATCCAGCGCTTCAGATTCAGATACTTCGGCCAATCTGCTCCCGGGTCAGCGACGGCATAACGCCGATGAATCTGCTCGAAGCGAACGGGATCGATCGTTTCGATGACGCGCTTCGTATCCAGGGGGAAGCGAGTCGCTCGCAGTAGCCTAAGCGTATGTTTTCTAGCGCTCTCCAGGCTCCGGCCATCTACCAGTTTCTGTATTTTGTGGCGAAGTCGCACATTCACACCTTGTAGCGGAGCGGAACAATTTCAATTAAGCTTTCGGGGAAGTGGGCATCTGGAAGAAACTGTTGTGGTTTGGCGTGGCTGCGCTAGGCACGTGGGCTGTCGCCGTTCTCGCACTTTCGCGTGGCGAACAGATCAGCGCGCTTTGGATCGTGATCGCCGGATTTTGCGCTTTATCCATTAGCTATCGTTTCTACAGCAAATGGCTGGCAACGAAGGTGCTCGTTCTGAATGAGGACCGCGCAACACCCGCACTTTTGCGAAACGACAACAAGGATTATGTGCCGACGAACCGGTGGATGGTGTTCGGACATCATTTTGCCGCGATTGCCGGACCCGGTCCCCTGGTAGGACCGGTGTTGGCGGCGCAGTTCGGCTTTCTGCCGGGCACTCTCTGGATCTTGATCGGCGCGACTCTCGGCGGCGGTGTGCACGACATGATTGTCCTGTTCGCCTCGATTCGGCGCGGCGGAAAAACGCTCGGTCAAATGGTGAAGGAAGAAATCGGGCCCGGCGTGGGTTTGCTCGCTCTGGTTAGTGTGCTCGCCATTATGATTATTTTGCTGGCTGTTCTCGCGCTGGTCGTGGTGCAAGCGCTGGCGCAAAGTCCATGGGGCGTTTTCACCATTGCTGTGACCATTCCTTTGGCATTGATCATGGGGATCGCATTGCGCACGGGAAAGGTGAGCGTTCTCGCGGTCACAATTTTCGGATTACTCGGCCTGGCATTCGGTGTGTGGGGCGGACAATTTCTTGGCCATTTTCCTGCGATTGAAGCGTGCTTCCGTCACGACCAGAAGTGGCTGGCATGGGCAATCATGATTTACGGGTTGGCAGCGTCGGTTCTTCCCGTCTGGATGTTACTCACGCCGCGCGACTATCTCAGCACGTTTTTGAAGCTCGGCACGGTCGCAATGCTCGCGGTCGCCGTTGTGCTGATTAATCCCACGCTACAAATGCCCGCCATTACAAAGTTCATTGACGGCAGCGGTCTTGTGTTTGCCGGTCCGGTGTTTCCTTTCGTATGCATCACCATCGCTTGCGGCGCAGTTTCAGGATTTCACTCGTTAATTGCCTCGGGCACGACGCCGAAGATGATCAGCCGCGAGTCGCTGGTCCGGAGCATCGGCTATGGCGCGATGGTCACCGAAATGATAGTCGCCTTGATGGCCATGATCGCGGCATGCGTTTTGGAACCCGGGGAATATTTCGCGATTAACACAAAAGGCACGCCCCCTGAAGTCGTCACAAAAGTTTCAGCCGCCGGCTTCCCGGTCACCCAACAGGAGATGCAGACGCTCGCAAACGATCTGGGCGAGTCCACAATGTTCAATCGCGCGGGTGGCGCGCCGACTTTTGCTGTCGGCATGGCACACATGTTTGCTCGAGTTTCAGCAAAACCCTCTGCGCTCGCGCTGTGGTATCACTTCGCCATCATGTTCGAGGCGCTGTTCATCCTAACAACAATTGATGCGGGAACGCGTGTAGGACGATTTTTGCTTCAGGACGTTCTGGGTTATGTGTGGCGGCCGTTCGGCAATACGCGTTCCTGGAGCGCGAATTTTATCGCCAGCGTTTTGCTGGTCGCGGCGTGGGGCTGGTTCTTGTATGAGGGCGTGATTGATCCTTTTGGTGGAATCAATTCGCTTTGGCCGCTTTTTGGCCTTGCCAATCAACTTCTGTCGGTCGTGGCGCTCTGTCTTGGCACGACTCTTTTGATCAAAATGCACAAAGCTAAATATATCTATGTGACGCTTCTGCCGTTAGGCTTCATGTGCGCCGTTACTTTCTCGGCTGGTTATCTAAAGGTTTTTTCAGCCGATCCGAGACTTGGTTTTTTGAGTGGCGCACGATCACTTGTAAACCAGGCAGCGACATTACCCGACGCAGCGAAGGCCGCTGAATTGGTACGCCAGGCCGGCGTCTGGCGGTTTGACGCGCTGGTTGCAGTCTTCTTCCTCGTGCTCGTAGCAGCGATTGTCGTGGGCTCCGCGCGACAATGGTGGCAATTGTTGCGGAAAAAAAAGCCGCTGATCCTGTACGAAAGCGAATTTGTACCGATTACCCCTGCGCAGCTCGCGCAGTTTTAGATTTAGTACAGGTCCTGCCGCTGATGAGCTAACGATTCTACCCGCCGGCGAACCGAGGCTACAAGCTCTTGAGCCAAGTCGGCTTGAATCAATTCTTCGCGATCCGCAGAAGCCGCAGCAATTACGACCCCGCGTGGATCGATGACCGCGGAGTTGCCGCAAAACCAGAGATGATCGTATTTGCCGACGCGGTTTGAGGCAATGACGTAGCTTTGGTTTTCGATCAAAAAGCGTCGACGTTCTGCTCGGTCACGAGTTTTCGATACATCTCAGGAAATCGAAGGTCGTAGCAGATGCTGAAACCAAAACGGAGTTCGCCGAGATCAAAGCTCGCGAATGCATCGCCCGGAGCAAAACAAGTTTGTTCTTCGACAGGTGCGACCGAATAGGATGAGTTTTGCGATATTTCGCAGCGATGTCGCCATCGCTATCCACGAGAACTTAAGAATTGTAGATGGATGATCCTTCCCGCTCGGAAACACCGCTGGCGATCGCAATGGAAAGTTCGCGGGCGATTTCTTGAAGTCCGGGAACAAATCCACTCGTCCAAGGCACGGCGTGGGTTTGGATCACAGGCATCGAGTAGCCGGTGTCGCTCATCTCTGGAAAAACGATCATCTCGGCGCTAGCCTCTTTGGCCCGGCGAGAGAACTCGCAAACTTTAGAGAGATTCGTTTCGGGATCTCCCAGCGAACATGCAATTTGGGCCACAGCGATTTTCACCAAGTTTCTCGAATTTGCTCGTACTGGCCGTCATCCTGAGCGAAGCGGAGCCAAGTCGAAGGATCCCGTAGAACTACGCTCGGTTGTGCCACGGGATTTGATCCGCTCACTTCCCGTTCGCTCAGCCGCCGGCCTTCCCGTCTATGTTGCGGCTTCCCCAGCCGCTCCATTCTCGACTTCGCTCGGATTGACATTGTAGGCGCCTCCTACGCCGCAATGGGCCTCCGATAACCGAAGAATTCGCGCTTCTTAATGATGTGCGCGACTTCCGTCGGAACCATTTGCTCCCATCTCTTGTCGCCGGACTGCAACTTCTCGAGCACGTCTGGCGGGTGAATCCGCAGATACTCGGGATGATAATCGGAAATTTCCTGAACGTATTGATTGTCGATCAAGTATTGAAACAGGGAACGCAGATTCGGCGCGACTTTGATTTGCGTCGCCGTCACGATTTTACCGCTTCTTTCATCGATCATCGGATAGACGTACAGTTTTAGGCCACCCTTAAACATCCGGCCGAGCGCCTCGAGGATTCCGCCTTCCAAATTTGTGTAATATTTTTCGTTCAGGATTTCGATCAAGCTGGGAACGCCCATGACCAGCCCGATGGCCGTGTTCGTGTAACGAAAGAGGTAACCCGCGAGCCGGTAATATTCGCGGAACCTTGAAATCAAGACTGTTCGTCCTAGTGCGCCAAGAATGTCCACGCGCGCCAGAAAATCGGCGTGATTGACCTGGCCGTTGGCGAGCAAATTTTCCAACGTCATTTCCATTAGCACGACGACGTCGTCTTCCGAACAATCGCAGTGCTTCAGAAACACGCGGCGCGCGCCATCGAGCATGTCATTGGTGGCGTATGTTACAGGGCGAAAACTGCCGCGCTCGACCAGGATTGCTTTTTTGTAGAGAACTTCCGCGGGCTGAACGGTGTCACCGTCCGCCTTGAACATGACCGCGTCGGTCAAACCCTGGCTGACCAACTGGAAACTCATTAGCCGGTTATCGACGTGTTGAAAAACGGGTCCCGAAAATTTGATCATGTCCACTTCAATTCGCCCCGGCGCGAGGTTTTCCTGCAGCGATGCAATTATTTTCTCCGGCTGCCGATGATAAAACGCGCCGTGTAACAAATTCACGCCAATCACGCCCAGCGCTTCCTGTTGGTCGACGTGAGTTCCATCTAGTAGACGCACGTGGATGATGATCTGGCATGGCTGCCCCCGAGGTTCCGTCTGAAAACGGACACCGAGCCAGCCGTGCGATTCGCTGCGATGTTTAAAACTGCGGGCGGCAACGGTGTCGGCAAAAACGAAGAATGTTTTTTCGGCTCCAAATTTCCGATCGAGACGTTCGATGAGAAGATCATACTCGTGATCGAGCATCGTCTGAAGACGGAGGCGACTGACGTAGCGTTGTGCCGGTCCATAAATCGCGTCGCTGAATGTCATGTCGTAAGCCGACATGGTCTTCGCGATCGTGCCCGTCGCGCCACCCACGCGAAAAAATCGCCGCGCTACTTCCTGTCCAGCGCCGATCTCAGCGAAAGTCCCGTACTTGGCGGGATCCAGATTCACCTGGAGTGCCTTCTCGTCTGTGGCGATCTCCATCTCGGGATCCATATGATTTCTCTAGCGGCGATTGATAACCCCCGCAAATCTTGTTGCCATGCAGATTGTAGGTGCGTCTGTGTCAGACGCCTCTTTGTTTGTTGCGCGTAGGTCTGGCGTCTGGCACAGACGCCCTACAGAAACTGTTACAGCCGCACTTGTTCGGCACTTTTCGCTTGAATCCAGCCGCGCAAGTCATTCGGAAGGGCGGCGTACATCCAATCGCCGCGCGTACTTAAGATTTTTATTTCGCTGCCAGGCGGCAACGCGAGAACACTGTTGGCTGTGTCCGCTGTTGCAAGGCGCGCCTGCACATCATTCGCCGTGACGATTGCGAGCCCAGGTCCTTTGTTGCCGTGCTCTAATGCGTAAATCGCCCAGACGGCTACGGCGCACACTAAGAGGCAGGCAATCGATAATGTGGTCAGCGCGGCGGATCGGCGACGCGCAAAAATCAGCATGACCAGTCCAAAAATCCCGAGCCAAAACACAACGGCGGCAGCGACGCTGTATTGATTAGTGCTGCCAAATTGGAGGTAACGCTCCAGCCGGCTCGGTTGCAACTCCAGCGCGCGCGATTCGTCACGCGCAATCTGTAAATTAGCCATGGCTTCTGGATGATGTCGGTCCAATGCAAGCGCGCGTTCGTAATTCAAAATCGCGCGCCCAAAATCGCCGGTGCCAAAATAGGCGTTACCGAGATCGTAAAACAAATTTGCGTTCCATTGGCCTGTGCGAACGAGCGCCTCATAGCCGGAGACCGCTTCCTTGAAATGTCCCTGGGCATATTCCTGGTTAGCTTTTGCAAATTCCGGATCTGAGTCGGCGAAGGCCGTTGAAGCGATTCCAAAAATTAGGCAGAGAAGCGTCGCAAGCGTTCGCCTACTCGTCATCCCGAGCGAAGTCGAGAATGGAGCGGCTGGGGAAGCCGCAACATTGACGGGAAGGCCGGAGGCCGAGCGAACGGGAAGTGAGCGAATCAAATCCCGTCGCGTTGCCATCGGCGCGTTCCGCGGGGTTTCTCGACTCCGCTTCGCTGCGCTCGGAATGACGGCGAAAAACTTCATCTCAAATTTTCAATTAGCTGCAGCACGTCGCGCTGGTTCTCCGGCGAGATTCTTCCCGGGCCGTTATGCGTTCCGCTGTACTGCCACTCGTCATTTTGCTCGAACAAACGGCGGAGGCGGTCGCGCGATTCCGTATCCAGCTTGAATGTGTTGGCAGCGGTCTCCGCGTCCACGACGTTTGGATCGATGCTGCGGTTGCCAGAGGCGAGCGCCGCCTTCAACCGAACAACTCGCGATGCTTCGGCGTAATATTCACGAGGAGACGCATCGTCACGCCGTAACTTGTGCATCAGTGCGGCTGCCTCATGTTGGAGCGAAGCGATGCGTCGCGCCTGGCGATTGTCGAGTCTTGTCCGCCGAATCTTCCAACCCGCGAAGACGAGCAGCGCAGCCAGCGGAATTGATTGTGCCTCCCAGAAGATGCGGCGCGTGCAAATCGGCTGGAACGATTGCACGGTGCGCGATGGGTCCGTCAGCTGATAAAGAATATCCTGTGGCTTGGTTGTAGTCGAAACTGGCGCACGTGCGCCGGATACGCCAGCCGGCGGAGGTGACGGCGCCTGAGCGGCTACGTTCGGCGCAACCGAACCGCCCTGAACAGTTATCGCCATCGGTTCACTGTGCAGTGTCTGATATTGATCCTTCGCCGGATCAAAATATGAAAATGCCAGCACTGGCAGGGTTTCCTTCTTCTCGTTAGGTGAGACCACCATCTCGAAAGTCTTTGTGCCGCTGATGCCGACTTCGTCGTCCTGTTTGAACTTGGAAGAGGGAGGATATTTGTGCCAGCCGCGCTCGTCTTCGAGCAACGGCGCATTCACTCGATCGAAATTGCCGCGTCCCGAGATCGTGGTGGTCACAGTAATCGGATCACCCACCTGCACGCTCTTGGGCTTCGCGTCGGTTATCATGGTAAAACTCCCAATCGCTCCTGAAAAACTCGGTGGCGCATTGGGCGGCAACGGTTTTACCTCGAGCGCCACAGGATCACTGCTGATCTGGACATCCCGACGCTCGCCGAACTGGGCAAATGGATTGGAGAAAAATGGATCCGAAAAGGGATCGTCCAGGTCGAATAAATCGTAGGGCGAACGGGAACGCGGCGCGTTCCGCCTTCGGGGAACGACGACCTGCGCTTTCGCTGTGACTGGCCCAAGTTCAAACTTTCCCGCGCGCGCCGCTGCAATCGCGGTTTTAAACGTCACCACTTCGAAAGGTCGACCGTTGATGGTTTCCAGGTTTTGTCCGGACTGCTGCAATTTCTGCGAGGTGAATCCTTGTCCGGCGATTTCAGGCGGCTCGACCAGCCTGGGACGAACACGTGCATCAAATCCCATCCGGATTTGAACCGGAACGATTTCGCCTACGTAGGCAGTTTTCTTTGGCACGATCAATTCAGCGAAAACCAAATCGCTCGCATTGGTGGGCTGACTTTGCGCGCCACGACTTGGCCGCGCGGTGGTCGAGCGTCCGGGGGCATCGGCGACATTCAACACCAGCTCGGGAGTCCTGAGTGTCTTACCGCCGGCGAAAACTGTTTGCGGCGGAATCGTGAATCGTCCAGCTCTGAGCGGAAGGATCGTGTAACTATAAGTCACACTCGAGCTGGTCGCAAAGTTATGGATTTCGAATTGTCGCGATGTTCCGGTGGAGTGAATCTCCAGACCATCGATTGAAATCTCTTCAGGCGGCCGCGCGTCGCCGGGCCCTACAACCTTAATTTGCAGCTCCAACGTTTCGCCGACAGCGATGTCCGAATTGCTCAACACCGCGGTCACGCTGGGCGGGTCCGCAAATGCAGCTTGCGCGCAGGCCAGTGTCACGAAAATCGCGATTAAGATTCGTTGAAGCATCCTAAAACCTAGTGAGCGTCGTCATTGCGAGCGAAGGAACAGCTTGCCCGCCGTGGCGGGAGGAATCCCGTGGCAGCAACCGAGGGATAAATTCACGGGATGTCTCGACTTCGCTCGACATGACAAATATTCCTACCAATCGTTATAGACATGGCGCTGTACTTTGCGTTCATCAAGTCGGACCCGCGCCTCTTCGTCTTTCATCGATTCAAGAAGCGCCAAAGCCTGGCGTTCGCTCATCTGGCCGTCTTTCTCCTGTTCGGCTTCGGCGACTTGCTCGTTTTTCTCGGGCGGCTTTTGTGAGTTATCTCCTCCAGCGCCTTTCACTTCGCCGGCAAATTTCTTTTGCGGCGATTCGGCCGGGGTAGGAGAGGCGTTTTCCCCTTCGCCTTCGCCCGGCGATGGTGAAGGCATCTCGTTTTCTCCTTCACCAGGACTCGGTGACTGCTCCGCTTGCCGTTCCCCCGGTGATGGCGAAGGCTGATTTTTCTGCTGGTTTTGTCCGCCAGGCGAAGGAGACGGAGTTTCGCCGGGTTGTTGCTGCTTTTTCTTTTGTGGTTCGTTCTTCGCCTGAGCCTGATCTTTTTGCTGTTGTTCTTTTTGTTCTTTGTCGCTGCCCGATTTGTTTTGCGCCTGCTGATTTTGTGACTGCTGCTGCTGATCCTTTTGGTTTTGCTGGCTTTGGCTTTGCTGCTGTTGCTGTTGCTGCTGGTCGTTTTTCTGCTGCTGATTTTTCTGCTGTTGCTGTTGATCCTTGTTCTGCTGGTTCTGCTGATTTTGTTGTTTCTGCTGCTGATCCTGCTTGTTCTGTTTGTCCTTTTGCGGAGGCGAAGGGGAAGGAGAGGGCTGTTGTTCTTGCTTCTTGTTTTTTAACTCGTCGATTTTCCTTTTGACGTATTCGTAGTTGTCTTTCGCCTCTTTGTTTTGGGGTTCGAGTTTGAGGGTTTGCTCGTAGTGGTCGAGGGCGTTTGTCCAGTCGCTTAGCTTTTTGTCGTCGCTTTTTTGCATCTCGCCGCGCTGATACAAAGTATTGCCGAGATTGTAATGCCCTTTGCTTTGCAAGCCGGTATTAGGCGTGAGCAACGCCTGACTGAATGATTCAAGCGCTTTGTTGTAATCCTTTAATTTGTAAGCCGCGGTACCCGAATCGAACTGGAGCTCGTCTTCGGCTCGTGATTCCGGATGGGATTTCAACGTTTCCTGAAATTCTTTGTAAGCATTTTCAAATTTTCCCTGCTGATACGCGTCGACTCCCGGCGCAGTCGCAAAGGCAGATGCACATAGGAAGATCAGGAGAGCTACGGCTGCGGCTGTTGCCTTGGCTGGGGCAGGAACATACGCGCGTTCACGCACGCGTTTGCCACGGCGGATCCGTCCGGTGGCGGATTTCCGCTCGGCAATTAACATGGAGAAAGCGAGAACAATCAACGCAGCGCTTAGCGGCCACTCATAGCGTTCGATTGGCCGGCGTGATAACCGCACGTCCATCTCGGCGGCCTGCAGTTTTGCCAAACCTTCATTTTGAATTTGCTGCATCGTGCGTGGTCCACTTTCCAAGTGCACATAGAACCCTCCAGTCGCCTCAGCGATTTCGCGCAAAGCTTTCTCGTTCAGCTTTGATTTAACAACCTGCCCGGCTGAATCCTTAACAAAGCTTGTTTCGCCGCCGTCCCCGGTAATCGGAATCAATGAACCTTGCGGTGTTCCGACGCCGACCGTGAAGATTCGCACCCCGGCGTCAGCCGCAGCTTTGGCGGTTTTCACCGCGTCGCCGCTTAATTCCTCGCCGTCGGTGAAAATGATGAGCGCGCGATTTCCCATTGCGCTTTTGCCGAAGCTCTGAGTAGCAAGCGTAATGGCGCTGGAGATGTTGGTGCCGCCTTCAGGAATCGTTTTCGTGTCGAGATCACTGATCGCCTCGATGACGGCGTCGTAATCAATCGTCAGCGGTGCTTGTAAGAAAGCGCGTCCGGCAAACGCAATCAGGCCAACACGGTCGCCTTGCAGTTCGTTGATCAAATCCTGAATCGCCAGTTTGACGCGCTCGAGCCGGTTTGGCTGGACGTCATTGGACAGCATGCTGCGCGATGTGTCCACGGCGATGAGTAAGTCCAGTCCTTTACGTTTCACGTCCTGAAACGTGTAACCCCACCGCGGCTGCGCGAGACTGACGATCGCCAGCGCTAGCCCAAGCAACAGCAAACCAAATCTTATGATGCGCCGCGGTCGATTGACCGTTCCCGCGAGTTGCGGCAGAAGGCGCGCGGAAACAAACTGCTGCAACCGTTGTAGGCCCCGATGCTCCGCGCGCAGAAAGAGCGCAATCAAGAGCGGGATGACCAATAATCCCCAAAGCCATTCTGGTGCGCCGAAACTCATAATGCTTCTGTCATCCCGAGCGAAGTCGAGGGACCCCGCGGAGATACCACAAGCCACCTCCACGGGATTCCTCGACTCTGCTTCGCTGCGCTCGGAATGACGGAGAATCTCCTCATGGTAATTTCTTCCACACGGTCTGTGACAAAAGAATCTGGGCGAGTAACAAGCCACAGCCGCCCATGAGACACAGCGGAAACAGATCGCGGTATTGCTGATATTTTTTTACGCTTACCGTCGATTTCTCCAGTTTGTCGATATCGGCAAAAATCTGTTCCAGAGATTCCGTGTCTGTAGCCCGGAAAAATTTGCCGTCGGCGATTTTCGCGACGTCTTTCAAACCGGTTTCGTTAAACTCCACGTGCTGATTTTCGTACAGAATGTTTCCCAATGCGTCCGTCAACGGCCCGCGATTGGTGAAGATGGGCGCAGGCGCAATTCCATTTATTCCTGCACCGATGGCATAGAAGTGAATCTTTAGCGCCTTCACTGCTTCGGCGGCAGTGTTTGGCGGAATTTTCCCGGCGTTGTTTTCACCGTCGGTCAACAATACGAGCACGCGGCTTTTTGATTTCTTATCATTCAGCCGGCTCGCTGCCGCAGCCATAGCCGATCCTATCGCGGTGCCATCTTCGACAAGACCGATCTTCACCCGGTCCAGGTTTTGCGAAAGCCAATCGTGATCCAACGTCATGGGGCTGACGACATAAGGACGCCCGGCAAATGCGATGATCCCGATGCGATCATTTGGCCGGGCTTCGATAAACTTCCGTGTGACTTCGCGAATTGCGTCCACGCGCGTGGCTTCCTGGCCGCCAATGGTAAAATCTTTCGTCAGCATCGAACCGGACACGTCCAGCACGAGTATGATGTCAATGCCGCTCGCTTCGATTTGCGTGAGGCTTTTACCAAGTTGCGGTCGCGCAAGAGCAACCACGAAGATCGCAAGTGAAGCGAACATCAGCGTGCGCAAAATTTTTCCGGCCCGCGCCGCACTTTGTTTTCCAATCGCCCGCAGGCTGGCAGTGGACGAATAGGTCAGTGCCGCTGCCGGCCCGCGTTTGCCGCGTAACCATGCAAGAAGCGGGATTACCAAAAGCAGCAAGAGCAGCCAGGGATGCGCCAACGTCAATGCGCTGTTTGGCCACCAATCAAATAAATTTGTCATGTCGAGCAAAGTCTCCCGCTGCTGCGGGATGGATCAAACCGTGGCAAGTGCCCCTCCCTTCACAAACCGGATCGCTTCTTCCAGCAACAATTCGCTATCGGACACAGTCGCTTCGTACTTGGCGAACTTGATCAGGTCGCACCGGTTCAAGAAATCCTCGAGCAACGATTTTTCATCCGCGGAAAATGAGGGGGCCTTTGCGGCCGCCGTCAGAAATTCCATGGAAGTTTGTCGCGTTGCCGGTAACCCGTATTGCTGCGTCACGTACCGCCGCAAAATGTCGGATACGCGAATGCTGAACTGATAGGGAGGCATTTTTTGAATTTCGCAGTGAATCTGATCGAGCTCGCCCAGCGCGATGTCCCGTGGCGACTTCGGCGGCGATTCCGGTTTTTGTCGGCGGATGAACCACCACACAACCAGGCCGAGCAATGACAGCACGACGAATGCGATCGCAAATACGAGCCATGGAGGAATCAACGAATAATCGACAGGCGGTGCGATGTCGTGGAGCTCATCAGCGGCTAATAAATACATGTTCATTTTTCATGCGCCCGTCATTCCGAGCGGCGTCGAGGAATCCCGTGATGAAGCCGCTGAGCTATTTTCTGCGGGTTCCTTCGACTCCGTCGCGCTGCGCTCAGGATGACTGCGTCGTGCACTTTACCTTCCCTCATCGAACCCCGAGCCGGCGCTCGCGTTGTTTGAAAAATGACCGCAATGCCGGCAAATAATCCCTTCCGGTTTGCAGCGTGATCGTATCAATATTGTTTTTCCGAAGCGTACGCGTCAAATCTGTTTCCAATCCGGTGACAACATCGGTGAAAACGGCCCGCGTTCTGCGATCGCCGGTGTTGATCTCGACCTGTTCGCCTGTCTCAGCGTCCTCCAGCGTGATGAGGCCGACGTTTGGCAGCGATTTTTCGCGTTCGTCCTGAATCTGAAGCGCCACAAAATCGTGCCGCCGCCCGCTCACCGCGAGCGCGCGCGAGAAGTCCGGCGCTTGAAAATCCGAAATGAAAAAAACAACCGAGCGCCTGGTGACGATTTTATTCAGGTAATCTAGGGCCAGCCCAGGCTCGGTGCCGCGTCCCTCTGGTTCGAAAAATAAAATCTCGCGAATGATACGCAGCGTATGCGAGCGGCCCTTCTTGGGCGGGATGAAAAGCTCGACTCGATCCGTGAAGAGCAGCAGGCCTACCTTGTCGTTGTTTCTAATTGCGCTGAAGGCGAGCAGACAGGCAACCTCCGCAGCCAACTCGCGTTTCGATTGCGTTGTGCTGCCAAAACTTCCTGAGGCGCTCACATCGACGACCAACATTACGGTCAGCTCGCGTTCTTCGGTAAATTTTTTGATGAACGCGTTCCCCATGCGCGCGGTGACGTTCCAATCGATAGCGCGAATTTCATCGCCTGGCTGATATTCCCGAACCTCATCAAAATTCATTCCGCGACCTTTAAAAACGCTGTGGTAATCGCCGGCGAACGCGGTTTCGACCAGACCGCGGGTCTTGATCTCAAGTGTCCGGATCTTCTTGAGAATCTCGCTTGTTTTTTCCGCCCGCTCGTCATCCCGAGCGGAGCGGAGCGAAGTCGAGGGACCCCGAGGCATTATCGAGCACCTCCGATTGCCCGCAAAGCGTACATCTCCTCGAACAGATCGTGCCATTCTGGATTTCTTCGCGCGATGAGCGCTTCTTTTTTTGCGCGGCTCCAGTGTTTCAGTTGCTTTTCTCGTGCTATCGCGCTCGCTGGATCTGGATACGCCTCGAAATGGATCAGCTTGTGCGCATTGTACTGCCGAGCGAACGCGCTGCCGCGCCCGAGCGAGTGTTCACTGGCTCGTCGCTCCAGACTATTCGTGACACCAATGTACAAGACGGTGCGCCGATCTCCGTTTGTCAAAATGTAAACAAAATAGTTTTGATATCTCATAAGTTAAGTCCGTCATCCTGAGCGAAGCGAAGCGGAGTCGAAGGAGCCCGTAGCATGCACTTAAGGTAGCGCCACGGGATTCCTCGACTTCGCTCGGAATGACGGCATGTCACGGCACAGGCAGCCCGGCAAAAATTCGCTCGATAATCGTCTCACTGGTTACCGCTTCCGCCTCGGCTTCATAACTGACGATGATGCGGTGTCGCAACACGTCCGGGCCGATGCTTTTTACGTCCTGCGGCGTGACGTAACCGCGCCCGTTCAGGAAGGCGTGAGCGCGCGCGCCGAGGGCAAGATAAATCGTCGCGCGTGGCGAAGCACCATAGCGAATCAATCCTTCAAGCCGCAGATTGTACGCCGACGGTTCGCGCGTCGCCCAGACCACATCAACGATGTAGTCTTTCACGCGGTCATCGATGTAGATGTTATTGACGACGTCGCGCGCGGCGACAATTTGCTTCGGGTCAACAACAGGATCGACACGCAAGTCGGGCGCCGAAGTCGCCATTAAGTCGAGGATGCTTCGTTCCTCGCGTTTTTGCGGGTAACCGACGTTTAACTTGAACATGAAACGGTCGAGTTGCGCTTCCGGAAGTTGATACGTGCCTTCCTGTTCGATGGGGTTTTGTGTCGCAAGAACCAGGAAAGGATCGGGGAGGGGATAGGTTTGCTCGCCAATTGTGACCTGCCGTTCCTGCATCGCTTCGAGCAACGCGCTCTGAACTTTCGCCGGTGCGCGGTTGATTTCGTCGGCCAGAATTAAGTTCGAAAAGATCGGCCCGAGCTTGGTCGAGAATTCGCCCGTGCGCGGATTGTAAATGAGCGTTCCGATCAAATCTGCGGGCAACAAATCGGGCGTGAATTGCAACCGCTGAAAACCGGTTTGGATGCAAGCAGCCATTGTTTTCACAGTAAGGGTCTTAGCCAATCCGGGGACGCCTTCGAGCAGCAGGTGACCATTCGCAAGCAGCCCGAGCAGAAGGCGATCCACCAGATACTTCTGGCCAATGACAACGTGACCAATCTGCTGGCGGAGCGCTGGAATCCACTGGCCCAGCTCTCGTACTTCCTGCGTAATTTCCTGCGTCGATTTCATACGGTCTCGTCAGACACGCGTGGGCAGGGGAATGTTCGATCAAACGTTCTGCAAACTGCTGACTTTTTGTTCATTTAGCTCGCAAATCCCATGCTTCGTTCTCTGGTTTTCGCGCGTGAACGCTTCCTTGTGCTAAACATTGGACCACAATGTTTGTTCGCAAGCCGCAATATCGAGCGATTGGGATAGCCGTATTTGCCGGCATGGCAGCGTCGGTCCTGGCGTGGATGGCATGGAGTGATCCGGCAATCAATTTTTTACCTCGCGATAGCCGGGCAGAGTGGATCGTCTTTCCTGCTGCCGTTGATGTTCACGCGCATTGGTTTGCCAGCCTCGATGCCACATTCAGACGCGAATTTCTTTTAGCGCGTCAACCGACGACTGCGCGTCTGAGTGTTCGCGCGATGCGGCGCGCGGAAGTGAAAATCAACGGTGTTTCGGTTCCGTCTCGATCGACTCGCAATTGGAAGGAGATAACGAGCGCAGACGTTACAGGGCTATTACACGCCGGTTCGAACATGATCGAAGCGCGCGTCTTTAATCATAATGGTCCGCCGGCGCTCTGGCTCACCCTAACCACCGACCAACTGGGCGTCCGGAGCGATGAAAGTTGGGACACGTCCTTCGCCGGTTCTTCCTGGCGCCGGGTTGCACTTGCCGCAGCGGCTAAGACTCCAGGTCCAGGTAATTCCATTGCGGGCGGAGCACATACGTTCGATGCGATAAAAAAAAGTTGGCCGTTGTGGATTGTTCTGGTCGCCATTGCATCTGTAGTCAGCTTTCTCTGGAATGTTGCGTTCAATAAGTCCACAATTGCTCTATCGAGTCCTGTGCGCAAAGCGCGCCTGGGAGAGCATGCTTCCAACTGGGCTCAGCGAGCGCCTCGCAAGATGCGAAATGCCGCCCGCTCGTCACAGGCGGACGAGAAGCGGGCGTTTCCCGGTCGGCTGGAACGAATGCTACTGCTCATCTTTGCCGTTTTGTGGTTGGTGCTATTCTGGAACAATAACCGGCTATTGCCGTTTCACAGGGGCTTTGATTCGAGCGAGCATCTTAAGTACATCAACTACATCCAGCAACACCGGTCGCTGCCGTTACCGACTGAAGGCTGGGAAATGTATCAGCCGCCGCTCTACTATCTGATCGCCGCCGCGAGCCTTTCACTCTGCCACGTCTCGGTTGACGATCAGATATCGATATCAGTGCTGCGCTGGCTCGGAGCGCTCTTGGGGATCGCGCAGTTCGTCCTGGTTTTTTTCAGTCTGCGGCTGCTGCTCTCGATCCGAGCCGCATTCGTCGGACTTTTGCTGGCAGCGTTTTTGCCGATGCATTTGTACATGGCGCATTATGTGACGAACGAAATGTTGGCCGCCACGCTCGCAACAGCAGCGCTTTATCTCTGTCTGCGCCTGTTGAAGAGCGACGCGCCGCGCGCATCGCAATTTGCGTGGCTTGGGCTGGCGCTTGGCAGCGCCATGCTCACGAAAGCGACCGCTATCTTGTTGTTGCCAATCGTGATTACTGCAATCGCGGGCAAGCTCATTTACGCGCAAGCGCCAATTGCAACCTTGTTACGCAACCTCGGATTACTGCTCACGGTTTGTTTCGCCGTATGCGGCTGGCATTACACGCGCATCTGGCTGCGATTCGGCACGCCGCTGGTTGGCAACTGGGATGTGATAAGCGGGTTCACATGGTGGCAAGACCCCGGTTATAATACTGCAACTGATTACGTTCGTTTCGGTCGCTCGTTGGTGAATCCAATCTTCAGCGGTTTCGCCGGGATTGCAGATGGAATCTACTCCACACTTTGGGGCGACGCGTTGTGCGGCGGGGCGGCAAGCTTGACTACCGCCTGGAACCAGACGCCGATGGCCGCCGGCTATTTGTGGGCGCTGATACCTGGAGCGCTGATTCTGGTCGGCGCGGGCATCGCGATTATTCAATTCATCCGAAAGCCCTCCAGCGCGTTGTTCTTGTTAATCGGCTTCTCAGTGATGATCGGACTCGGCTTGCTTTTCATGACGCTAAAGGTCCCCTCTTACGCGCAAGCGAAAGCGTTCTACGGATTGTCTGCCATCACGCCGCTTTGCTTCTTTGGAGCGCTCGGTTGGGAAACCCTGACCCAGGGCCGAAAGCGTTTGCGTTTCATTCTTGGTACACTCGTTTTTGTTTGGGCGGTAAACAGCTTTGCCAGTTACTGGATATTTCCTTCGGTCGCGCAACATCTCTACGCAGCCAAAGTTCTTGCTGTCCAGTCGCAGATGGAGCGTGCCGCTGCGGAAGCTCTTAACGCCGTAGAAGCAGATCCTTCTGATGCGACTGCACGAGGTGTTCACGCACTGGCCCTGAGCGAGCTAGGCCGGGACGAGGAAGCCATCAAGGAAGCCGAACGCGCAATTGAATTAAGCCGGGCCAGTTCCGATGCCCATCTGGACCTGGCAATTGCTGCAAAGCGTAGTGACTTGGAGCGCACAATCGCGGAAGCTCAACGCGCCATTGAGCTTGGTCCGGAAAATTCTGCCGCCTACCAGCTTCTCATGAATTGTCTTTTCGAATCGCGCCTCTACGACAAGGCGGCCGATCTCGGACATGAATGGCTGGCTGTGTCCCCTTATGACGTAGCGGCACATTCCGCATTAGCTTCGGCTACGGCCAAAACCGGCGATCTCGCATCCGCTGCGCAACATCTTGGTTACGTGATCATGTTGCGTCCGGGAAATGAACAAGCCCATGCGCAACTGCGTCAGATTTTGCTGTCGTTAGCCAGGGAGCCGGATGGCTTGCAGCGACTCCGCGGGATCGCCGCAGCTGCGCCGGACTCGCCACGTATGCTGGACGAGTTAGCGTGGCTTCTTGCAACGTACCCCGATTCAAAGGCCCGCGATGGGACCGAGGCAGTACGCCTTGCCGAGCGCGCTTGCGCTCTAACCGAGCGCCGCGTTCCGGCTCTTCTCGATACACTGGCTGCGGCCTACGCTGAGACGGGAGAGTTCCCTCGTGCAATTAGCGTAGCCGAAGAAGCGCTCAAGAGCGCGCAGGCCGCCGGAGACAATGACGCTGTCAAGCTGAGCGAAAACATTCTGGGCTGGCTTCGTGAAAATCGTCCCTATCGCGAAGAGCCCCAGTAACCCAATCTCAACGTTTGAGCATCAATTTCGCTCGCCGCCGTGATGGTGGCGTCAGACTCCCCGCGCGAGGACGCAGCACCAGCATGATCGGCAGGCCGGGATACGGTTCCGCTTTGCGAATGCGAGCTTCAAGATAACGACGGTAGGTTTCGCTGATCAAACCAGGATCGTTGACGAAGAGGACGAATTCAGGAGGTAGAAGCTCGCAGCGCAGTTTTTTGAGTGTCTCTCCGGCGGTTTGGAAACCGCCGCTCCTTGTCTGCGCTGCGTAAAATAATTTCAAACGTTTGCCTTTTACCATCGGCGGGGGATTAACTTCGAATGCTTGTCGCAACAATCGATTGAGAACCCCGGTGCCGATGCGCTGTTGCGCCGCGCGCCGGACGTCTTCGACCAACGCAAACAGCTTTTCGGTATTTTCTCCGGTCATCGCGGAGGTGATCAGTACCGGTGCGTATTCGAGAAAGAAAATTCTGGCGCGCGCTTCATCTGCAATTTGCCTTGTGACCTGTTTTTCTCCGCGCGCCGGCCTAACCAAATCCCATTTGTTCAATATAATGATTGCCGGTTTTCGCGCTTTTTGGATCAGTCCCGCGATCCGTTTGTCCTGGGCGGTCACGCCAATGGTGAGATCGACAGTGAGAATGCAAAGATCAGCCCGGCGAATACTGCGTTCGGCGCGCATGACACTGAAGACCTCAGCCGAGCTTGAATGCTTGCCGCGCCGGCGAATTCCGGCGGTATCGATAAAAACGAAGGCCTGGCCGTCGCGCCGATACAGAATGTCGATTGCGTCCCGCGTTGTGCCGGGCAACTCGCTTACAATCACACGGTCGCCACGGACGATGGAATTGATCAGCGAAGATTTCCCCACGTTGGGCCGACCGGCGATGGCAATCGCGATCGGATGTTCCTCAGGGAGCGGCGGCTTTCGAGCCGCCGACTGCGACGTTTTGGACACGGCCGCGTATTGACTCAGTGCTCTATCGATCGTCTGAATGAGTGGTGTGATCCCGCGGTCATGTTCCGCACTGATGGAAATTGTTTGCCCGAAACCTAACGAAACAAACTCCGATGCCAGCGGCTCGTGCTTCTCGGTATCTACCTTGTTAATCACGAGCACGACTTGTTTTTGCGCTTTGCGCAGCATTCGGCCCAGGTCCTGGTCGACCGGCGACAAGCCTTGCTTCGCATCGACGAGAAAAAGAAGAAGGTCGCTTTCGCGAAGCGCCGCATCCGCAGCGCGCTTCACTTGCTCTGTCAGTTCGGCCTCTCCCGCACCAAAGATACCGCCGGTATCCCACAATATGAATGGGCGCTCGCCCCGAGTGCAGATTGCCGAAAGCCGGTCACGTGTGATCCCCGGCTTATCGTGGACGATCGAAATCTTTCGGCCAATGAGGCGATTGAACAGCGCGGACTTACCTACATTCGGCCGGCCGACGATCGCGACGCTGGGTAGCGCGTTCGGGTCATTCAATACAGCGTCGCGCATTTACGATTTCGCCGCATGCGCGTGCCCTTCAGCCTGCAACTGCCGCACGCCATCGGCAACGTAAACGATTCCTGATATCAAAGTGAAGGCTCCGGCTGCAAGCACAACGTAAAACGGCGGAATGACATGGATCTGCACCATGACCCAGCCGATGGCGAACATCTGCAGCACCGTCGCGATTTTTCCCGTCCAGTGTGGTTTCACGCTCACTTTTCCGTTGAGTAAATACAGGATGAGTGTCCCGACCAGGAGAATGGCATCGCGAGAAATGACCAGCACCGGGAACCAGACCGGGAATTTTCCGGTCTCCGAGCCGGCCTCGCTCCAATTTGTCAGGCTCAAGGTAATTATGCCACTCAGCAACAATCCCTTGTCGGCAACTGGATCGAGAACGACTCCGAGTGAACTGCGCTGATTGTAATGGCGCGCGATGTACCCATCCAAACCATCGCTCACGGCAGCCACAACAAAAATCGCGATGGCAACGAAGCGCTGCCACTCAAGGGGTTGGCCGCGTTGGATGCTCTCGCCATAATAAATCGCCATTGTGACGAAGGCGGGGATCATCAAGATCCGGACAACGGTGATTTTGTTGGCGGTGGTCATAAGGCGTGAGTACGGAAAATTGTAGGGGGTTTTCGCAAAACGCCAATGCCGGATTGGCGTCTGAGATGAACGCCCTACAATCTGCCCACGCTGCCAATTCAGCTTGGCGCCGAAGGACTCTACGCCGCCACAGCCGTCTTATGCCGGCCTTCAGCGAATTCTTCGATCATTTTTCTGTTGAAGGCTGAAATGTCGTCAGGCTTGCGACTGGAAACCAATCCGTTGTCTACCACGACTTCCTCATCGACCCAGCGCGCGCCCGCGTTGCGCATGTCCGTCTGAATCGCCGGCCAGGAAGTCATTTTTCTTCCGCGCACAACATCTGCGTTGATCAAAACCTGTGGGCCGTGACAGATCACCGCCACCGGCTTGCCCTCGCGAAAGAAATGCCGCGCGAATCCCAGCGCTTTCGCGTTTATGCGCATCGCATCAGGATTGTAAAGCCCGCCCGGAATCATTAACGCGTCAAATTCTTCCGGACGTGTTTCGTCCAGCGTACGATCGACATCAAACTTGTCGCCTTTCTCCATGTGGTTCATGCCCTGAATTTTGCCGGATTTCAGCGAAACGATTTTCATTTCCGCCCCGGCTTCCTTTAGCGCGTCGCGCGGTTTTGTCATTTCCACCTGTTCAAAGCCATCCGCTACAAGGATGGCAACTCTCTTCCCTTCGAGTTTTCGTGCCATAAAAATCCCTTCCGTTGATTTTGATTTCGTTCGGCCGTGGAGACCGACCGTACTTAAGTTACGAAGGCCACGCACTTTTTGGACGTAATGAGGGAATCTGCTGACCGCGAACCAGTGCGACGCCAATCTTGATCAAGCGCTTTGGCAGACTATTATTTTTATGTGGTCATCAAATCCATTCGCGAATTCAATCACGCCGTACCTTTTGTGCCATACGAGATTCACATGGCAGGCGGTGAGACTTACGAGGTGCCGCACCCGGATTTTATCTCCATTTCTCCGCGAGGCTCGTAGGTGATTATAATTGATGCTGAAGAGCGGCCGCATCATCTGAATGCTCGATTAATTGATCGCGCTTCTCCGCTCAACGGCCACAAGCCACGCAGCAAACGGAGGCGCTCTCAGAAATATCTCAATGTGAGAGCGTGCGTGCGTCTAGAGATGGGATTTTGAATCCTTCGATTTGCTTTTTGATCTCGTTGGCGAACGCCGCCGCGCCGGCGCCGTTTACGACTCGATGATCGAAGGTGAGCGAGAGCGTGATGACTTCCGCGCTGTGGTTGCCGTTTTTGTTTGGAATGAATTCGCGGTGCGCCGTGCCGACAAACAGTGTGCCCACCGATGGCGGTACAACAATCGGCGCGCCGGCCTTCACGCCAAATGCGCCAAGACTCGTGATCACAACCGGTGCGTTCATGGCATCAACGCGACCCGCGCGTGTTGCGGCGACGGCGTCATCATATGTTTTAATGAATTCCGGCCAGCTTTTCTGATTTGCATTTGTAATCACGGCCGTAGCCAGGCGATCCCCTTCCAGCGCCACCGCCACCCCCAAATCGAAATCGTCACGCTGCACGATCTGATCGTCCTCGAGGATCAACCGGCGGAATGGCGCATGTTTTTCCATCGCCCGCACGACTGACCACGCGATCATCACGGATGGCGAGGAAGCGCGTTCGCCATCCTTCTTTTTCGCCGTTTGGCGCGCTTTCTCGATTGCCTCCCATCGCGCATCGATTTGCAGGTTGGCCGGAATGACGCGGTTCAATTTTCGCGTAATCGTGGGCGAAAGGGCAGGCTCGATATTGTAGTGGCGGGAGTGTCGCCTGCGCTCATCAGGCTCTGCAGCGGGCACGGCTGCCGCTACAGTCCCTCCATCCGCCGATTCTTTTGTTGCTGCTTCAAACTGTTCCGCGAATGCCGGTTCACTCGTGACGATCGCGCCCAATTCCTGTCCGATCTCGACTGTGTCCCCGACTTTAGTTTTCCATTCGCCCATCACTCCGGCGAATGAGGATTGAATTGGATAAACGGCTTTATCGGTTTCGACTTCGCACAATTCGTCATCGAGTTGGACCGGTTCTCCCGGTTTCTTGAGAAGCGAAACGACTTTCGCGCTGCGAATTCCTTCTCCCATCACAGGAACAGTGATGAGCTGCACTCGGCCTTTGCTGACCTCTGCTGTAGCCGGGGCTGACGACCGCGGCGGAGTAAACGCAGCTTCTGCTTCGGCGCGGCCGGAATCACCGATTCCGGCTACAGCTGCGCGCTCATGCTTGGTTGAGACGGAGCGTCTGATTGCGGCCACGATGCGCTCTATATCCGGCAACGCTGCATACTCGTAGATCGGATTGTAACCGATCATCACGTTAGGTTTGCTGACCAGGATGGGCGGGCTCACCAATTCCTGCCAAAGATCTGGGGTGCCGGTGATGTGCGAAATAATCATCTGTCCCACGCTGCAATTTTCCGTGTCTTCCTGGACCACTACGAGCCGGCCAGTTTTCCGCACAGATTTCTCGATGGTCGCTTTGTCCCACGGCACGATTGAGCGGAGATCAATCAGTTCGACGCTGATTTCCTTGCCGATTTTATCGAGCGCTTCCAGCGATTTCTCTGTCGTGTTTCCCCAAGCCACGACCGTGACATCGGAGCCTTGGCGCAGCTTGCTGACCTTGCCGAGCGGTACCGCGCGAATCGGGTCCGTATATTCGTGCTCTGCCCAAAGAAGATGTTTTGGCACCAGAAAAATCACAGGGTCTTCGCAGTGCATTGCCGTCCAGAGCAATCCAGCGGCGTCCGCAGGTGTGCTGGGGATCACGACGTTTAATCCCGGGTAATGCGCGAGCGCCGACTCATTGGCCTGGCTGTGCCACAAACTGCCGCCGGGAAGGTACGCACCGTACGGCGCATAAATCACAGCCGGACACTTCCAATTGCCAAATGATCGCCAGCGCAGCGTCGAGATGTTGGTCACGAGCTGATTGAAACCCGGATAAAGGAAATCGATAAATTGCATCTCGAACACAGGGCGTTTGCCGTACGCTGCCAGCCCGCATGCGACACCGAGAATGGTCGATTCCGCGAGGGGCGAATTGAAAACCTGCTCCGGGAACTCAGTTGAAAGCTTCTGCGTAAGACGAAACACGCCGCCTTTGGGATCTTCGATGTCCTCGCCAAAAACTACTCGTCGCTGATCTTCTTCGAGACCAGCGCGCAAGGTTTTGTTTACGGTATCCCCGATGCGGTATTTGCCGGCGGGAAGGATCTCCCTGTCCCAAGGAGGGGCGCTTTCCGAAGCGCCCGCCGGCGGTTGCGAAACCGCCGTTCCTTTCGAAGTGACGTTGGCAAGCAACTCGTTAGGCGACGGGTCCTCAGCTTTTTCCGCCTCGGCGTATTCACGGCGAACGCGTTCCTTAATTTCGTTGTCGAGTTCCGCGTATTGCTGCTGGCTGATTACCCCTTCTTTTATCAGTCGGTCTCTCCAGCATATTAGCGGATCGAATTTCTCAAGCTGCTCCAATTCCTCGACACCGCGATAAAGTTTCTGATCGTCGGAACTGGTGTGACTCGACAGACGCTCCATCCGGATCCAGAAAAAGAATGGTCCGTCTCCGGCGCGAATCTTGTTGAACGCTTCGGCCGTAGCGTCGTAAACCTGCTGGACGTCTTGTCCCTCAACTTCGCGCCAGTTTTCATGCTCAAGGATCTTTAAAGCAAGCGGGTTCGTCTTGCGCGTGGGCATGCTGATGCCATAGGCATTGTCTTCGACCAGAAAAAGCATGGGAAGTTTCTTCTCTTTCGCGAAACAGATCGCCTCAAAAAAATCTCCCTGACGCGTTGCGGCGTCGCCGACCGTTGTGACGACAAGATTTTTCTTTCCATCGAGCTTAATGCCCCAGGCAATTCCGCATGCGGGAAGAAGCTGTGCGCCGGTTGGCGTAGGCACACTCCAAATGTGGAGGTCTGCATCGCTATAATGGGAAGGCATCTGGCGCCCGCCGCTGCCGGTGTTGCGCTTGCCAAAATATTCGAGACCAAGCTGACGAGTGGTCATGCCGCGGCCAAGGACAAGGCCGCGATCGCGATAGTACGAAACGATGTAATCATCCGGCTCCATCTGAATCGACACCGCAGTCAGCGCTTCGTGGCCCATCCCCGAAACGTGAAAATGGCCCTTGCCCTGACGAATCAAATTCTGCTCGCGCAAATCCGCGTGTCGGCTCTCCAGGATGGTTTTGAGAAGGCGAAACTTGGTTTCTTTATTCAGCGAAGCCATGGGAATGCGAAATAAGTTCGGCAGCCGCCGGATTGCTAAAGGAAAGAGATTCGGGCAACGTTTGCAAAGCTTTTCCGCATGTCTACGAACTTGAAAGCAGAATTCTGTAGCCGCCTCGCTAGGTCGAGGCGCTCTGTCTGTAGCTCCCAAGACACGGCGACACAGCGCCGTGGCTACATCGGTTCACGCTTATGAGATTTGTCCGGAAGCGGGGCAGGGGAGTGATCGAATGTTACCGCGAATTTCTTCCCGTCTCCGCTACCACTCCGGTTGTTTCCCTCGGTGAGGGGAACACTCCGCTGATTTATTGTCCACGATTGAGCGAACGCGTTGGCCACAGCTGCGAAGTTTTCGTGAAGAACGAAGGAGTCAACCCCACAGGATCGTTCAAGGACCGTGGGATGACGGTGGCGGTCTCGAAAGCTGTCGAGCACGGCACCAAAGCGCTCATCTGCGCTTCAACCGGGAACACTTCAGCATCGGCAGCCGCCTACGCCGCACGAGCAGGAATTTCGTGCGTGGTGATTTTGCCGGCGGGAAAAATCGCCACCGGGAAATTGCTCCAGGCTTTCGCTTACGGAGCCAGAATTGTCGCGGTCGACGGCAATTTCGATGACGCGCTGCGAATCGTGCGGGAGCTTGGCAAGACCGGCGATTTTACCATCGTGAATTCGATTAATCCGGACCGGATCGCGGGCCAAAAAACCGCTGCGTTCGAGATTGTCGATGAAATGGGTGATGCGCCGGAGTTTCATTTGCTGCCGGTCGGCAACGCCGGAAACATCACTGCTTACTGGGCGGGTTACTGTGAATTTTTCGCCCAGGAAAAATCAACGAGATTGCCAGCGATGATTGGGTTTCAAGCAGCTGGCGCGGCACCAATTTTTCATCAGCGGGTAATCAACAAACCGGAAACGATCGCCTCGGCGATTCGGATCGGAAATCCGGCGAGCTGGGAAAAGGCACGAGCAGCCATCGTGGAATCGCGCGGCGCGATCGACGTGGTCAGCGATGAGGACATTCTGGCCGCGCAGACCTGGCTTGCACAGCGCGAAGGAATTTTTGTCGAGCCGGCCAGCGCGGCATCAATTGCGGGGCTGTTCAAATGCTGCGATTCACGTGATGCAGCATATTCGTTCCAGGAAACCCTGGAAGGCAGCCGGATCGTTTGCACCGTCACTGGAAATGGCTTGAAAGATCCCGATGTGGTTCTTCAGCGAATGCAAGAACTGAAACCGGTCGCCGCGACGGTGACCGACGTGCGACGTGCAATTGATCTGTAGCGCCCCAGTATTGCCAGGTGTCATGTCGAGCGAAGTCGAGACACCCCGGTGAAGGTATCTATCGCTCGCGTCACGGAATTTGATTCGCTCACTTCCCGCTCGCTTAGCCTGCGGCCTTCCCGTCCATGTCACGGCTTCCCTGGCCGCTCCGTTCTCGACTCCGCTCGGAATGACGGTTATGAGATGTAGTTTAATCTTCATCTGTACATGCGTTTGGTAGTCCAAAAATATGGTGGCACGTCAGTTGGCACGCCGGAACGCATCCGTAACGTGGCACAGCGAATTATTGAGACCCAGCGCCAGGGTTGCCGCGTAGTAGCGGTCGTATCCGCCATGGCAGGAGTAACTGATGAATTGCTGCGGCTCGCAACCGCGGTTTCGCCGCATCCAGACAAGCGTGAACTCGACCTTCTGCTTTCAACCGGCGAGCGTGCCGCTGCGGCTTTGACCGCGATGGCGGTAAACGCGCTGGGCGGGACGGTAATCTCGCTGACCGGCGCGGAAGCCGGGATTTTAACTGACCGCAATCACACCAGGGCGCGAATCGCGAATATCAGTCCAAAGCAAATTCACCAGCTGCTGGCGGACGATTACATCGTTATCGTGGCTGGCTTTCAGGGTCAGACCCCGGAAGGGGAAACCTCCACCCTTGGCCGTGGCGGCTCGGATCTCACAGCGATTGCGCTGGCCGGCGCGTTGAACGCGGATGCCTGCCAGATTTTCACCGACGTAGACGGCGTTTTCACCTGCGATCCACGAATTGTTAAAGATGCGGAAAAACTCGACGAACTGGCTTACGATGAGCTACTTGAGATGGCTGGTAGCGGCGCGAAGGTGATGCAGTCGCGCGCGGTGGAGTTCGCGAAGAAATTTGGGGTCGAATTCGAAGTCCGGTCAAGCTTTAAGGAGGCCTCCGGGACTGTCACCAGGGAGGAAACCCCCAGCATGGAAGACATTTTAATTCGCGGAATTAGTGTCGACCGGCACCAGGCAAAGCTTAGCATCGCCGGCGTACGTGATCAGCCGGGAATCGTAGCCCGGATTTTCTCGGATATCGGCGCAGCGCACATCATCGTTGATATGATAGTGCAGAATGCGTCGATCGATGGGACAACAGACATTTCGTTTACAATTCACGAAGACGAGCTCGAGAACGCTCGCATGATCCTGATGCCGGTGCTGGGCCAACTCGGCGCGAAACGCTTAAACACCGCGAGTGGCCTGGCCAAATTGAGCGTGGTCGGCATCGGAATGCGGTCCCATTCCGGCGTCGCAGCGCGATTATTTGCATGCCTCGGACGCGCTGGAATCAATATTCAAATGGTTTCGACCTCGGAGATAAAGATCGCCGTCATTATCGACGAAAAAGAAGCAGAACGCGCCGCGCGCTTGATCCACGCCGAGTTCGGTCTCGGCCGATTGCTCTCTGCGCCGGCGGCGACGCAGGCGCTGGACGAAACTAGGTAGGGACGGCGCGCTGCGCCGTCTGGACATCGCAGCGCAATGTCCCTTAGCATGGGAGTCTATGGATTTCTCACCGGATCGACGTAAAACGGCTGCATACCTTCGACCTGCATTTTGTAGCCGAAGATGCCGTGAATGACCGCAGCTGCCGGGTGATCTGGATTCTTCGGGCGATACCGGTCGTCAGCGTTTGCCTGTTTCCACACCGTGCCGTCTTCCAACCGAATGATCGTCCTGCCGGTCAGCCCGGGGAAAGTGCCGTCCACGCGGCTCACAAGCACATCAAGCTTGGTGCGCTCGGCCCGGGATGTGGCTTTCTTTTCGGCCGCTTGTTCGGTGACCTGGCGATAACCCTGGAGCCAGGCATTGAGCTTTGCCAGCTCATCGGGCGAAAGTTTCCCTAAACCCGCTGCCTTGAATTCCTCCGGGGTCATCATCTGTTGAATGTCACCGGACGTTTCCTGGCGCGCTGCAGCCGCTGGATCCAAAGAACCGAAAGTCACGCAAAAACCGAGCACCGCACAACAGGTTAGAAAATTCCGTGTAATATTCATGATAAGGCGAAATAGAAGCTCGGCGACGCTATCCGTCGAGCGAGACGGCGTCAAGAACAGGAAAGACAGGGGAAACCATTCATCCGGGGTTTGCATTCAACCGCGGGTCAGGCATCAATAACATCAGACAATATATGTCATATAAAATCGATGTGCTATTGTCCACGAAGCCCACACCGTTTTGCCTCGTAAAAATGCAACGCATAAGCACGCCCCATGCCAACTACCTTGGTAGCAATGTTAACATTTTTCGTGTGGACACCCTCACGTAACGACCGCAAACCTCCACACATGGCACCCGACCAGCGACCGCCGGACAAACTGCCCGATCCGTGGCTTTTCGACACCGAAAGACTGATCAGAGAGCTCGATCGATGTCGCGAAATGATCCTGCTGATACCAGCGACCGACGCAGCCACGCACTCGGCCATCAACATTGCCGTCAATGCCAACTGGAACCTCCGCGAGCAAATCCGTTACCTCCTGGCACTGCACCGCGAGGGACAGCGCCAATGGCAGCGCAGAGCCACCAAAGCACTTTCCAAGCGTCAGACCAAGTGCCACGGCGTGACGCAGCCCCCTTCCCTTTATGTCACGACCAACGCGTAACCCGAACACGCAAACCGCGGAAGATCGTGCCTTGTGGCAACGCATCAAACGAGAACTCGCAAAGGAAACAGCAGCGAAGCGAAAACGCTACGGGCTGCGCTCCAACCGAGAAGCACACTTGTTCTGCGTGCCACGTTCAATGATCGGCACGTAAGGTTGCGTTTCGTTTTCCGGACGTAGCAGAAGATTTCTGCCGATCCAGCCAAGACGACCGCGCCAAGCCCGCGCGGCTCCTGCGGTCTTGATTCCTCAGGCCGGAAAGGCCATTTCCTGGCGACCATCAAAGTAGCTTGTGATTTATCCCCACCCTGCGTATTACCATCCGCATGGAAACAGACTCAAGAGTCGAAGGCGATTACCGTGCAGCTCCCGTCGAAGGAAGCCCTGAAGTCGAGGTTTACTCTGCTCGTCGGAAATCCCGACAGCATGATCAAGACCTTCAACAAGCCCATGATCATCGATAAAAAAGACATAGACAAACTCGACGAACAGATCTGCAATAAACTCGGCATCCACCAAATTGAGGCCTCCAAAACTGCATTCGATGTGACGCTCTCAAACAATACGATCATGGAGTTCGAGAGATGGCGGGGCAGCGACCTCAACTTCGCAATCCCTGAATACGTGACCACTGTATCAATACGCTGGGACTTTATGGTACAATTGCCACACTACCGGTTACCACAGCGTCACGTTCTTACTGTTCGCATCGGCGGAACCATGAGACCTGCCCAACTAATGCAGGCGATCTTTTCACAGGATCCGGAGGAGGCCAAAAAATTCGACTTACATGCCTGTCCGCTCTACTGCCGCGTAGATTTCATAAACCAAATTCTCAGCCAAGAACTTGTAAACACCGTCGACACTTGGCAGCAGGGAGCTCGAGAGGCGACTGGCCTGTTACCCACATGGCTCCGCAAACGCTGGGTTCAACGTACAGTGAATACGTTCCTCAGATACAGCGTGCCATTATGGGCCGCCATTCTGGCCATTATCTATCTCTTTAAGCATTTTGATTCGACACGGCTTAACCAGCCGCTACTGGTTGTCGACCTTCGCGATGTCATCGCTTGGATTTTCGCATCAGTAATCGGAATCGTCGGATTATTCGGAGTGTCTAAGTACGTCGCCCGCCATTCTCTGGCGTTCCTCCGTCGCCACAGCCCACATACCCGCTTTCAATTGACCAGTGGCGACACAAACAGATACGAGGCCGATAAACGCAAAGCTCTAAACACAATAGTCAAGTACGGCCTAGCATTCGTTTTCGCGTTGATATGCAACGTTGTCGCCGCTTACGTCTCTGCAAAACTGTTTTCATCGAAATAACTTGCGTGCACAGTAGTGGAACTTCCTTGCTCCAGCGCGAAAAAGAAGAGATCTCGCGACAGCAATACTGGTAAAGGAGCGTTGTTCTGCAATTTGCTGATCACGTTTGAGACTGTGGGGCTGCTCTTTTTCCTTGGATTAAGAACTGGCGTCTTCGGATGTCACTCAGTGCTTCCTCCTGGCATCGATAACAGATAAAATTGTCCATCGGCGTCGTTCCGTCAGGGCGTCGATTACCACTCGGAAACCGCAGCCCTGCAGCCCAACGCCCGCAAACTCCGCATTCGCCAATGTCCATTCGCTACCTCCTTTGACCACAACAACGCTTCCACTTCTTACCGCTACCGCACGAACAACGAGAATTGCGGCCCACAACCGGGAACGGCTGCCTCAACGTTCGATACGCTTCTGCGCGACGATTGAACGCGTCCGCCGACTCCCAAAGCGGTTTTCCACCTGTTCCCGCTGACAACACGCGCAGCAAAAAATTGGTAAAACCCACTCCCTTCGGTGTCCAGGCATGCAACCTACGCGCTAACGAACGAGGAACTTGCAGCTCCACGAGCTCGACCCTCGACTCACGCAACCGCTTCCTTTTTGCCCTCTCCCACCGCGTCTTATACAAACGACGCCTGCGCTTTGCGTCGATCACGTCCACAGCGTCCACAGCTTTCTCATAGGGCACGGTGTGATTTAGTCTTTAGACAAGCCCAGGGCGGGCGCGGCGCTACGCGCCGCTGCCCGCCAAGAGCCGCCCCCTGACAAATCAGTCTCGACCTTAACTGATAGCAGTGAGCGCGCGGGTCTAATACTACTGCGGGCTGCTAACGCTGATAACAGTAACAACGCAGGTCTGCTACTACTGCGGGCTGCTACACCAAAAGCTTTTCCAATCACGCGCCCATGCTAGCACACGTTTTGCGCCAACCTTTCGATTCAGCCCCTCATGGCGACAAAATAATATATGTAATATAAAAACCGCGCCCTAACGACTCTGTGGAACTTGGCTTCATGGTATCGGCACAGTCTGTCGGCACCTCGGATAGTTCGAGCAACCGTAGAACTTGCCGCGGCTGCTGCTGCGAATGACCAACGGAATACCACACTTCGGGCAAAGCGGTGCCGAAATGGTGTCCTGCGAAACTGGCAGTGCTGGCGGCAGAGCGCCTTCGACAAAAAACGGTGACAAGCGGGATGTAACCTCGGAAATGTTGTAGGCGCGCTGCGCTGGAAAGCGTAAGAGTGGCAACCCGGAAGCCTCAAAGACTTGTTGGACAAACGCATCGCGTGCCTGACGATCCTCGCGAGCGTGGCTGGAATCATCAAGCTCGATGCCTACACGAGGGCGCATAGACCCGCTATCGCATAACAAAAAATCTATGTGCTTGCGCGAAATGCGGTTCCATGCGGCTTGATTCCGGTCGGGGTGAGAAACAAAGAAAATATCGCTAAGATTGACTTTCGGACAGACGGTCAACCTGTCGCCTACCGCTGAAATGAGAATGTGATAAAAGGAAATCTCGGCGGCAGAGAGAAAATCATCGCGCAGACGAAATGGTAAAGGCTCATCGTGCAGACCAAATGGAAGCTCTGGAAAAGACTTAGGACCAGCACTCGCACGTTCGATGCCGAATAGCTGAAGAACTAGACCAAGACAGCCTGATCTATCACTGGATCCTTTGCTCATGACGAAAGCGTCTGAGTCGCCTGACTGGAATTAGACTGCAACGTGCAATCTATTTCCGCCTCCACAGAGGGTAGTTTGCCGGAAAACACTGCAAGACGTCAACCGCCATTCCCGGGGCAAATCCCCCACCCTACAATTCTGTAAAAAACTATATGTCAGCTCTAATCGCCGAATCCACCGATGTTACTGTGCGCTGGCGCTGGTTCGTTGTGCTCGGGCGTCGTTGGCTCAGTGCGAGCTCGGAAAGGATCACCGTCGGAATTGCTCGCGCAAGAAACCAGCGCCATCACCAATACAGAGAGCGCTGAAACAAGAATAATGGACTTTTTCATGGCGGGAACTGTCGTTGACGCCGCCGGGCAATTCAATCGCAGAACGCCGTGAGCCTCCGATGGCTCGTGCACGCACTGCGAGGCCAATCGCAAATTCCGGGCGAAACCCCTAATTCCGGTAAAAACTATATGTCAGACAAAATCGGGGCGGCCGACTCCGGCATCATAACCATTGATCAGCCAGCAGGCTTGGCCAGGGAGAATATCGTCTGATAGGGGTTCTCGGGGTCTTTTCTCTCCTCATCATGAACGAATCCATGTTTCAGTAGAAGTTTCGTGGAAGCAAGGTTATCCCTATGTGTATATGCTTCAAGGATGGTAAAGCCGCTCCGGAATGCAAAACCGATCACTTCTTTGATCGCTTCATCCATATAACCTTTACCCTGGTAGTCAGGATGCAGTTCATAGCCAAGCTCAGCGCTTTTCCTGTCTGCCGATAAATTCCAGAGACAGATAGTCCCGATCATCTTACCGTTTTCTTTTAAAGTAATGCCCCAGTAATACGATTTATTTTCTGTGATCTTTTGTATAAAGGCTTTTGCTTCTTCCGGATCCTTTGCAGTAGGGCGGTCGATGAATTGATTCACCTGCTCGTTGGAGCGTAAAGAATAGATGGCACTGACATCTGTTTCTTTCAGTCGGCGGAGGAGAAGCCTCGTTGTATCGAGGACGGCAAGGGTCATGTTTGGGCGGGAAGTTATTTCTATTATTTTGAGAAACCTATCTTCAATCCAGCCTGCACTGCGAGACGTCAATCGCAATTCCGGGCGAAACCCCTGCCCTAAAACTTCCGTAAAAAACTATATGTCAGAAGAAATCGCAAGCTGTGTCTGTATGCAGCACATTAATAAACCTGGCGCTGTAGGTTCTCGAAGAACAGCTCCGTTACTGCCTCCATCTGCACCGTGCCGCACAAGGAGACTTTGTACCGCGACACGATAAAAGCTATGCAACAACAAAAGGTTCAACGCTCAACAGCGCCGAGCTGCTACCGAAATCATCAGTGCGCACCGCTCCAATTCGATGCGCGGAACCGAACGCCGCTCAACGTCGCCAAATGGCCCTCCGTCCCCGCGCAACTGTGATCCAAAGGACCCCCACGCTTAGAGCGCGGGTGCGGTCTCTATCCTCTGGCCGGCAGACCATGTTCCTGTCCTGCCATACTTTGAGCGCGAGTAGCCGTTTATATGCTTATCGTTTACCGGGCGTCCTTCATCGGCATCCATGAATTGAAACATTGTCTGGATCTCCGACCTGGAAAGCATGGCTTCCTTTTTTTTCTGGATTTCCAGCGTCTCGGAAAGTTCGTCATTCCAGCCTCGTTTTCGCATGAACTCATTCCACATATAGATCTCGCCGTCGGACGGTCGGTGTCCCATCCCAAAACACGACTCCAAAATCACCGCGTCGTTGAGGCCGTGATTCACGTACTCGACTACCAGCTCGTACCTGACTCGGAGAAAGGTTGCGCATTTTTCGTCGAAACCGTTTCCAAGGTTCACTTCATATTCGAGAGGCAATTCTCCTTTTCCATGGCACCGTATTTTGTCCAGCATTCGGCCAAAATAAAACAAGCCGCCCACCTTGTCGTAGGGACTACGAAGACCAAACTCTCTCACGGGGGGGCCCATTTCGACCAACTTTCTCGATTTATTAGAAGTTATTAACAATTGTTCACGACCCTTGCAAGACTATTTTTCAGCCGCAATTTCTCAGGTACGGGCCGCTCGGGGAGCGGACGACAATTGTTTCACTCGAATAGGCCAAAGGCTAAAACGTTCTGTTCCCTCCAGCGCAGGCCAAGATGATCCGAAATCGGCTATTCTATCGAAGCTTGTGTTGTTTTCGATGGCAACCTTCACAGACTGAAACCAGCCATTCTATCGGTTCCTTTCCAATGTTTCGGGGCGCATAACGCTTGTGGTGAATTTGCTTCGCTCGCACACCGCAATACACGCAGCGATAGATCGCGGAGAGCTGGCTAACCGGGAGGCAACATGAACAGCGGCGGACACAACGCCGAACGACCACAGTAACCACAAGCGGACGATTGCGGGACCAGCATCTGAGAAAACATCCACTCGCAACGATCAAAGTTTCCGGTTTGGCATCAGCGCCAAAGCTCATCATCAAGCTAGCGCTGGTGAAACCGAAACCAAAAATTTCCGTAAAAAACTATATGTCACCGAAAGTCGGCTGGGTCGTTGACTTCTTCGATTGGGTAGATGCTTTCATTCGCCACTCATTCATCGAATGAATCCGGGAAGGTCATCCTCCCGTTTTTATCGAATCCGAAGGTCACGCCAGATGAGCCTCCGTGTCCATCAGTAGCGAACCCGGAGTAAACGCGACCGGGAATGAGCTTCTGCGGTTGAATCATCGTGGTAAAACCAGGAGGCGTAACTCCGTACTCGATCGGCTGTGTCAGACCACGGCCGCTCAAGATGGACCACATCGCCTTCCAGCGGTCATCGGCCGTCCGCAGAGAAATGGTGAATGACTTGATATCGGTCTTCGGACGTGCGGTCGAATCACGGTAAAACTCGAAGCGGATCGGCCGGCCCAATCGCCCGCTCGCCTTACAAACAAACGAGTATGACATCGCCTCAACAGCGATGCCCGCGGACAGCAATAACATGACGGCAACTACGCGCATTAGCATCTAACGAAACGGAGCTCAGCCACCGCTCTGGGAGCGGGCCGCGCTACAGTCGCCAATACACTAATCAAGATCGACATCGATGCGCAACGCCAAAGAGCGGTTGGCCCGAGGTGATCGATTAGACGGTTCATGCGACAAACTCGCTTCTCACCACCATCGTAGCCATTTTGAGTCTCGTAGCGACATCCAAAGATTGTCCCCATAATGTGCGAACGCCAGTGCGCAGACGAGCCCACTGATCGGAACCATCAGCCAACCAAGTTCCACTTGGTAGAAATAACGAAGCCATAACACTCCGCTGAAAAAGACGCCGAAGAGCGCGCCAAAAATAACGCGAACCCAGAACTCAAGTCGGTCACGCGGTGGATTGGGAAATCCAGGCGGTGGATCAGGAGCTGCGGAAGGATCTACCATCTAATGTTTGAGCTCAGCCGCACGCGAAAGCGGACGAAGCCAGCCGTAGCGTTTCGGCTGCAGCGAACGGTTAGACTTCATGCTCGAGTCGCGACAGCCGCATGGGCATGAATGATATGCCATGCACGGTGGCGACCGGGCCAGAAGGCACAAAGCCAAAGGCTTCGTAGACCGGAATCGCGTTCAAGCTCGAGTTCACAGTGAACCCGCCCGAGTTTTCGCGGCGTACAGCTTCCTCTCGCGCCTCGCGCCAAAGCCGACGGGCAAGCCCGTTCCGGTGGAAGACTCGGGCAACGAACAGATGAAAAAGGTGCGTGTTGTCGCGGATAGCGATGAATCCGGCGAAGGCGCCGCCGCACTCAGCGACGATGAAGAAGTACCGGGGTGACTCCAAGTATTCACGCTCAGCCTGCTCGGAGACAGAGGCAAGGTACTGCTCCGCTCCAGCACCAGAGGGATCAACTGTCAGCTCTGGCTGGAAGCTGGCAATCAGCCCGGCGATCGGACCGGCATCGGCAACAGTGCCTCGGCGCAGGTCCATGAAGCCTAACTAGAATTAGACTGCAACGTGCAATCTATTTCTGCCTCCATCGGCCGAGTTTGGCGTAAAACACCGCAGGACGTCAACCGCGATTCCGGGGCAAATCCCGCGCCCAACAATTTCCGAAAAACTATATGTGATATGAAAACCGCGCGGCCTAACGCTCAGCTCACCGATGGCGGTCCGCCGCTGACTCCCGAAGTGCCAGGGCGGATAGCCGGGCCGCCATTCAGTGGAGCGCCATGTTCCACCCTTCGGCTTCTGCTTCAATCGTACGGAGCATAACCACCGAATCCTTGTCGCCGACTTCCCGCTCGTAGACCCGCCAGCCATTCTTTTCGTAAACGGGTGCGGTGATGGCGAGGCAATCGATGTACAAGCCCTTCACCTTTGCCCTACCGGCTATTGCTGCTGCTTCCTGAAGAACCGCCGAGGCGATACCGCGGTGGCGCATTTCCGGTTTAACGAACACCGCAGCCACCCACGGCGTGTACTGCTTCCTGAACACGCAGTCGTTCTCAATCACGGAGCAGCTTCCAACGGGAGTGCCGTCGGCGAGGGCGACGAGCGTAAATGGGATCTTATCCTTTTGCGTATGAGTGCGCAGCCAGGTGAAAACGACTTCAGCAGAGTCATGGCGCTTGCTCCACCACTCGTGGAAGATCCAATTGCCGACGGTCTCCATGTGCTGCGGGCACTCAAAGAGTTGTTTCACTTCACATTTCATTGGCGACGATGTTGGTTGCCGAACTATAACTAGATTGCATCTTGCAATCTAATTTTGCCTCCATCGAGGCAGTTTGGCGAAAAACACTGCGAGACATCAACCGCGATTCCCGGCGCAAAATCACATCCAAAAAATTCCGTCAAAAACTAATTTCATATGAGATCGGTAGATGTTGGGTGTGATTGGAGCGGCTAGCTTCGTACTGACCATCCGTGGAGAATTCCGCCGATGATGGTTCCGCCTACCACACCAACAATTAGAATCGGGAGATAAGCCTTGGTAATGACCGCATCGGGCAAGCTGATTAGCAGGCCAAAGACAGCGCCGATCAGCCAACCAGGCCAAGGCAATGCAACACAGCCAATGGTGAATCCGATGGCAAAACGGCTGCAAAATGCGCCGATTAGCGCCGTCTTTTTGTCAGGAAACGACATCGGCAACATTAGTAAAACATCAATACAGCCGAAGGCTATGCCTGCGATTATTCCCTGAATGATCTTGGACATGATCGCGACATTTAGAGAAGGGCGGCTGCTTCGTCAAGACTTCAGGTTTGCCTTTCGCGCCGTAGACGATCCACTAGTCGCTTCCACGCGCATAATCAATCGCCATGCCGAGTGCGACGTGTTGGCCGTAGCATACCGGCGCCATGATAAAGATGAGCAGTGCACTGTTAACCACTCACCGCGAATGAGCGCAACTGCACCGACAAGAAGCAGAACAATCGCTCCAAGAAATGCAGCTCCCCAGGGCAATCCGCATTGCTAACATCGCGACCACGCCACAGCGCGCGGGAGTGAACCCGGGTGAAGCGCCGCACGATGGACAAACGCGTTCAGGTCCTTCGTATGCTTTACTACACCGCGCACAAATAGGCATAAGCCTGCCATCGTCTAACTAGAATTAGATTGCAATTTGTCATCTAATTCTGGCCCTTACCAGACAAAATCGACAGGTGTTGATGCCGCATTGGGGAAACGCACTATTCAGCGAGTGACCATGAGCTGCATTCGTGCCGCTCTGATGCGTTGTTTGAGTTCCTTGATGTGGGGAGAGTCTGGCTCAGCACCCATCGCCTCATGTGTTGCTACTAACGCTTCGAGCGTCTCGATTCGTTCTTTCTTTTTCACCACGTCCTCAGCGTGACGGATGAACCGTTCTTCAGTAAAATTCATTGCCATCGCCCGTTCTTCTATCGAGCACCCAACGGTTAGCAAGGTTCGATACGTAACATTTGTGTGGCGTTCATGGGCACGATGCAAATAGCCTTTCCTGCCTGCGACAGAGAGCTGCGAAAAATTCCGTAAAAACTATTATGTCACGCAAATCGATATGTAGGCTGCCGCCTCCCACTTCGCTTTTACTGCGGCGCAGGCAGCGCACTAATGGTGACATAATACCCGTCGGGATCCCGGAGTGAGAATTCCCGTGTTTGAGTGTTCGGGTTTACGTGGGGTTCTTCTTCGAACCGGGCGACGAGCGCGCGGGCTCTGTTCAGTGCCATGTCGAAATCGTCAACGCGAAAGAACAAGAGGAGGCCGTTCCCAGGCGACGCCTCGTCCGGGCTCATCAGAGTGGGATGCTCGTGCACGCCCCACTGGTGGAGGCAGAGCAAGACGGTTCCATCCGTATCCAGGATTTGACCAAAGTCGTCATGGGCCGGAGCCGTTTCAGGTTGGCCTAATAGCGACTGGTACCATTTGGAGCTACCGGGAACGTCGCTAACGCCAATGATCGTCCACGCGCGTTTCATCGCAGTTCCGCTGTAGGCCTAACGAGACAGAGAGCAACTATTTCGTAATAATTTACGGAATTATTCTGAGTCACGCCGCCGGCTCGATCTTTCCCGTGCATTTACCGGCAAGATATGCCCATACACGTCTTGCGCCTTCGCCTTGTTTCAGCCTAACGACCGAGCCCATGCCGCCCTCAGCTCCGCTATCGAAATGCAAAGCCAGGTACTCGCCGGCGCGTTCGGCGTAAGTAAGATGTTCAAGGTTGATGATGCGTCCATCGGGCAAGCTCAAAAGATTCATGACAATGCTGATTATCAGCTTGACGATGAACAGACAAGAATTCCTCGTAATTTTAATTATCTAATCTCGCCAGGGAACGTTAGCCTGGCGAAGCTGGAAATCTACAGAACTAGGGCTTAGAGTTCCGCTTTTAGGCAGTTTCTCTCAGTCGTTTCAAAAGCCGCGTAAACGCGGAACTCCAAACGTTGAGAAAAGCTCGTTTTACGGCCGAATTAGACGTTACTCCCGCTCCATTTGAGCTTTTGCCGGACCACGCTGAAGAACGACGCATCGGGCAAGGAAGCCAGTGGAAGCGTTTTTTTTGCTTTTCGGACGGTGATGAGCGAGCCGCGCTCAACATGAATAGGCCTGCGGCCATCCAGTGTCAGGTAAACCGGATAATCGGGATCGCTCGCTTCGATTTCGATGATCGAACTATCCGCAACGATGATTGAGCGGTTCGTAAGGACGTGCGGACAAATCGGCGTGATTACGAAAACGCCCGACTCTGGATCGAGAATCGGCCCGCCGGCCGACAACGAGTAAGCGGTCGAACCTGTCGGCGTCGCCACAATCAGCCCGTCGGCGTTGAACTCGGTCAGCGGTTCGCCATTGACTCGCGTGCACAGCAGCACCAGGCGTGAAAGTTCGCCGCGGCTTAGGACGGCATCGTTCAATGCGAGCATTTTGTCCGTCCTTTTGTCGCCAAGGCTGACCCGGGCCTCGAGCAATGCGCGGTGACTAAAGTTGATACGATCCTTTGCGATGCATTCGACGGCTTCGCGATAATTCGACGAACTCACGGAAGTTAGAAACCCAAGCGATCCGACGTTGATGCCGAAGATCGGTTTCATCGTCTCGCCGAGCTGACCAATCACACGCAGAATTGAGCCGTCCCCGCCGGTTACAACCAATAGATCCGTCGCAGTTGCGAGTTCCGCCACCGGATATCCCGATTGTTTTCCAGTAAGGCGCGCCGTTTCCTTTTCGAACAGGGTGGAAATCGAGAACCGCTCGAATTCCTCGGCTATGGCATTGATCAACTCTGCGACGCCCCGCTTTCCGGTATGAGCGATTAAGCCGATCGTTTTCGTATGCATGCAAAGAATTCCTGGTTACCGTCCGCGCCCGTGATTGCGGCTGGCGCGATGCCAGCAACAACATGACCTAGATCGTTCACAAACGCGACGATCTTGTCTTGTGCCTTCTGGTGCAAGCAAGGATCGCGAACGATTCCTCCTTTTCCCACATCGGCGCGTTGCAGTTCAAACTGCGGTTTGATCAGCGCCATAATCACGCCGGATGGTTTGATTATGGCGAACGCGTTCGGCAGGATCAGCGTCAGGGAAATGAAAGAAACGTCAAGCACGCAAATATCGACAAGCTCCGGTACGTGGTCGCGTGTGAGAAACCGTGCGTTGATTTTCTCGAGAACAATCACGCGCGGATCAGTCCGAAGTTTCCAGTCCAGTTGGCCATAACCGACGTCAACCGCATAAACCTTTTCGGCGCCGCGTTGTAAGAGGCAGTCGGTAAACCCGCCGGTTGAGGCGCCAATGTCCAGCGCGGTTTTTCCCTGCACATCGATTAGAAAATGGTCGAGCGCCGGTTCCAGCTTCAGCGCGCCCCGGCCGACATATTGTCGCGCCGGCTTTACCGTGACCACAGCGCCCTCGTCGAGTAGTTCTGAGGATTTTGCGGCGATCCGCGTGCCGACGATCACCTGCCCGGCTAATATCGCGCGCTGGGCTTGCTCCCGGCTTGGGAACACTCCTCTCCCGACGAGAAGCTGATCAAGCCTTAGCTTTTTCGGCATGTTTTCTCAAACGGAGGCTCACTCCTCGGGTTAAAACTTTGTTATGAGACAGAAGTAATAAAGAAATTAACTATCTTCAATTGCATTACTTATGCTGTTGGCATCTTTGCTAGCGACGCCGCGCCGCGGTTTCCGATCGGCGCAGCGCGCCGACCCTACCTCTGTGTGCTCAGCAATCAGTTTCTCCGCAGATGCTACGTCTTCACTCGAAGCGCGCCGGCGTTGGTATTTTCGCGCCAGGATGTCCTTCAGATCCAATAAATCCTCCAGCAACGGGCGCTCGTAGTACGTCCAGTCCAGGTCGCCTGCCGCTTTCGCCTGAAGTCGCCACCTGCCGCCGAACCTCGTCGCGCGCACTTCGCGCTTGCTCCCCTGCTCGTCCCTCTTGGTCCATATGTGTTGACTCCGCATGGCGCTAACGCCTTACATTAGCAGGCTTGAAAGACGCGGCTAGATTAGCAGCCTATTTTATCGCGGTCGTCGTCGTCGGAGGGCTTCTTGCTCCAATTCTTTTCTGGTCAGCACATTGGCTTGCGGCACACGGAGTGTTTTCGTTTTTGGCGAAATACGGTTTCGACAGGTTCTTTCATCGCGCTGTCTTGATCGCTGCCGTGGTCTTGCTCTGGCCGCTGCTGTGGGTCAGCCATGTGCGACGGCTGAATGATCTGGGACTTGTCCGCAATCCGCGTTGGGTGCGCGATCTGGGCGCGGGCGTTCTGCTCTCGGTCGTTCCCCTGCTCTTTTGCGCCGCTTTGCTGATTAAATTTCACGTTTACTCTTTTCGGCATGTTTTTGTCTGGCCGCGGTTTGGCAAGGTGCTGCTTGCGGCGATCAGTGTTCCGTTGATTGAAGAAACGTTTTTTCGCGGGATCGTTTTGGGCCTTTTACTTAGAGCTGGTAGGGACGCCGCGCTGCGGCGTCCGGACGGCGCAGCGCGCCGTCCCTACCTGTACGCCTCAATTTTCCTGACCTCGGCGCTATTTGCAGCCGTCCATTTCTTGAAAGGATCAGAGCACGAACCTGTAATTGTTACGTGGACATCTGGGTTCCAATCGATCGCCCAGGCGCTCGCAAGTTTCGGAGACCCGACCATGGTCGCGTCTGCATTCGCCACGTTGTTTGTGATCGGCTGTATTCTCGCCGATGCGCGTGTCCTTACGAATTCTTTGTGGCTGCCGATTGGCCTGCATGCTGGATGGATCTTTGCGAGTGGCGCGTTTGGTTTGCTTGCGCGCCGGCAAATTGTTGCCTTTCCGTGGCTGGGCAAAAATCTGCTTGTTGGGATTGTACCGCTGTGCCTGGCCGCAATAACATGGATAATAATGCGGCTCTGGTTGAAAAATGATCGCACTTCAAAAGTCTGAACTATTCCAGGCAACAGTGTCGCTGTTGTATCCGGCGACGTGTACGATTTGCGGGAAAAACCTCCGGGCCGGCAGGTATCTCTGCGACGGATGTGAGACGAAGGCGATGCGCATCGTCGCGCCGTTTTGTGACAAGTGCTCTGAGCCGTTTGAAGGCTCTATCACCAGCGCCTTTAGCTGCGCCAACTGTGCGCATCGCACGATCCACTTTGATGCTGCGGTGGCCGCATATCGCGGCCGGGGTATCGTTCGCGAAATCATCCACGAATTTAAATACGCACGCCAGATGCATCTCCGTCACCTTATAGGGCGCTGGCTTCGTGCAGCCCTGGATGATGAACGACTGCGCGACGTTTCGTTCGACCTCATTGTGCCGGTGCCATTACATCCCGCGCGACAACGCGAACGCGGCTTTAATCAGGCTGCCCTGCTTGCGGAATCGCTGAGCGCGGAGATTTCGCTGCCGTCCAGGTTGGTGCTCGAACGGATCCGTTACACCACCACGCAAACCGCGCTCGATCGTTCCGAACGCATGGAAAATTTGCACAACGCATTCCGTTTACGAAAAAACGCGAACGTGCGAGGTTTGCGCGTGTTGTTAATCGATGATGTGCTTACAACCGGCTCTACCTTGAGCGAGTGCGCGCGGGTCTTGAAACGGGCCGGCGCGATCTCGGTTCACGCCGCGACGGCAGCCCGCGCATAAACCATGGCAATTTTCAAAAAACCGGCAATCAAGGCCGAAGGTAAAAAGCGTGAGATGCCGCGGGGGCTTTTTCAAAAATGCCCCGGGTGCGGGCAAGTCGTGCCCGAACTTGAGATTGCGCAAAATCAACGTGTCTGTCCGCGTTGCGACCATCACCACGCGCAGCCTGCCATGGAGCGAATCCAGACTCTGCTCGATGCGGACACTTTTGTAGAGATGGACGCCGACCTGAGGTCAGTGGATGTGCTGCGGTTTCAGGGCATGGCGACATACAAGGATCGACTCAAAAAGTATCAGGAGAATACGGGCTTGATTGATGCAGTGATCAGCGGACATGGCATTCTCGACGGCTATAAGGTCGCGATCGCGGTAATGGATTTCGGCTTTCTCGCTGCCACCATGGGCTCGGTCGTCGGCGAGAAAATCACACGCACAATTGAATACGCCACCGCACAGCGCTGCGCAGTCATCATCGTCGCTGCATCCGGCGGCGCGCGCCTGTACGAAGGAATGTTGAGCCTGATGCAGATGGCGAAAACCAGCGGGGCACTGGCGCGTCATGCAGAAGAGAAGCTGCCATACATTTCGGTTCTCACGAACCCGACCACTGCCGGCGTGATGGCCAGCTTTGCTTCGTTAGGCGACGTGATCATTGCCGAACCAAAAAGCATGATTGGCTTCGCGGGACCACGTGTGATCAGGGAAACAACGCATCAGGATCTGCCGGAGAGATTTCAAACCGCAGAATTTCTCCAGGAACACGGCTTAATCGATATGATCGCGTCGCGGAAAAAATTGCGCGACGAAATCAGTCAGTTGCTATCCTATTTCGCCGCCGGACGGTGAATGTGGGAGGGGCCTCAGTGCCGCGACCTCATTTAACATACAAGCAAGCGCTGGCATGGCTGTACAGCCTCCAGCGCTTCGGGATTAAACTTGGACTGGAAAACATCGAGCGTTTGCTCGACGAATTATCAAGGAGGGGCGATCTCCGGATCGCCCTCGGCGGCTTAGAAGGCGCCGTTCCTTGGAAAGTCATCCACGTCGCCGGCACGAACGGCAAAGGCTCCGTTTGCGCCATGATCGATTCCATTTGTCGCGCGCAAGGCTATCGCACCGGCCTGTTCACATCCCCTCACCTCGTCATTTTTCGCGAGCGCATTCGCGTAAATGGCGAAATGATTTCCGAGGAGGCGGTCGCAAATAGCCTAACGACTATCCGCGGTCTGGTCGCAGACTGGGATCCGCACCCGACCTTTTTTGAAGTTACCACTGCGCTCGCGTTAAAGTATTTCACCGACCCAGCAGGACACAGAGCGAAACATTACAGCGGCCTGCTCCCCTCACCCTCACCCCTCCCGTCGAATCGCGGGGAAAATAAGCTTGACGTTATTGTTCTTGAGACGGGCCTTGGGGGCAGGCTCGACGCAACCAACGCCATTCAATCCAATGTATCGGTCATCACGCCAGTTGATCTCGACCACGAAAATTGGCTGGGAAATACATTGTCTGAGATCGCAGGCGAGAAGGCGGGAATTATTAAACCAGGCGTTCCGGTCGTTTCTGCCCCGCAGCGGACTGAAGCCGAAGAAGTCATTCGTGCGCGAGCTGCTGAATGCGGCGCGCCATTGCAATTCGTAACCGAAACTTACCACCGGTCGCCAGTCGCGTTGCGTGGCGAGTATCAAAGACAGAATGCTGCGGTAGCAATCGCCGCGATTGACGCCGCGAGTATTCAGGTCGATGAAAAAGCTATTGTTCGCGGGCTTGCGGCAATCGAATGGCCCGCTCGCTTTCAAAAGGGGGACGAGCGCACAATCATCGATGGCGCGCATAATCCAGGCGCCGCGCGCGTTCTGGCTCAAACGTGGCGGGAAGTTTTTAGCGACCAAAAAGCGACGCTGGTTCTCGCAGTTCTTTCCGATAAAGATTTGCGCGGCATCTGTGAAGCGCTCGCGCCGATTGCCGCGTCAGTTATCCTCCCAAAAATCCGCAGTGAACGCGCCGCGCCGCCTGAAGAGCTGGCGAGAATTTTCGGGAGCGTCTCTTCAGTTTGTAGGGCAGGCGCATCGCCTGCCGGCAACCGACGCGGTTGCCCTACAATCTCCATTGCGAAATCGGTCGGTGAAGCACTCGAGCGTGCACGCGAAAAGCCAAATCCGATTCTGATCACCGGCTCACTTCATTTCGCGGGCGAAGTCCTTGCGTACCTGCGGGGCGAACCCGTTGCATTCGAAGAATGCGCGCAGTAGGTAGGGGCGGTTCCCCGAACCGCCTGCGGGCGATTGAGGTCAATCGCACCTACCTTCGATCCGTGGGAATGAACGGTACGGCATTCCAACCATGTATCTGCCGGCCGGGACCTATAGTGTTGTCACCCCACCCTACGAAATCTTGGTCAAGTTGTAGGGCGTTTGCGTCAAACGCCTTCACCGATCTCGATTCGCGGAAACAACGGAACTGGTTTGCCCAAACGATGTTCATCCGGCACGGCGCCCCACTGTGCATCGGACAGTTTGTATTCGTCGTGAAGGTTGAGCTGGTAAAACGTCTCGCGCGCTGCAACAGGCAAAACTGGCGAGATTAAGATTGCAATGATGCGCAGCGACTCAGCCAGCGCGAACAGCACGTGATCCAAAGCCTCGGAACGATCCGGATCTTTGGCCAGTTTCCACGGCGCGCTCATTTCGATATAGGTGTTGCATGTCGTTGCGAATTCCACCAGTCGGCTGATCGCGGAGTGGACCTCGAAGCGCGACATCGCGTGCTCGTATTCCCGTAGCAAATCGGTCGCTTGCGCCGCTAAGGGTGGGTCGCCTCCAGTTCTTTTAACGAGACCGCCGCGATATCGGTGCGCCATGTTCAACGTCCGGTTGAGCAGATTGCCCAGCGAATTAGCCAAATCGGCATTGTAACGTTGGACGAGGCGTTCTTCGGAGAAGTCAGCATCCTGCCCAGTGGCGATGTCGCTCATCAGAAAATACCGAAGCGCATCGGAGCCGTATTTTTCGATTAACGTGAATGGATCGACGATGTTACCCGCGCTCTTGCTCATCTTTGCGCCGCCGAGGTTCCACCAGCCGTGGACGAGCAGCTGCGGCATTTGGTCGTCCGGAAAACCGAGCGCGTGCAGCATGATGAGCCAGTAGATGCCATGCGCGGGAACCAGAATATCTTTGCCGATGATTTGGAGCGCAGGCCATTTATCCAGGAAGTTTGATGGTTGATGGTTGAAGTTTGATTGAGATGGATCGTAACCGGCGAAGCTGATGTAGTTCGTCAACGCATCGAACCAGACGTAAGTGACAAAGTCTTTATCGAACGGAAGCTCGATCCCCCAGTCGAGCCGTGATTTCGGACGTGAGATGCAGAGGTCCGAGCCGGACTTGCGGTTGTCGCTGATTTTCTCGACCGCGTTGCGCAATTCCTTTAGGCGAAAATCGGGAATGACTCCGTCTGCTCGCTTATCGAGGTACTGCAGCAGCCACTTCTTGTATTGACTTAGCTTGAAGTAATAATTTTCTTCTTCGCGAAACTCGATCTCTCCCCACTCGGGTCCAAATTCCCCATCAGGCCCGCGTTCCTTGTCAGTAAGAAATTGTTCCTGACGGACGGAATAGTAACCAGCTTGTTTGTCCTTATAGATTTGGCCTTCATCGAATAGGCGCTGCAAAATTCCTTGAACGACCTTCTTGTGCCGATCACTGGTTGTTTCGGCCCACTCGTCGTATCGCACGTCGAGTCTTTTCCCGAGATCGACCCACTTTTGTGAAATTTCTTTGACGAATTCAGCCGGAGGAACACCTGCCTTCGCCGCAGACTGCTGCACTTTCTGTCCATGTTGATCGACACCCGTGAGGAAAAAGACTTTTTCACCTTTGAGGCGGTGATAGCGCGCAATCACATCGGCCAGGACCATCTCGTAAGCATGGCCGACGTGTGCCGAAGAGTTCGTGTAATAGATCGCGGTAGTGATGAAAAATGTCTTCGGCATTGGCGCACAACCTGCCGAACGAATCGTTGTAGGGCAAGCGCTTCGGTTGCCGGTCAAAGAGTCCTTGTAGGGCAAGCGCTCCCACTTGCCAATCTTGGAACGGTTTCGTGTGCCGATGCCGTCGTGCTTAAATTACTCGTCTAGACCAATTCGATATGGCCAATCGTCCGCGCGTTGAACGAATCCAGCCCGCACTGGATTATCTTGAACATACAGCCACTTCTCATGAAGCGATTCGTCTGAGCGTAGCAGTCGATCAAAACAACCCGGCTGCCAATGCCACGGTGCCTTTAGTTCTCGGCGAATCCGCCGTTTCAGAGCTGCCGGAAAATTCCCGAGCTCTGCATCGCGAGCATCGGTTGGCGAAACGATGATGTGCAGATGGTCAGGCATCAAAACAGCGGCGAGCACGATCCAATGCTGAAGCTTTGCCACTGCGGCTTTAAAAGCTCTAAAGGTCCGTTCGTTTGCAAGAGCCGCTTCGCGATTTTCGACGCAAATTGTAACAAAATAAATAACCCGTTGCTCCCAACGCAGCCAAACAGGAATCCGTGGAGGATGACCCATCGGAGAATGTTGGCAGGCGGAGCGCCTGCCCTACAACAGTTTTCATGCTCCAGGTAAATGCGATGGCATGCTGCCTACGAATCGTTGCGGGGCAAGCGCTTCGCTTGCCAACATTCATGCCGCCTCGCGGCGCTTTTGCAGGGCGTTTGTGTGAAACGCCGGTTTGATTGCATTTGGCGTCTGAAACAGACGCCCTACAATTTCACGAAACCTTCACTTTTTTCCAAACGCCGCCTTCTTGCTTCCAGTTGTATAGCGGCTTGCCGTTGATTTTGTGAACGGAAGTTTGTGTGACGGTCAGTTTGCCGGGCCGCACCACCATAAAGAAATCGATATCGTAGATTTTTCCGTCCCTGCCCTTCATATCGACACAGGCGAAGTATTTGTCCCCGCCGAGACTCGAGAACCGGTCGTCGTGGACTTTGACCAAGTCCAACACGAGATCTTTACGCT
>DASYDV010000016.1:0-127648 GCA_036499375.1 Candidatus Udaeobacter sp.
TTCTTTTCGCATTTCGTCTGGTTGTAGGGCAGGCGCCTTGCCTGCCAGCGGGGAAACACGGCAACCGGAGCGGTTGCCCTACAAGCAGAACGCAATTGCGACTGCTCTAAGCGAGAACCGGCGGAGCGTGAGCGAGAAGGCTCCGCTGCAAGATCAGCTCGGCAAACGAACGTGCACCGGGCGGCCCCGTGTCGAGCAACAACGGTACGAGCGTAGGAAACGAAGACGCGAACGGCGCGTTCTCTTTAATGCAGAGAACGGCATCAGAAAAGTTTGCATTATCGCGCGCCCAAACTTTCGATTGGGCAGAAACAACAGCGCGGAGCACTTTGCAGCACTCCAACTGCGAAGATTGTTTCTTTTGCTTTGCAGGCTTGGAGTGAAACGGGCACTCGGTCTGTGCCTTGTGCATCCCGGACACCACAGCGGCCAACGCGCAATGATTCGAGATCGCGATCCATGAACAGATCGCAATCGCAACGCCGGCATAACGCGTAACCGCATTCATCGCGAATTTCAGTCGCTCACGCAGAGAGAATCTCAAACATTTTCTTCGGAATCAAGAATCGGCGCGATCGCTGCGGACGGTATACTTTCCGGCGGGACAACATTGGGAACCGCGTCAGTCGAGGTTTGTGAGATCTGGGGTTGTTCGACTCGGGTTGCCATGAGCATCGCGGTGAAGAGCAAGGCTCCCGCGAGCAAATAAGGCGCTCCCGGAAGGTGAATCGGACTTTTTGGATCAATAAACCAGCCAAAAATTCGCAGAAACAACCAGGGTCCGATGATGAAAGTAATTGATCGCATACTTTGCAAGGCGCCCTGCAACTCGCCTTGTTCTCGCTCGCTGACGCGGTGAGTCATCATGCTTTGGGCCGCAGGCATGGAAATATTCCAAAGCGAGATAATAGGTATTGAAGCCATCAACCAGGCACCCGTTTTAGCCAACCCGGCCATGACCATCCCGCTTGCGCCAAAAAACTGACCGATGTAAAGCGTCCGTTTCTCACCGAAGCGGGTCACCATTCGACCGGTCAGGCCTCCTGAAACGACGGCGGTCACGATACCGACGATCATCAGCGAGATTCCTATCATTCCCTGGCTCCAGTTGTACCGAAAGATTGCGTACAGCGCCCAAACGCTAAAAACGTTGTGGGAAAGATAAGCAAGAAACTGGATTGTAGTGAGCCGCCAAAGTTCGTGATGCGAACGAAGTAGTTTCAGCGAGCCGACTGGATTTGCGCGGCGTAGTTGAAAGGGTTTTCGCCGTTCGCGCGCGAGCGATTCCGGAACGAAGAAGTAACCCCAGAGCCAGTTCGCGAGGCTAAGACCGGCTGCGATCCAAAACGCGAGACGCGGATTAACATCGCCCGCCAATCCGCCAATAGCAGGCCCGAACGTGAATCCGACGCCGAATGCCACCCCGATCAGGCCGAATGCTCCAGCTCGCTTTTCTTTCGGCGTGACGTCCGCGATATAGGCCATCGCCGTCGGAATACTCGAGGTGGTGATTCCCGAAATAATTCGGCCAAGAAAAAGCCAGCTTAACGTGGGCGCCATTGCCATCACGATGTAATCCAATCCGAGACCAAGGTTGGACAGCAGAATGATCGGGCGTCTTCCGAATCGATCCGACAAAACCCCTAGCAAGGGTGAAAAGAAAAATTGCATTAACGCGAAGACCACTGCGAACCGGGCGCTCCATTTCGCTGCGTCGGTCATCTGGCCTCCAAGAAAATCGAGAATTAGCTTGGGCAGTACAGGGATAATCAAACCCATCGCCAGGATGTCGAGAGTCACCGTGACAAGAATGAAAATGACCGCGGCAGGGCGTGATTTCATGACAGTGGAGCATGAACGCAACGTTGTAGCGGCGGTTGTGTCAACCGCCGAGGCTTAGGGCGCTCATCGCGGCGAGGCGGGTGCGCGAGAGCATCATGGCAAGCTACCGACGGTGGAACGCGTTGTCCTCAACGCGTTGGCGTGCGGCTCGGCCGCCTGATACTTTCGTCTTTGCCATCGTCTTCGGAAAAGCCGATCCACCCAGATGCTTCCGCTTTCCTATCTCTCGCCGAAAACGGAGGTGCGCGAGAGTACGATTCACGGACGCGGTCTGTTTGCGATTGCCGATATTGGCAAAGACGAGATCGTCGCGGTGAAAGGCGGACACATTATCGATCGAAAAACGTTGCGCGAAGAAATCACGCCACGGCTCGGCCCGGTTGAAATTCAGATCGACGACGATCTGTTCATCGCGCCAGTAACAAGAGAAGAACGTGAGTTGTCGATGTTGTATTCGAACCATTCATGCGATCCGAATCTTGGGATACGTGGCGAGATCACGTTCGTCGCGATGCGCGATGTTTATTTCGGCGCAGAACTCACGCACGATTGGGCCATGACCGATGACGATGATTATTCGGTGGAATGCAACTGCGGTGTGCCTGGTTGTCGGAAAACTCTCACCGGCAAAGACTGGCAACGCCTGGATTTGCAGAAGCGTTACATCGGCTATTTTTCATCCTATCTTGCGCGAAAAATCGCTCTGCTGGATATCCGCTGTTAAGTGTGCGCGCGAGCAGTCCTGATTTTGTTTATGAAAAATCTCTTGGTTCGTTGGATCTTCGCAGGTGCTGCCATCGCCGGAATGGCAGGTTGCGCGCAGGTAAAGAAACTACCTGCGCAGGTGAAGTCGGCGGCGGTCGGTTCCCGGTTCGACCAAGTCGGGCGGGTTAGTTTGTATGCCGGCGAGCCATGCGCACCGCAAATCATGTTCGATTTTTACGGCGCGGGATCAACCGTCCGGCTCGGGGCGCCGATGCACGAAACAAAAATGCTCACCGACGCGGCGAAGAAGAGCCGTCGCGTTCACATTTCGGGAAGATGGCGTAATGGCGGACAATCGAACTGTAGCTACGTTGAAGTCACGGCTGCGGAGTTAACGAGATGAAATCAAACGAAATTGAGGAAGTACAAGGAACATTCGGCCCGATTGCGCTTCGCGCGCTGGCCGTAGGTGCGCAATCAGTGGGTGCCATTGCGGTCGGCGCTGTCGCGCTTAGTGCAGTCGCGATCGGCTTCATCGCTATTGGCCGACTCGTGATCGGCCGCGTGAAAATCAAGCGACTCGAGATCGGCGAGCTACGAGTAACTCGTTTGCACGTGACGGACTCAATGCTAACGCCCTCACAGTCCCGAGATTGAGGCAGCGGCGCGCACGGAGTGACACGCCCTACCAGGCTCGATTTCGTAAGCGCGGGCGGTTCTTCGGTGGGACTGGCAGTCCTCTGCACGCGACATATGCCGGCGCGCGAGATTCAGTAGCGATAATGCTCTGATTTAAAGGGGCCCTCGACTGGAATACCGAGGTAGTTGGCTTGCTCTTGCGACAGCTTCGTGAGTTTGACGCCGATTTTCTCCAGGTGCAGGCGCGCGACTTCTTCGTCGAGTTTTTTCGGCAGAACGTAAACGCCGACTTTGTAATTTTCTCGATTTTTCCAGAGATCGAGTTGTGCCAGCACTTGATTGGAAAATGAATTCGACATGACGAAGCTCGGGTGACCCGTAGCGCAACCGAGATTCACGAGGCGGCCTTCGGCGAGCAGGAACATTTCGCGACCATCCGGGAACGTGTACTTGTCGACCTGCGGTTTGATGTTCGTTTTTTTGACGCTCTTGGCGGCGTTGAGCGCGTCGACTTGAATCTCGTTGTCGAAATGCCCGATGTTCGCGACGACGGCCTGGTCTTTCATGCGCTGCATATGTTCCAGCGTGATCACGTCGATGTTGCCGCTGGCTGTGATGTAAATATCGCCTCGGCCCAGAGTATCTTCGAGCGTTGTCACTTCGTAGCCTTCCATCGCCGCTTGAAGCGCGTTGATCGGGTCGACCTCGGTAATGACGACACGCGCGCCCTGGCCGCGTAACGATTGCGCGCAACCTTTGCCGACGTCGCCGTAACCGCAGATGACCGCGACTTTTCCCGAAAGCATCACGTCCAGCGCGCGATTCAATCCGTCAACCAGCGAATGCCTGCAGCCGTAAAGATTGTCGAACTTCGATTTTGTGACTGAATCATTAACGTTGATGGCGGGAACCAGCAGCCGGCCTTGCTCGTGCATCTTGTAAAGGCGATGGACGCCCGTGGTGGTCTCCTCCGAAACGCCGCGCCAATCCTTCACGATCTCGTGCCAGCGATACGGATTCTCGCGCTGAATTTCGAGCAGCAAATCCTTGATAACTTGTTCTTCCTTGTTAGCCGATTTGGTCTTCGCCCAATCGCTGCCTTCTTCCAGTTCGTATCCTTTATGAATGAGCAACGTCGCGTCGCCGCCGTCGTCGACTATCAGTTGTGGACCTTTGCCTTCCGGGTGCGAAATCGCCCGATACGTGCACTTCCAATAGTCCTCAAGCGATTCGCCTTTCCACGCGAACACAGAGATACCACGGGTGGCAATCGCCGCGGCCGCATGGTCTTGCGTGGAAAAAATGTTGCAGCTTGCCCAGCGCACGCTTGCGCCAAGATCGGTCAGCGTCTCGATCAACACCGCTGTTTGAATCGTCATGTGCAACGATCCGGTGATGCGCACGCCCGCGAGCGGTTTTTGCGGCGCATATTTTTCCCGGATCGCCATCAGCCCGGGCATTTCCTTCTCCGCGATGGAAATTTCCTTGTGACCAAAATCCGCCAATGAAATATCGGCGACTTTGTAATCGGTTTCGGCTCGCTCGATTGTCGATGTTTTCATAAATTTATTTGGCTGCCTTCCTTAGCTCCTCGGCTTTGTCAGTTTTTTCCCACGTAATGTCAGGATCGTCGATCTTGCCGAAGTGTCCGTAGTTGGTGGTCTTGGAGTAAATAGGACGGAGAAGGTTGAGTTGTTTGGTGATGTCGGCCGGTTTGAAGCTGAAGGTGGCGAGCACGGCCCGCTCGATTGCCTCTTCATGAACTGTGTGCGTACCGAACGTGTCGATATGAACACTGAGCGGCTCCGGATGGCCAATCGCGTAGGCGAATTGCACTTCGCATTTTTTCGCCAAACCGGCCGCCACCACATTTTTCGCAACCCAGCGTCCCATATAAGCAGCGCTGCGATCGACTTTGCTCGGGTCTTTTCCCGAGAACGCGCCTCCGCCGTGCCGACCCATTCCGCCATACGAATCGACAATGATCTTGCGCCCAGTCAGACCGGCGTCGCCCTGCGGTCCACCGATCACGAAGTTGCCAGTAGGATTGACGAGGAATTGCGTCTTTTCGCTTAGCATTTCCTTGGGCAGCACTTTCTTGATCACCTCCTCGATCACGAAACTGCGCAGTTCCGAATGCTTCACGTCACGCGTGTGCTGGGTCGAGACCACGACACAAGAAATGCCCATGGGTTTGCCGTCTTCATAGATCACTGAAACCTGCGATTTCGCGTCAGGCCGCAACCAGCCGACTTTGCCGTTCTTGCGAAGATCGGTCAGTTCGCGTCCGAGCCGATGCGCAAACATGATGGGCGCTGGCATCAACTCCCGCGTCTCGTCGCACGCGTAGCCGAACATCAATCCTTGATCGCCCGCGCCTTGTTCTGCGGTGTCCTTACCTTCAACTCCGCGAGCGTCCACGCCCTGCGCGATATCGGGCGATTGTTTAGTGATGATGTTGGTGATGAAAATTTTGTCGGCGTGAAATATGTCGTCGTCATTCACGTAACCGATGTCGCGGACGGTGTCGCGCACGAGCTGTTCGACAGGCAGCACACTCGCCAGCGGCCTATCTTCAGACAGGTTCGGAATAGTGATTTCGCCACCCACGATGACCATGTTGCTCTTGGCAAAGGTTTCGCAAGCCACTCGACTACGCCGATCCTGTTCAATGCACGCGTCGAGCACGGCATCTGAAATGGCGTCGCAAACTTTGTCGGGATGACCTTCACCGACTGATTCGGAGGAAAAGATGTAACGGCGGGACATGGGTTCGTTGAAAGGTTAAAGAGTGGAAGCAGTTAAAAATTAAGAGCGATTGTCATTCCGAGTGAAGTCGAGGAATCTCGTTGCAAAATCCAGGGTAGCGCTGCGGGATCCTTCGACTTCGCTCAGGATGACGGAAACATGATGCTGTGTCAGCAACGACATATTGACCAATCATGATGCGTCGATATATCGTAGGCTCCAACTATGGCGTCAACCATTAATTTGTTGCGGTTACTCGCCGACCCGACTCGCCTTCGGCTGCTGTTGCTTCTCCAACAGGACGAACTGTCGGTCGCCGAATTGCAGGGAATTCTGGGAATGGGCCAGTCGCGAATTTCCAGTCATCTTGCTCAGATGAAGCGTGCGGGCGTCGTCGCCGATCGCCGCGTGGGCAAAAATGTTTATTACGGTGCAAACCACGATGGGCAGAGCGCGCAACGTGAGCGCGTTGGGGAGATCACCCGATTACTGGCGCGCGAGTTGCCCGAGACAGCGCGCGATCGCACGAGCCTGAAGCTTGTTCTCCAGAAGCGCCAGGATAAAGCACGGAAATACTTCGATGAATTGGCCGGCAAATTCGGTCGAGGCTATGTGCCGGGGCGGTCTTGGCAGGCGCTTGCGCACACGCTGATCACGTTGCTGCCACCGCTCATGGTTGCCGATCTCGGAGCAGGTGAGGGGACGTTATCGCAGTTGCTGGCGAAACGAGCGCGCAAAGTCATTGCCATCGATAATTCGCCGAAGATGGTCGAGTTCGGCTCACAGTTGGCGAAGAAACATGGATTTAAGAATCTCGAATACCGGCTTGGCGATATTGAAGACCCGCCGATTGAGAGAGATAGCGTCGATCTTGCGGTCCTTAGTCAGGCGTTGCACCACGCGATTCATCCGGAGCGTGCGATCGGCGCAGCCCACCGTATTTTGAAACGCGGCGGACGCCTGGTGGTTCTGGATCTGTTAAGCCATGGGTTCGAAAAGGCGCGTGAACTGTACGCAGACCATTGGCTTGGATTCAGTGAAGTGCAGTTACACCAACTGTTGGAAAAAAACGGCTTCCGCGAGATTGAAGTGAGCGTCGTATCGCGAGAAAAACAAAGCCCGCATTTTCAAACGGTGTTCGCAACAGGCGTGAAGTGAACGCGGCGGGCAGGTTTTGTGTCTAACCAATGCCAATATCGGCCCGTTGCGAACCCAATCACATTTATGAGCGGTTTCTTCGAGGAATTGAAGCGGCGGAAAGTTTATCGGGTGGCCATCGCGTACGTGGTTGGCAGCTGGGCTCTCGCGCAGGGTCTTTCCCAGGTTCTTCCCGTTTTCGAGATTCCAAACTCTGCAATCCGCGGCGTGATCGCACTGCTATTGGTCGGTTTTCCGATAGCGCTGGTGCTCGCGTGGATGTTCGACATTACGTCGAGCGGGATTGAGCGCACCTCCACAGCAGAAGCGCATCCGCAGCCAAAATCACGCCGGCGCCGCAACGTCATCCTTCTTGCCGCCGGCGGCGCAATGGTTTCCATCGCGGCGGGATTTTTCCTGCTCCCGCGGGCAGTGGCGCATAAGGTGGACAAATCGATTGCCGTGCTGCCGTTTGAAAATTTAAGTGATGACAAGGAAAACACTTATTTCGCCGATGGCATCCAGGACGATGTGCTTACGAATTTGTCGAAGATCGGCGATTTGAAAGTGATTTCGCGCACCTCGGTGATGCAGTACCGGGGCAATGCCACCAACGTTCGCGAAATTGGTAAGGCCCTCGGCGTTTCCAATGTTCTCGAAGGCAGCGTGCGCCGCTCCGGAAACAAAGTCCGCGTGAATGTGCAATTGATCGACGCAAATACCGATGAGCACGTCTGGGCCAACGATTACGACCGCGATGTGACCGATGTTTTTGCGATCCAAAGCGATCTCGCCCAGAAAATCGCCGAAGCGCTCCAAGCGAAACTATCGCCAGGCGAAAAATCGCAAATGACGCGCACGCCCACTGAAAACGGCGAAGCTTATCTGGCTTTTGTGCAGGCGCACAATCTTTCCTCGGCGTTTGAGGATTTCGACAAACTGAAACAGAGCCAGCAGCTTTATCAACGCGCCATCGAGCTGGATCCGAACTTTGCTCTGGCGATTGCGCACTACTCGCAATTGCAAAGCTGGGTCCACCACACGTTCGATCCCGCCCCGATGCGGCGCGAAAAAGCGCGGACGCTTGCCGAGCGCGCTCTGGAACTGCAGCCGGACCTACCGGAAGGGCATCTGGCCCTTGGATGCTCGTACTACTACGGCGACAACAACTACGACGCGGCCCTAAAAGAATTCGAGATGGCTCGGCAGGGATTGCCTAACGAATCGGAAATGTATCTGTACATTGGCGCAATCCAGCGCCGGCAGGGTAAATGGGCCGAGTCCACCGCGAATCTGGAGAAGGCAGTCAATTTAAATCCGAAAGATGTCTGGCAGCTGCAAAATCTCACGTTCAATTATCAGATGCAGCGCAATTATAGTAAGGCCAACGAAGTCATCGATCGCGCGCTGACGCTGAATCCAACATCGATGGAGCTTTTGGGATTGAAGTCAAAGTTCGCAATTGCTGAGAAAGGCGATTTCAGCGTTGCAGAAAAAGCATTTGAGGCTGTGAAATCGACTCCCATGACCGACGAGCAGAAACTCAAGACCGCCAGTGCGCGCGCTGACGTGTTTCTCCTGGAACGAAAGTACAGCGAAGGACTACAGCAAGCGGAGGGCCTGCCGGACGACCAACTCGCTAGTTTTCCAGGTGGGCTGTGGAGCAAGTATTTTGACATCGGTTTTGCACGGAAGGCACTTCAGGACGAGCCCGGCGCGCGCGCGGCTTTCCTTCGAGCGAAAAGCGCCGCCCAGGACGAACTGAAACGGAATCCTGACGCGGCAAAGCTGCACATGCAGTTGGCAAAAACGCTCGCGTTCCTTGGCGAAAAAGACGCCGCACTCGCGGAAGCGCAACGCGCGAGCGAGTTGCAACCCGAGAGCAGAGACGCCTTTGAAGGGCCGGACATTACCGAAGGAATGGCCGAAGTTCAGGCGATCCTTGGCGAAAAAGACCGAGCCATTGAAATTTTGGATGGATTGTTGAGCCGGCCAAGCGCTCTCACCGTTCAGAACCTGCAGATAGATCCGATATGGGACCCATTGCGAAGCGATCCGCGTTTCCAGGATTTGCTGACCAAATATAGTGGCAAAGCGTAAGATTGAGCACAGATTCGTGCTGGTTTGCGACGTTTTCCGAGTGCGACTCCTCGCATTAATTTCGCTGCTCGCGCTGGCGGCCTCTGCGCAGGCCGAGTGGAAAATTCTTTCAGTCGAATCGGAGCTGGGCCGTTCGGGAATTGAGCACCGGCATGTGGTGGTGGAGAACACGGCTGCCAGTCAGCGGGCCGATTTCGATGTTGCAATTTTTTCCGCCAAATCGTCCGCGTTGCGCGTGATCGATAGCCCCGAGGGCCAAAGCCTCGCCGCGATGATGAAACGAGAAAAATGCCTGTGCGGTGTGAACGGCGGTTATTTCGATCCGGAGTTCAAGCCGATAGGCCTGCGAGTTGCCGATGGTAAGACTTTCTCGCCGTTACGCCGTGCGCGTCTGATTACTGGAGTGTTGCTACAATCTCAACAGGGCATCGACGTCATCCGTGTCAGTGAATTTTCTCGCACAAAAAAAATCCTCGCTGCAATTCAGTCCGGGCCATTTCTCGTGGAACGAAGCGAGCGCATCCATGGGTTGAATGACTCACAGCGGGCGCGGCGAACGTTTGCCGCAATAGCGGTCAATGATCGCGCATTGCTCGGCGTGTGTTCGGAAGTTTCGCTTGCTGAGTTGGCAAGCATCCTGGCCACGGCACCCGTTGCTGCCGATTACAAGATCCGCCGAGCAATGAACCTCGACGGTGGTTCGTCGACCGCATTTTGGTTTGCGCGCGAGAACGGCAGCGCATTTTCGATTCCAAGCCTGAAACCGGTGCGCGATTTTATGGGAGTGGTTCCAAAATAAAACTTCCCGTCATTCCGAGCGCAGTCGAGGAATCCCGTGGAACAACGCATAGTTAACGCCACGGGATCCTTCGACTGCGCTGCGCTGCGCTCAGGATGACGGTTGGCGCGATTTGAGTAATTTCAATGCTCAGATGCGCACATTTGGCGGGTTCAGATCAGCCGACAAATTTTTCTATGGCGAGTTGCGTGGCGATGAAGTGCGCGTGCTGGCGCAGCCTTACTGGGTTGAAATTCAGCAGACCGGCGAAGTGCTGTCGCTCGCAGATTTGCAAATCGAAATTCCAGTTGCGCCGTCGAAATTGATCGCAGTCGGATTGAATTACGCGGATCATATCGCCGAGATGAAACGCACGGAATTCGGCGCCCCGTTGATTTGGTTCAAGGCGCCGAGTTCGCTCCTGGCGCACAAAGGCGTTGTCGAGATTGCGTTTACCGAGCATCAAACCGATTTTGAAGTTGAGCTTGCTGTCCTCATCGGCGCTCGCGCCAAGAATGTCAGCGCGAACGATGCGCTCCACCACGTTTTCGGGTATACGATCGGCCTCGATATTACCGATCGCGATTTGCAAAAACAGGAGAAGCAATTTGGCCGCTGCAAATCGTTCGACACCTACACGCCGATTGGACCGTTCGTGTACGCAGATGCGGATGTCCGCGACATTCCGATAAGATTGTGGCAGAACAGCGAGTTGCGCCAGAGCGCGCGGACGAGCCAGATGATCCATTCAGTTGCAGAGATTATTTCATTCGCGAGTCAGTCACTCACACTGATGCCGGGCGATGTGATTTTAACTGGAACGCCCGCTGGTGTCGGTCCAATTCGAGCCGCAGATCAATTGGACGCAGAGATCGGCGATTGGCCACGCTTATGCAATAGCGTCGCAATCGCGCAAAATATTTCGACTGATAATACTGAAAGAACCTCAGCGAACACGATTTGAAACACTTGCCTTACGGCCTTGCAGTATAGATATTTCGAATTAATAGATGCGACCCTGACGCAAGGAAGTATCGCGGAAAAAAATGAAAACTTTTGCTGGACTCCCGAACAAGTCCTCTGCGATAAGGGAAAGCTGCACTGAAATCGAACCGGTCATCAAACTCGTGCTTCAACTATGAAAACACTACTCACTACCTCTCTCTGTTCACTCGCGTTCGCGTTGGTTTCGTTCGCGCAAAATCCGCCTCCGGCACAAGCACCGCCGGCAACCGGGGGTACGAGCCCGGCTGCTCAAGCCCCGACCAACCCGGCCGCGGCAGCACAGCAACCACCTGCGACGAACATCCCGCCGGGACAACAGCCGCCGCCACCAGGAGAACCTGGAGCGGTCGGGCAGCCTCCAGCGGCAGGGCAACCACTGGTTCCAGGACAACCCGGAGCGCCAGGCGCAGTGACGAGTCCCGGGGCAGCCGGCGCAACAAGTCCCGCCGCAGCCGCTGCTACGACTCCTCCTGCGGTTGCTTCACCCTCTCCGGAAGAGCCCACCGGATTTTTAGCCGGCAACTGGTTGATCGACAAATTCCACAAAGGCGGCCCGGTCATGTGGCCAATTCTCATCGTGTCGATTGTTGCGCTCACCGTTGTCATCGAACGATGCATCTGGTGGGGTGGTCGTTGGTTCCGGCGCGATCCGAAGCGGATCGAAAAAGTGTTTACTGCCATCGAAAATGGTGACACGGCTGAGGCTTCCAGGCTTTCCCGCAGTTCTCGCGATCCTGTGCTACGAATGCTGTGGAATGGTCTGAATCATCAACACAGCTCGCTCGAAGCCGCGCTGCAAGTCGCCGCAGGCATCGAGATCAAACGCGCCGGACGGTTTCTGGTGGTGATGGATACTCTTGTGACTCTCGCACCGTTGCTCGGTCTGTTGGGCACGATCACTGGGCTGATTCGTTCGTTCAGCTTTCTCGGAAACGAAGAGCTCGCGGTGCAAGCAGTAACAGGCGGTATCGCTGAAGCGCTTATCGCCACGGCTTGCGGTCTGGGTATCGCCATTTTTGCGCTGATCCCGTTTAACTTTTTCACCTCTCGTGTGTCTAACTTGGAGTTCGAATTGCAAACAGCAGCCACAAATTTGGAAGTGATGCTTCAAGCTCAGACAGCGGAAAAAGGAGTGACGATCCAGAGCAGCACGCCTTCATCGGCAACGCGCTCCTCCATCTAGAGATTCGTTATGCAGGTCGCCTCACCCATTCCTCACAAGAAGGCGCGGATCGAGATCATCCCGCTGATCGACATCATGTTCTTTCTGCTCGCCAGTTTCATGATGGTGAGCCTGAGTCAGGTGCATATGAAAGGCATCAAGGTGAATCTCCCTTCCGGTGTTTCGGGTCAGACGCAGACAAAGCGGGAATATGTCAGCGTGTCCGTGGACAAGGACGGTCACTATTTCTTCGATAAGGACGAAGTGAACGACAACGAATTATTGAATCGTCTGAAAATGGCGCATCAATCTGCTCCTGATGCGAAAGTCTTTCTTCGGGGCGACAAGGATTCAGTTCATCTGAACGTGGCCCATGCACTGGATCTCATTCGCTCCGCGGGATACTATAAAATTTCATTCGAAATAAAGAGCGAAGCACTCAAGGGAGTGCCGGGGCCGCCATCGTGATTTCGGTATGGCAAAAGCGCTGACACAAACGCAAGAGCGACCCAGACCGTTAATTTACCGGCCACCGCCGCGCTGGTACTTCTGGGCTGCGTTGGGTACCGCTTTAGCAATCCACCTCACGGCGGTTGCGGTTTCGCAACGGCACGAAGCTCCTGCCGTAGAGCTTCCCCCCCAACAGCCAACAGTCGTAGAGGCGGTACTGGCTCCGCCTGAGTCCACTCCGCCGCCTGAAGATATTCCGATTCCGGAACCTCCGCCTCCACCAGACATTCAACCGGAGTTTGTCGAAGAAAGAACACCGCCACCGCGACAACCACAAACGGCAAAGTTCACGCCAGTTAAAAGCCCCGGACCGATGTCGATGTCGCGAGCGAAAGCCCTCGCATTATACGCGCCGCGTCCCCAGTACCCGTACGAGGCGCGTTCGCGGCACGTTACCGGGAGTGGAGTGATCGTCGCGGAGGTCGATTCAGCCAGCGGCAATGTCACCAACTGTTCCGTCGCGCAAAGCACCGGGAGTTCCATCCTGGATAACGCCGCCACCAGCGCGTTTCGGCAGTGGCGATTTAGACCGGGAACAGTTTCCAAGGTTAGGATTCCCATTACCTTCACAATGACCGGTGCGTCGTACTAGATATGAGACTAGGTTCGCCAGTTCCGCATAAACGAGCACGGATCGAGATCATCCCGTTGATCGACATCATGTTCTTTCTGCTTGCCAGCTTTATGATGGTGAGTCTGAGCCAGACGCACATGAAAGGCATACGCGTCAATTTACCAGCTGCGGTTGGACCGCCGCCGAGCGGCGTGAAGGACTTTGTCTCGATAAAAGTGCTGGAAGGAAATGCGGTGTTTTTCGACAATCAATTCGTGCCGGAAGATCAAGTCCTGCCTCGCTTATTTCAGCTTCACAGGGCCAACAAGGATATCAAAATCTCGATCAGCGCTGCGCCGATGGCGATGTATGGCGACGTGATCGGCGTGCTGGACAAAGTACGGTCGGTCGGCATCACGAAGGTTGGATATCAGATCCGGGCGGCCGGCGGCGTCACCCAAACGGGTCCGGCTCCTCCTCCTGCTCCCGCGCCTCCTCCTCCCGGACCTTAGTCGTCAGGCTGAAGCTGTCGAAGTTTAAGAGCGAGCCGGCGAATTGTTTTTGCGCGGTGGCTGATGGTGTTCTTCACTTCGGCAGGCAATTCGCCAAACGTTTGCTCGAATCCTTGTGGAATGAAAATTGGGTCGTAACCAAATCCTCGGCTGCCTCGCGGTTCGTCGGTGATCGTTCCTTCGACAATTCCTTCAAACGTTTCAAGGAGATTGCCGGTGCGGGCAAGAGCGACGACGCAATGAAATCGAGCTCGACGCGCGTCGTCTCCGACGCCACCTTGCGCAAGCTCCCGCAACAATTTGTTTATCTTTTCATCCTCTGTCGCGTTCACACCGGCATATCGAGCCGAATAAATTCCGGGCGCGCCGCCCAACGCATCCACCTCCAGCCCCGAATCGTCTGCTACAACGAAACCCGGCAATTTTCTCGACGCCGCGAGCGCCTTAAGCGTCGCATTCTCTTCGAAAGATGCCCCGCTCTCATCAGTGTCAGCGATTTTTTGATATGCGCGAAGGTCGCGCACTGCGAAGTCTGAACCGAGAATTTCCTGTATCTCGCGAGTCTTATGCGCGTTGCGCGTTGCGAGTAAAAGGTCGATCACGACTCAATTGAAATCTGGAAACCTGAAAGCCAAGCGTAAATTGTGTTTTCTTTTCCTCGTTCCTGGTTCCTGATTACTTGTGATGAGTAGCGAGCGCCGCAAACCATATCCATTCGACCAAATCGAGCCGAAATGGCAGAACATTTGGGACGAACGCCAGGTTTTTCACGCCGTGAGTCCCGGCGAGAAGGGTTTCGATCCTGAAAAGCCAAAGTTTTACGTGCTCGATATGTTTCCTTACCCGAGCGGGGCTGGGTTGCACGTCGGACATCCGGAAGGCTACACGGCCACGGACATCGTCGCCCGTTATAAACGAATGCGCGGCTTCAACGTTTTACATCCGATGGGGTGGGACGCGTTCGGTCTGCCCGCGGAGCAATACGCCATTAAGACCGGTCAGCATCCTGCAATCACGACACACGAAAACGTGGCGAAATTCAAAAGCCAACTAAAACGGATCGGTTTTTCCTATGACTGGCAACGGGAGATCAACACCACCGACCCAGGGTATTACAAATGGACCCAATGGATCTTTCTTCAGATTTACAATTCGTGGTTCAATCCGGAGACGAATCGGGCCGAACCCATTTCGACCTACCGCGGAACCGATCCGGACAGCGTCCGGCTAGCATATGTCGCTGACGTGCCTGTGAATTGGTGTCCCGAATTGGGTACGGTCCTGGCCAATGAGGAAGTTGTAGATGGAAAAAGCGAAGTTGGCGGGTTCCCGGTTGTCAGGCGATTAATGCGACAGTGGATGCTGCGTATCACCTCTTATGCTGATCGTTTAGCCGACGAGCTCACGGAACTTGAATGGCCCGAGAATATCAAGACCCTGCAAAGGGATTGGATCGGTAGGAGTAGTGGTGCTGATGTCGAATTTATTATTGGCTGGGCCGATCAAAACGTTCCGGGAATACTTGCGCTTGAACCTCGGGAAACTTGGTTTGAAAAACATAATGTTCTGGTTCCCCAGCCACTGAACGTATTCACAACAAGGCCAGATACTCTCTATGGGGCAACGTTCCTAGTTCTTGCTCCGGAACATCCCTTCCTTCCGATTCTCAACCTTCCTGACGAATGGCCCGAGGGAACTCCCGACAATTGGAAAGGCGAGGATATTGAGGCGAGGAGGAATCCGCTTACGGCGATTGAGGCGTATCAGCGCGTAACATCTGCTAAGTCGGAGCGCGAAAGAAAGGCAGATATTGAAAAGAAGACAGGTGTATTCACCGGTGCATATGCAATTAACCCCGCGAATAACGAGCGGATTCCGATCTGGATAGCCGATTACGTCTTACTAGGATACGGCACGGGTGCCGTAATGGGTGTCCCAGCTCATGACCAACGCGACTTTGATTTCGCAAAGAAATTCGGATTGCCAATCAGAGTCGTTGTTGAACCATTTTATTACATCACACCTCGCAAAAGTGGTGAGGAAATTCCAATAACAAATCCAGTAAATACTTCTTTTGCCGTGGAATTGGCTGAAGAGGTCGAGCGACAAAAGAGGCTGGCAATCCGCTACAACCCTAGTGCACCCGATAGGGCGTTTATTGATACAGGTGTGGCGATCAGCTCACCGACTCAATCGGAAATCGAAAGACTTTCCGATTACTGCGATATCAACGGCCTGCCGACACCAGATGCCAAAGAGAAGATAATCGACTGGTTGGAGCAGCGCGCCCGCGGCAAACGCGCGATCAACTACAAATTGCGAGACTGGCTTTTTTCGCGACAGCGTTATTGGGGAGAGCCGTTCCCGATTGTTTGGGCGAATGGAAAGCACAGAGGTCTCGACGAAACCGAGCTGCCTGTGGTTCCGCCGCTGTTGGACGACTACAAGCCGATCGGCACAGGAGAACCTCCGCTGACGAGATCAAAGGAATGGATTCGTTATTCCGACAAAGCCGTGCGCGAGACCAACACGATGCCACAGTGGGCGGGTTCGTGTTGGTATTACCTGAGGTTCTGCGATCCACACAATGATCAGCGTTTCGTCGGCGGAGAAACGGAGCGTTACTGGATGAGCGGCCAGAAGCCCGGCGGCGTGGATTTGTATGTCGGGGGAACTGAGCACGCGGTATTGCACCTGCTTTACGCGCGGTTCTGGCAAAAGGTGCTGTTCGACCTCGGCTACGTCTCCAAGTCGGAGCCGTTTCAGCGGCTCGTAAATCAGGGAATTATCCTTGGGGAGGACAACCAGAAGATGTCGAAGTCGCGCGGGAACATCGTGAACCCCGACGACGTCATCGACGAGTACGGCGCGGATGCGTTTCGCTGCTACGAGATGTTTATGGGGCCGCTCGAACAAATGAAACCCTGGAGCACCCACGGTGTCGAAGGTGTCGCGCGCTTTCTTGCGCGCGTTTGGCGTCTGCTGATGAGGGAGAACCAGGCAGGTGAATGGGAATTATCGCGGAAGGTCAAAGATGTCGATGCGACGAGGCAGCAGGAAAAGTTATTGCATGCCACGATCAAAAAAGTAACGGCAGACATCGAATCTCTCTCCTTCAACACAGCGATCTCCCAGATGATGATTTTCGTGAACGCATTTATCAACGCCGAGACGATTCCTTTGTCTGCCATGCGGACATTTCTCGTGTTGCTCAACCCATTCGCGCCGCATCTCACTTCCGAACTCTGGGAAGAGTTATACGCAAAGTTCCAACCCGACCTCGGCGATATTACCGACCAGAAATGGCCACGCTACGATGAGCGCCTCCTGGTCGAAGAGGAAGTCGAAATTGTCATCCAAGTGAACGGAAAAGTGCGCAATCGGATGAAGATGCCGATCTTGGCGACTGAAGAGGAAATGAAAGCTGCTGCGCGCACGAATCCTCGCATTCAACAACTCACGTCAGGGCGAACTATTCGTAAAGTGATTGTCGTTCCCAGGAAACTGGTCAATATCGTCGTATGACAAAGGTCTGGAAGGAATTTAAGGAATTCGCGGTCAAGGGTAACGCCATTGATCTCGCTGTCGGTGTGATTATCGGCGCGGCATTCGGAGGTATCGTGGCTTCGCTTGTGAAGGATATTCTCATGCCGCCGATAGGCTTGGTCACGGGCGGCCTCGATTTTTCAAATAAGTTTATTGTTCTAAAGGCGGGCGCGGACGGCGCGACTAATTTCGCGAGTCCAGCCGACGCACTGGCTCACAAGGCGATCACCTGGAATTACGGTAATTTTATCACTCTTGTGATTAACTTCGCCATTGTTGCGTTCTGCATCTTCCTTGTCGTGAAAGCAGTCAACAAGATGAAGCGAGACGCCCCAACCGCTGAGCCGGGGTCAAAAGATTGTCCGGCGTGCGCGATGCCTATCCCGATCAAGGCGACACGGTGCCCACATTGCACTACTGAACTAACGCAAGCGCCCATCCGCTAACGCGGAATCGAGTGCTCGAACCGACAAGATCGCCCTCCTCAAGCCTTGACGCGAGGCCAGTGTCACCTAGGGATTTTTTGTAATTAATTCCTTGCCCTTGGCTGCTCCGGCTGTTATGGAGGGCGCAATACTCGATGCCTAGATGCCTTAACCTAGCGCTCGCAGCAGCTTTAGCTTGTTTTGTTGTGGGCTGTGCCATGCAATCCAAACCGACCCTCACCAGCGGGCAACGGATGCCAAAGGTGCGCACCACTGCTTACACACAGCACGAAGGAGGAAGCGGCGTTCACAACGCGATCGGGACATATCTTTCCGGTCGGCACGTGATGAGCGCGGCCTCCGATTGGTCACGATACCCGCTGGGAACGCGCTTCCGCCTCGCTGAAACGAATGAAGAATATGTCATCGACGATTACGGAAATGCGTTGGTCGGCACCGACACGATCGATCTTTATAAACCCAGCCGGTCGGAGGTGAAAAGCTGGGGCGTCCGCTACATCGACATCGATATTCTGCAATGGGGTTCGGAGGACGAGAGTCTGAAAGTCCTCGCCCCCCGTTGCAAACATAATTGCGTGCGCCGGATGGTCGCAGCCTTGGAGAAAAAGAAAGGCAAGGCCGTCGCGCAAAATGCTCCACATCGCACTTCCGTTTCAAACTAACGGCGTGCGCTCACCAGTTTGGCGATAGGCCGGTGCGACTGGCGAGTTGCTTTTGATTTAATGCCAACCACGCGGCATTCTTTGCGCCAATGAAAATCTTTGTCGTTGGCGGCGCGGGCTACATTGGCAGCGTTTGCGCGGAGCTGCTGCTCAATAAGGGGCATCAGGTTGTTATTTTCGATAATCTGAGTGAAGGCCATCGGGGAGCTGTTGATTCCCGTGCTAGTTTCGTTCAAGGCGAGCTTGCGGATCGCCGGCAAATTGATGCTGCCCTTTCCAGTGCGCGTCCGGATGCGGTGATGCACTTCGCAGCTTATGCGCTGGTTGGCGAATCAATGCACAATCCTTCCAAATATTTTCACAACAATATTTGCAATGGATTGAACCTGCTCGATGCAATGGTCGCGGCCGATGTGAGGCGGATCGTCTTTTCATCAACTTGCGCGATTTTTGGCCCGCCGGAACGTCTGCCAATCGACGAAACTGCGGTGCCGCAACCGATCAGCCCGTACGGAGAATCCAAGCTGGTATTCGAGAAGATTTTGCGCTGGTACAACCAGATTCACGGCATGAAATTTGTTTGCCTGCGCTATTTCAATGCCTCCGGTGCAACCGAGAGATTTGGTGAAGACCATCGGCCGGAGACGCATCTTATCCCCACCGTGTTGCAGGTGGCGCTTGGTGAGAAACCGAACGTCGAAATCTATGGAACCAACTATGAAACGCCGGATGGAACATGTATCCGAGACTACATTCACATCCTCGATCTGGCTCAGGCGCACATTCTGGCGTTGGACGCAGGCACAAGCGGATGTTACAACCTCGGCACCGGTGGCGGTTCCAGCGTGCGAGAAGTCATCGAGACAAGCCGCCGAATCACGGGACGAAAAATCGAGACGATTGAGAAACCACGCAGGCCAGGCGATCCACCGCGGCTCATCGCTTCGTCAGAAAAAATCAAAAAAGAACTTGGCTGGCGCCCGCAGTTCCAGTCGCTCGAAGCCATCATCGAAAGCGCCTGGAAATGGCACCAGAAATTTCCGCACGGCTATAGCGACTAAGTGGCAAACCCCGGTCGCGACTCTCGTATCTGAATATTCTGTTTTGGTAGGGCGCGTCACTCCGTGCGCGCCGCTCGCGTGAATTGTAAAACGCAACGGCGTGCAGAGGACTGCCCGCCCTACCCTGCAATCTTCGCGATTTTATCGTTACAGCGCGGCAGCAAGAGCTGCTTCGACCGCTTCGACTCCAAGATCGGTTAGCCTCGCGTTAGGCGCGCGAAGAGTTTGCACTTTGTGGTTCCTGGGCGCCCAAACATCTGGATCAGTTGGGCCGAAGAGCAGAATGCAATTTGCGCCCGCCGCCGCTGCGAGATGCGAAACTCCGCTGTCGTGTCCAACAAAGATGGACTGTTCGAGCACGGCGGCCAGCTGAGGTAGCGCTAAGTTTTTTGCGAAGCAGACATTTCGATCGCTCCACTCCTGTTCCAATCGCTTCGTTTGGGCTTCGTCCGCCTCGCCCGAGATTACTACCATGCGTTCGACATCGGCTAAATGACCCGCTTGTGAAAACAGGGCAGTCCAATTTTCCAGTGGCCAGTTCTTTTGTGGGCTGCCGCTTCCGGGATGAATGGCAATAATTGGTGATGACAGGTTGCCGAGAAATTCCCGCGCAAATGCTCGATCCGGGCTTGAGGGAAAAATTCTCTCGCTCAGATCGGGAACTTCGATTCCCAACTCCTCAATGGGTCGCGCAAGCTGACGCGCGGCGTGATTGCCGTTTTCGAGTATACGGGCGGGACCGCAAATCAGATTTTCAACGCCACAGCGACGTAGATTTTCTTCAAAAATGCGATCCGGATCGAACAGATAGCTGACGATCAGATCGAAGCTCGCGAAATAATCCGCCAGTTCTCCCGGCAATTCTGAATTCACAGCGAAGAATTTGGCCAGCGGTCCGTATTCGATCGAGCGCGTTCCTTGTGCGTAGAACCGGTTTTCCGCAAGCACCGCAATGTGCTTGTAACCGAGAATTTCGATATGCGCACGCGGTCGGGCGTCACGCAATGCTTTCAGTGCCGGCAAAGTGAGAATGAAATCGCCAATTGCGCCGCCACGGATCACCAGAATCCGGTTCATGCTTTCAATGTAGCGACACTCTTTGAACGCCGAAACCAACTACAATCTGTGAGATCTAAAATTGTAGGGCGTTTCTGTGAAACGCCGATCCAAAAGCAAACCCTGGCCTCTGACACAGACTCCCTATAAACTTAGTATTGCGTAAACGTGAATCCGAGAATCACGCCGCCGTAAACCAACGCGATTGCATGCATGCAGCGCCAGCGGAAAACGCTCCTCGCACTCCAGTTAATTTGATCTCGAAGAACGTACGGGATTGCTACCCAGAACAAACCGGCCACAATCAGCAGGTAAGCAAACACAGTCACAAGCAAGCGACTCATTTCGTATCGCAGAAACGCCGCGTCGAGCAGTGGTTCGGCTGCGAGCAAACAAAGAATTCCAAGCGCGCGCACTGCGAGGAATTCTTCAACGAAGAGCAGCGCAAGTACATAACCAATTGGCAAAGCAATCAGGAGCGGACGACGGAAGCTGGAAAATTCCCCCATCTGGATGGTGGCTACCAACCAGAAAGTCCATACAAGGCAAATGGTGAGCAGCACCACTCCGGCAGCGCGAGATCGTGGAAACCGCATCGCGGCACCGGCGAACTCAGGTTTTATGAAACCCGTGAAGCCGACGAGGATGAGGAAAGCCCCCGCGGCAATTCCGGCGCTGAAAAGGGAGAAATGGTAAATCATTACGTGGAAGTTCACTTATGGCGTGTGAGTTTCGATAAGGCGGCGCAAGTTTTCAACTTGTGATTGAGCGTGCGCTATTCAACAAGAGGCGTCCCGTAGAGGCTGAATCCGTTGGCGCGTTCAATTTGCACATTCAAGAGGTTCCCGACGAGTTCGTCGCCTTCGCCTGTCCCACGTAGTCGTCTTGGCGAAGGCGGAAAAACGACGATCTTGTTCGTGCGAGTGCGGCCCGTTAGCCGCGCCTTGTTTGTTTTGCTCGGGCCTTCGCACAGAACTTCCACTTCGCTTCCGACCAGGCGTTCGAGAATTCGGTGATTCGATTGGTTGACGACCTGAAGCAAATCCTGATTTCGCTCTTCTTTAACGGCTTCATCGATTTGGTCCGGCATCGCCGCAGCGGGCGTATCGCGTCGCGGTGAATAGCGAAACACAAAGGCATTATCGAATTGGATTTTTTCGAGCAAACCGCGTGTCTGCCGGTGGTCGTCTTCGCTTTCGCCCGGGAATCCAACGATGATGTCGGTCGTAATCGCAATGCCACGTCGCGCCCGCCGAATTTGCGCGACCAGATCCGTATACTTCTCGGCGGTGTACGCGCGGTGCATCGCTTTGAGAATCTTATTCGATCCGGATTGCAATGGCAGATGGACGTGCTCGGCGAGCTTCGGCAACCTCGAGATCGCGTCGATCAGGTCGTCGCGGAAACCGATCGGATGAGGCGAAGTAAAACGAAGGCGCTCGAGACCTTCGACCTCGTGAACGGCTTCGAGCAACTGCACAAAAGGAGATTTGTTGTCGACCTTCGGAAATTCGTGTCGACCATAAAGATTCACGATTTGCCCAAGTAGTGTGATTTCCTTGACGCCGCGCGATACCAGGTTGCGCACCTCAGCCACGATCTCATTGATGGAACGGCTGCGTTCCGCTCCACGCGTCTGCGGGACGATGCAAAAGGTGCAATGCATATTGCATCCTTGCATGATTGAGACAAACGCTGTCACCTGCTTCGCCGTCAGTTGCTGGTCACGAATAGTCGATTGCGAACCGGCTTCTTCCGCGATATCGACAACCCCGAAATAATCGGGGCTCGCGAATTCTTTCGGAGTCGAAAACCGCAAATCGTCCATTCTGCTCTCCGTTGGGCGTTGAGCGTTGGGCGTTGAGCGTTGGGCGTTTTCTGAAGTTCGGTTCTGTTTCTTGGCCACCAGTTCCTCTACATAATCCGCCACGCGATGAAATTTTTGCGTGCCAACGACAAGATTGACATGAGGCAAATCTTTCAGCAGCGATGCTCCCCGCGCCTGGGCCATGCACCCGAGGAAGCCGAACACCACATGCGGCCGCTCTTTTGCCATTCGCCCCAGCATCCCCATTTTGCCAAGTGCCTTTTGGTCAGCCATATCGCGCACGCTGCACGTGTTCAGGAGCACCACTTCCGCTTCGGACTCGTGCGTGACCTGCTCGTAGCCGCGCGCCACAAGCGAATGCGCCACCTGTTTAGAGTCGCGCTCGTTCATCTGGCAACCATAAGTTTTGATAAAAAATTTCGGCATGGCCGCGGGCGAAAATAATACACGCCCATGTCGCCCTCGTCCAAGACCAACGGCGATATAGGTAGGGCGGGCAGTCCTCTACCCGCCGCCTAGACCCACAGAAACGGCGCGCACGGGGGTGACGCGCCCTACCGCATGAGCCAGCGCTACGCGGTTCGTGACAATTCGGGCGATTCGTGTCTTAAATCTCGGCATGTCTCAAACCAACGAAGACGTTCCGGCGATCGGGATTATCGGTGGCAGCGGTCTGTACCAGATGGAGGAACTACGCGATGCCACCGAACACAAGATCGACACACCGTTTGGACCGCCGTCCGACGCCCTAGTCGGCGGAAAATTGTGTGGGCGTCAGGTTTATTTTCTGCCGCGGCACGGCCGAGGCCATCGGATTCTGCCACACGAGATAAATTATCGCGCCAATATTTATGCGCTGCGGTCGCTTAACGTCCGCTGGATCATTTCTGTGGCGGCGGTCGGCAGTTTGCAGGAAAAATATGCGCCACGGGATGTGGTCCTGCCGTCGCAGTTTTACGATCGGACCAGTCAGCGCACGGCGCACACATTTTTCGGTGAAGGCATTGTCGCCCATGTCGGATTCGCTGAGCCGATTAGCGCAAATCTGCGCAATCTTCTGGCCGACTCAGCAAGATCTCTCGGAGTGACGATACACAATGGTGGCACGTACGTGAACATGGATGGCCCTGCTTTTTCCACCCGCGCAGAATCGGAATTCAGTCATCGCAATGGCTTTGATGTGATCGCGATGACCAACCTGCCGGAGGCAAAACTGGCGCGCGAAGCCGAGATCGCATACGCGACGATGGCGATGATCACGGATTACGATTGTTGGAAAGTAGAAGAAGAACCGGTCTCGGCAGAAATCATCCTCAGCCATTTGATGGCGAATGCGGAGACAGCGAGGAAAGTGATTGTGGACGTGATCCCGCGAATTCCAACAGAGCCGAATTGGCCGGAACATTTCGCGCTGGATGCAGCGCTGGTCACTGAGCGCAAGTTTTGGCCCTCAGCAACAATCGAAAAGCTGAAACCAATCTTGGTGCGGTTTGTTCGGTAGGGCGCGTCACTCCTGTGCGCGCCGGTGATTCCGCGGCGTGCAGAGGACTGCGCACCCTGCGCTCTTCTGCGTTTGCTGAGTTGGCCTAATCGTCGATCAGCAGCGGGAACAGAATGGTCCAGGAAGATTGATTGTTACACTCAATTGAATTGCGATGTGAACCAACTGAGAATCGGAAAATGAAAACGCGTTGCTTCGATCATATCGACTTACGAGTAAAAGACATGGCTGTGGCAAGAAAGTTTTACGGAAAATTCTTACCGGAGCTTGGATTTGTTCACGAAAAACCCGGGCGATACTTCCATACTTTTTATTCCGCCGGCGGCGACAAACCCTCGGAATTCTTTGGCCTTAGTCCAGATAAAAACCACAAACCGAATCGCACCCGCATTGCGTTTTGGGCTGATACGCGGGAAGAAGTGGATCGGATTGCAAAGATCGTGCGCGAAGCCGGCGGGAAAAAGCTCGAGGGGCCGGAAGTTTGCAAAGGCTACAGTCCGGGTTATTACGCCTTCTTTTTCGAAGACCCCGACGGAAACAAGCTGGAGATTTGTTGCCGGGAGCTGCCGATCATTGCGCAATGAAGGAGTTTCGACGAAGAGTTCTAGAATGAGCAATCCGGCGCATGAACCTGCGATTCTGCAGGAACCGCGTCGCCATCGTTATCTTAAACTGATTGCGCTCTTCAAAATCGGCAAGGGCGCGTTAGTGCTTTTGGTTGGTGTTTCACTGCTTTTCCTCAACGCGCGCACACGTTGGATGGCTGCCATTTCAGATTGGACAGCCGATGAAATCCTGATGGAACACAGCAGGGCCGTCAGCTTTTTGCTCCATAGACTCCAAGCGGTGCTCGCTGACGGCGCCCTGCGGGCGACAGGTTTTTTGGCGCTGTTTTATGCAGCGGTTCTGTTCACCGAAGGAATCGGGGTGTACCTGCAGCAACGGTGGGCAGAGTTCCTAATGATTTTCGCGACCGCCGCGCTGATTCCAATTGAGGTGCGTCATCTCTGGCATCGACCTGGTTTGGTGGGTGTGCTCATTCTGCTGGCGAACTGTTTCATCGTCTGGTTTTTGTATCTTGTGCTCAAACGCGACACGCCCCACGCGTCTACCTCAGCGAGACGTGAATTGGTCGAGACAGTTTTAAACAAATGATCCGTTTGTGAGCGCGCATACGCTCGCCAAACCAGCGAGCGCCGAATACTTTTAGCGGAAAAATGGAGAGCCACGGCCCATGCAGAAGCCGCAAGTTGACGATAGCCTGACTTTGCTGACGGATTTTGGAGAAACCGAAGCAATCTGCATCGACGTGCTGGATAATCCGGCTGCCGAGCAAGGCATTCTACTCAAGGTGATGACCCGCGGACCCTTCCAGCAAGGCCAACAAGTCTGGATTCTCGGTCTCGACGGCTCAAAAGTCGGCGCGACGGTAGAAAATGTTGTCCAAGAAACGGTCGATAGCGAAGTGACGCTCTCGACTGTACTTCCGGCGTAGCTGTAGCCGCGGTCGTGACCGCGCCTGCTGGAGTCATCCTCCTTCCCTACCGCGGACAACCCGGCTCCAGCTACAGGTCATTGCTTTTTATAAGAATCGCCCCGGCGCGTTTCATTTCGTCGAGTGCGCGACCGATGTCGCCCGGTTGCAACTCAATCCCGCGGCAGCCATCGACAATGACAAACGTGTTCATTCCGAGTTGGCGCGCGTCGAGGGCGCTGTACTTCACGCAGTAGTCCAAGGCGAGGCCCATCAGGTAAATGTCCCTGATCCCGAGCTCTTTCAAATAATGTGCGAGTCCGGTGTGGCGGCGGTGCGCGTTGTCGAAAAATGTGCTGTAGCTGTCGATCTGTGGATCGGTTCCCTTGTGAAAAATGTGAGCGATTCTGCTTGTGTCGAATGAGGCGGCGAATTCTGCGCCGCGCGTGTTCTGAACGCAGTGCTCCGGCCAAAGGATTTGTTCGATGCCATCGAGAATGATGCGGTCGCCCGGTTTTTTGCCTGGATGGTTCGCCGCGAAACTGCCGTGATCACGCGGATGCCAATCTTTTGTGGCAAGAACGAGCTCGAATTTTCGCTGCAATTCATTCGCAACCGGGATGACCTCGTCGCCGTGCGGCACCGGCAACGCGCCGCTGGGCAGAAAATCATTTTGAAGATCGACCAGGATTAGCGTGTTCATTGGGTGTGCGTTTGTAATGTCATTCTGAGCGAAGCGAAGAATGGAGCGAGCGGGGCGAGCGACATGGACGGTCCAGCGGCGCAGGGTAGCGGCGAGTGAGTCGGGAGGCGAACGAGTTCAATCTCAGATCACTTTTGATCACAAAAGGAGCAATGCCAGAGATGTTTCGCTTCGCTCAACATGACAGCGCCATTTATGGAGGACCTCTACTTCACTTCAATTGTTGTTGGGCGCGCACGATTAATTTCGACCTTAGCTCGTGCAATGATCGTTCGAGGCCCACGTTGTAAGGCGCCGAATCGTTCAGCTGCAAAATCTCGGGAGGCGCGCAACTGAGCTGTTCACGCGTGTGCTCGCGCGACGCCTCAACGCTCGGCTGTTCATAAACAACTTGGCCGGCCCGGAAAATCGGCACGAGCAAATCGCAATAACGAGCGTTACGAGGGACCTTCGTTTTCTCTTCTGTTTCAACATCGACGATTTCGCAGGGCTCAGAAACGCCGTGATCACTTTCATAGATTGCGTCCGCCATGAATCTCCCATCCGGTTGATAAAACCGGCGAACCTGCAATGAGCCTGGGACCGAAGCATTCGCCGATTCTTCGGAAAGTTTGATGCGATATTGCCATTTCCCGCCGGGGCGCCGGATCGCGCCGAGTTTATAAATGCCACCAAGAGCAGCATCCGGCTGACCGGTGGCAAGCTTTGTTCCCACGCCCCAGGCATCGATCTTCGCGCCGCGCTGTTTCATGTCCGTGATCATGTCCTCGTCGAGATCGCCCGAGCAGACGATCTTTGCGTTTGCAAAGCCCGCCTCATCCAGCATTCGGCGCGCTTTGATGCTTAACGCGACGCGGTCGCCGGAATCCAGACGCACCCCGATCATCTCATGCCCTTGTCTGCGCAGTTCGCTACCTATCTCGATCGCATGACGTATGCCGTCGATGGAGTTGTATGTGTCCACTAGAAAAATGCAGTTGTTAGGCATGGCGCGGGCGTAGGACTGAAACGCTTCACGCTCGTTTTCGAAAAACATGATCCAGCTGTGCGCCTGCGTTCCGCTCACCGGAATGCCGAAGCGTTCTCCTGCCTGGAGGTTCGATGTGCCCGCACACCCACCGATGTAAGCTGCGCGCGCCGAACTCAAGCCCCCATCCACTCCCTGCGCGCGCCGCAAACCGAATTCAATCACAGCATCGTTCTCGGCAGCGAGGCAGACCCGCGCCGCTTTCGTTGCTATGAGGCTTTGGAAATTCAGAATGGTTAGCAGAGATGTTTCCAAGAGCTGGCATTCGATGATCGGACCGCGAACGCGGATCAGCGGCTCGTTCGGAAACACCAGGGTGCCCTCCGGCATTGCATCAACGTCGCAGGTCAGGCGCAAACCGCGCAGATAATCGAGGAACCCGGAATCGAAGAGCGGTCTACCGTCATTTCCGCGCTGCGAGGCGAGGTAATCGATTTCTGCCTGGTTGAAATGGAACGTGCGCAGAAAATCAACGGCCGTTGCCAGTCCACAGGCGACCGTGAATTGGCCGCCGAACGGGTTGTGCCGGAACGTGACGTGAAACGCCGCCTCATGGTCGGTCACGCCGGCTTTAAAATAACCGCACGCCATCGTGACCTCGTAAAGATCGGTGGTCAGCGCGGAGAAATTGTGCGAGGGCCGCTCTGTCATCTCACTCGGAATGTAAACACCGTGAGGGGGTTCGCGAATGGGTAGCGCACGCTTCTAGCGTGCTCGCACCGGCATCTTGCCGGCGTGATCTTGTGTTCGGCAAGATGCCGAACATTGCACGCAGGATGCGTGCGCTCCCCAGACAACCGCTCGCCCCTCGGATTTCGTTCCTTATTTGGGAGAATGAAAGCGAAGCAGCCTGAGAGAAGTTTTCCATTTCTGAAAACTAACGAGCGCGGAGGCAAACCACGGAAGCGTGGATTGACCGAAATCCGCGGGCCGTACTACTCGGTTGTCGGCCGACGATATCTCGAGGATCTATTCGAGACGATGGGCGTTTACGTCGATTCACTGAAGTTCGCCGGCGGCTCGTTCTCGCTCATGCCTGAGGGGGCGTTGCGACACATAATCGAGCTTTGTCACAAGTACGACGTGCTCGTTTCCACTGGCGGTTTTATCGAGCGTGTGCTTTTGCAAGGCGGCGATGCGGTGCGCAAATACGTCGCCGAGTGCAAGACATTTGGATTCGATACTGTCGAGATCTCCGCCGGGTTCATCTCGATTCCGACTGACGATTGGCTGCGGCTAATTGAATTGGTGCGCAAATCCGGGTTAAAAGCGAAACCGGAGGTGGGAATTCAATTTGGCGCAGGCGGCGCGACTGCAGCCGCAGAGTTAGAAGCTGAAGGCACACGGGATCCGAATTGGGCGATTGCGCTGGCAAAACGATTTCTCGAGGCCGGGGCGGAGATCATTATGATCGAGAGCGAAGGGATCACGGAGAACGTCGATCCGTGGCGTACGGATGTTCCCGCAAAATTCATCGACGCAATTGGAATGGAAAAGCTGATGTTCGAGGCTGCTGATCCCGATGTGTTCGCATGGTATATCAAAAACTACGGCGCAGATGTGAATCTGTTCGTCGATCACAGCCAGATCGTGCAACTGGAATGTCTGCGTAGCGGGATCTGGGGAACGAAGAGTCTTTGGGGACGGGTGGTCGGTTACAAAGAAGAGAACGAGTAAACACGCGGTCATCCTGAGCGGAGCAAAAGCGAGTCGAAGGACCCCGCGGAATAGCCATAAGATTTCGCCAGGGGATTCCTCGACTTCGCTCGGAATGACTGTTAATGCGGACCTTTAAGGTGAAGCGAGAACCAATCGCTCGCGAGTTTAGCGACCTTCTCCAGCGTGCCCGGTTCCTCGAAGAGATGCGTCGCACCGGGGACAATTTCCAATTTCACTTCGCAGCGCATTCGATCACGCGCCATCTCATTTAGCTCGATGACAATGTCGTCGTTGCCACCGACGATGAGTAGCGTGGGCGCCTGGACGTTTTGCAATGCATCACCAGTGAGATCAGGACGGCCGCCACGCGAGACGACAGCGCCGACATTCGCTGGAATCTCCGCTGCTGTAACGAGCGCCGCTGCGGCGCCTGTGCTTGAGCCGAAATAACCAATGCGCAGATCGCGTGTTTGCTCCTGTTGGTTTGCCCATCTCGTCGCGTGCACAAGGCGCTCCGAGAGCAAACGGATGTTGAACCGGTGTTCGCGCGTGCGCAGATCGATCGCTTCTTCAGCCGGCGTGAGCAAATCAAACAGCAATGTTGCCAGTCCGGCGTTGTTCAGCGTGCGTCCGACGAATCGATTTCGTGGGCTGTTCCGGCTGCTCCCGCTGCCATGTACGAAAAGAACCAGCGAGGTCGCGTTGTGAGGGATGGCCAAATTTCCGGAGAGGACTTCGCTTCCGGCCTGAATTTGTACTTCGTTCATCTCTTAGTTGGACCCCAAAGGAAAAAAGCGACGACAAGGACAATACGGTTAGTCACTTGCCTGCTCCTGTTCACTTTCAATGACCTCATCCTTCGCGGCGCGTGCCAGTAATTCGCGCACCTCTGCATCGCTGGTTTGCGAGAAATCTTCATAATACTGGCCCACGGCCTGAAAGAATTCCGGCGTACTAAGGCAGATTGTTTCGTCGGCCAGTTCTTTGATCTCAGCGCACGTGTCACGCGGACCAACCGGCACTGCCACGACGATCCTCGCTGCACCGCTCTCTCGCAGCGCCTTTACGGCCGCGCGCATAGTCGCGCCAGTGGCTAATCCATCGTCCACCAGAATAATCGTCCGACCGCGCACGTGAGGAGTTGGGCCTCCTTGACGGTAGATTTGTTCGCGACGTTGTAATTCGGCTGTTTCCCTTGCAGTTACGGCTTCAATAATCTCGTCCGCATGCGGTATGGCGCGCGTCACGTCATCGTTTAGCACCCGCACACCGCCTGAGGCGATCGCGCCCGCAGCAAGCTCTTCGAAGCCGGGAACGCCAAGTTTGCGCACGATGAAAACGTCAAGCGGCGCGTGCAAACGCCTTGCAACTTCGTAGGCAACGGGCACTCCGCCGCGAGGCAATCCGAGGACAATTACGTCATCGCGCTCCGCGTATTTGCCAAGCTTTTCTGCAAGCAATTGCCCCGCTTCGGTTCGGTTTGCAAAGGCTTGTTCCATGCGGCTGATCCCGCCGCCTTTAATTTACCGAGGACAGCGCGGGAAATAATGACTGCACGTTCGAAGTAAAAAACTGTATATCACTTTTTCAAGTTCTTCGTTGCCCTGCGATCAGCCCAACAGCCCGTGTGCCGCGCAACGGCTCAAACTCGCGCGGCTCATCAAGCTCTACGTCCCGCCTGCAGGATTGCGGTTAGGCCACGGTGGCGGCGACGGGAGGTCGTAGCGTTTTGTCTTGAGCTCGTCCTGTATTTCCTGGATTGCGCGATCGAGCTGTTGATCTTCGCCTTTGAATTCTTTCCTGGGGTCGTTATCGACCACGATGTCAGGATCGACGCCGTGACCTTCCACGATCCAATGTTTGCCGTCTTTGGAATAAATAGCGAACTCGGGTTTGAAGAATTGGCCGCCGTCGACAAGCGGCAGCGGCTCGCGAATGCCAGTCACACCGCCCCAGGTGCGTTTGCCGATGAGTTTGCCGAGTCCAAGCGCTTTGAATCGGTAAGGGAAAATATCGCCATCGGAGGCTGAGAATTCGTTAATCAATGTGACCATCGGACCGGTGAACGTTTGTGACGGGTCGGTTTGCGGCATGCCGTTGCGCGCGATGCCGATCATCACCAGCGCGCGCCGCAACCGCTCAATCACAAGCGGCGATACAAAGCCGCCGCCATTGCCGCGAACATCGACAATGAGCGCGTGTTTCCGGATTTGTGGAAAGTAAAGCTTTGTGAACTCGTTGAGGCCGGGTTGGCCCATGTCTGGAATGTGCAGGTAACCAACCTCGCCGCCCGTTTTCTTTGTCACGTAATCGATGTTCTTTTGCACCCAATCGATGTAATAAAGTGGCCCTTCGTCGTCAGTCGGCACAACGGTGACGTCACGCGCGCCGGCGTCAGTCGGTTTGGAATTTACGCGCAGGATCACTTGTTTGCCGGCAGTGCCGATCAGCGCATCGTAAAGGTTTGGCAAACTCGAGACCGGCGTGTTGTTGACTGCCAGAATGTAATCCCCGGGTTTCACATTCACGCCGATATCTGTAAGCGGGGAGCGCGTTTGCTTGTCCCAGTTTTCGCCTGGTAAAATGCGCTCAATCCGATAAGCGCGCGTAGCTGGGTCGCGCGACAATTTGGCGCCAAGCAGGCCGAGTTTGATCCGAGGCGTATCCGGCCGTTCGCCGCCGGCAACATAAGCGTGGCCGATGTTCAATTCGCCGTTCAATTCGCCTAACAAGTATGTGAGATCGTTGCGATGGTTCACGAATGGCAACAGCGCCGCGTATTTGTCGCGCATGGCCTTCCAATCGACGCCGTCCATTGTGGGCGAGAAGAAGAAGTCGCGCATTTGTCGCCAACACTCGAAGTAGATCTGGCGCCATTCGGCATGCCGATCTAACTGCATGTCGAGTCCTTCAATCTTGTGCTCGTGATCTTTGGTCTCGAGCTTGTCTTTCGGGATGTCGATGATGGCGTAGTCCTTTTTGACCTTCACCAGCATCTTTTTGCCATCGAACGTGATCTGGTAATTGTTCGCGTCGCCGAGCACGGTTTCCTTGCGGTCATCGACGTTATAAACGCAAAGGTGCGATTTCTTGTCTTTCTCGGGGAACAGTTCTTCTTCGTTCTCGCCTACTTCGTCAGCGGCCGTGCGGCGCAGGTAAAAGATCCGGCCGTCGTCCAGCATCCTAATATTGCGGTAATTCCCAGGCGTAATCTCCAGACCGAGGATCCGATTCTGGATGCCGTCTGTGTCCACTTTCACCACGACTGGCTTCTTTGGTTTTTCTTGCGGTTTTTTCTCGCCCTTCTTTTCTTCGGGCTTTTTCTCTTCGGCTTCCTTTTTGCTTTTTTCCTCTGCCTTACCGACTTCATCGCTTTTTGGCGCCAGCGGGTTGGGAACGTCTTTCGCCAAAGTCACGACATAAACGCGCTGCATATCACGATAGACATTTGCGAATTCCTCGTCGCCAAAGGTCGGTTTAAAATCTCGGGCGGAGGCGAGCAGCAAATATTTCCCGTCATCGCTGAAGACCGGTTCGCCTGAGCCGTACCAGCTATCGGTGACGGCGGTCTGCTGTTTGTTCCCGACTGAATAAAGGTAAACGCGCGGCATGTCATTCTGTTCGGGACGCGCCCACGCGATCCACTGGCTGTCCGGCGACCAGTTGTAGCCTTGGATTTCGCCCCATTTGTCTTGATCAACGAGTGTCACCGCCTTGCTGGCAACATCGACATAACGCAATCGCTGTAGCCGATCGCTCCACAAAAGCTTCTTGCTATCAGGCGACCATTTTGGCGGGTAGTAATAGGTATCCGCATTGTTCGTGATTTGCTGGGGCTCGCCTTTGCCATCTTGCGAGCGCACATACAATTCGTTTTCACCAGTCGCATCCGAGTTGTAGGCGATCCATTTTCCATCCGGCGACCAAACCGCGTCGCGCTCATGCGCCCCGGAAGTCTTGCTCAGATCGCGCGGCGTGCCGTTCTTTGCAGGTACGGAAAACAGATCGCCGCGCGCGACTGTGATGGTGCGTTCGCCATCGGGCGCGAGGTTTACCGATTCCAGATGCTTGGATGCATCTACCAGCCCGCCGCGGCCGCTGTCGAAATCCTCCTTGATGTCGATGGGCACAGGCGTGGCTTGACCGGTGGCAAGATCATAGCGCCAGATGTATCCCGCCTGCTCGAACACGATCGATTGCTTGCCGATCGATGGGAATTTGATGTCGAAATCCGCGAAATGTGTGAGTTGCTTCGTTTCCTTCGTCGCAAGATCGACAACGAACAAGTTCATCCGGTTGTCGCGATCGGAGATGAAGTAGATTTTGTTGTCCGGTCCCCACATTGGGCAGATGTCCTGAGCGGGATTGTTTGTCAGGTTTTCCGTGGCGCCAGTTTTGAAATCGTAAATCCAGATGTCGTCCGCCATGCCGCCGCGATAATGCTTCCAGGTGCGGAACTCGCGGAACACGCGGTTGAACGCCATCTTGGAGTCGTCAGGTGAAAACGATGCGAAGCCGCCGCGTGGCACCGGCAATTGCTGTGGCAATTCCGCATCCAGCCCTACGGCGAACAGGGAGCCGATAAAATCGTTGAATGACTTCATACGGGAACGGAAGACGACCAGCGGCTTCGTGTTTTCCCATGCCATCACGAGGTTGTTGGGCCCCATGCGATCGGAAATGTCGTCCCGACCGAGTGTGGCCGAAGTCGTCAAACGTTTCGGCGTGCCCCCCTCGGCAGGCATCGCGTACACCTCCCTGTTCCCGTCGTATTCCGAACTAAACGCGATCTGCGTTCCATCCGGTGAAAAGCGGGAAAAGGAGGTGTAGCCCGGTCCGCTAGTCAGGCGGCGGGCTGTGCCGCCATCTTTGCCGACCGTATAAAGCTGGCCTGCATAACAGAACACGATATCGCGATCGTTAGTGGTCGGAAAACGCAACAGTCGGGTCGTGTTCGGCAAACCTTGTGCAGGCGCGGCCGTAATCGATGTCAGGACGATCGCAATCGAAAGGAAAAAAAAGCGAGAGAGCGTATTCATAAAATAACAAGACCGAAGTGAGCAAAGTGCCGTTGAACAAACGGGATGCAACTCTGATTTCTTCTAATAGCCGGCATTCGGAGGATTTCTAGTGAAGACGTCGCGGGCTTTAGATTTCGTCTAAATAACGAGGATCCATCCAACGCCGAACGCCCAACGTCCAACACTCAACGCTCGATGGAACTCCGTTTTTGAAGTTGGGTGTTGAGTGTTCGGCGTTGCGCGTTGGGCATTACCAACCGAGATTGGCGGAAGGGGTGGGATTCGAACCCACGGTGGGTTTCCCCACGCTCGATTTCGAGTCGAGTGCCTTAAACCGGACTCAGCCACCCTTCCGTGAGGCAGAAGAAAACGCCGAACGCTCAACGTCCAACATCCAAGGTCCAACGCAAGTGTGAGGCAGACAGGATTATCCGCCTCGGCTCAAAAAATGTTACAATTTTGGGCTTGCCATACCTGCCGATCTTACAGCATCTTGTATGTCCACACGGACAGCCACGCTATTACTTGTTGTTGACTGCTATTCACAGGTTCTTGGCGCCGCTGTTCACCAGTATTCTCAACTTATTCGGAACCTCAACCCCTCTTTACCGCCATGATTCAACTAAAACCCGGAATCCAGCCAGCTTCGCTAAATAAACCGCAGCGATCGACCGCTCGCCGGAAAAACAGGATCCAAAGAAAGAAGGGTGGCGGTGTCCGTTTCAAGCGCGTGTTCAGCGATGCCGCTGTAGCGCCATTTGATCAAGTGGAATGGGAGCGGCGCACAGCAGAAATCAGTGACGACGGCGGTAAAATTATCTTCAAGCAGGAAGATATCGAGGTTCCGAAGAACTGGAGTGCGCTCGCCACGAAAATCGCAGTGTCGAAGTATTTCTACGGCGACATCGCTAATGGCACCGATCCGTACAAGGGCGGAAGAGAAATGTCAGTGCGGCAATTGATTCATCGCGTTACGCGCACGATTACCGACTGCGGAATGGCGGATGGTTACTTCTCCGACGCGGAAGCTGCCGACATCTTCTACGATGAACTGACATGGTTGTGCTTGAACCAACATGGCGCGTTCAATTCGCCGGTCTGGTTCAATGTTGGCTTGTATCATCAATATGGCGTCGGTAAAGGTGCCGGCGCCGGGAATTATTTTTACAATCGCGAGACGGGCAAAGCGGAGCGGGCGGCTTCGCAATACGAATATCCGCAGGGAAGCGCCTGCTTTATCCAGAGCGTCGGCGATACGATGGAGGACATCATGCGCTTGGCGACCAGCGAGGCGATGCTATTCAAGTTCGGTAGCGGTACCGGCACAGATCTTTCCTCGCTGAGATCCACGAGGGAAAAATTGAGCGGCGGCGGCAAACCCAGCGGGCCGCTCTCGTTTCTTAAAGTTTACGACCAGATTGCGAATGTCGTGAAGAGCGGCGGCAAAACGCGACGCGCCGCGAAGATGAACACGCTCAAAGATTGGCACCCGGACATCGAAGAGTTCATCGACGCGAAGCAGAAGGAAGAAAAGAAAGCATGGTCGCTGATCGAACAGGGTTACGACGGCAGCTACAATGGCGAGGCCTACGGCTCGGTGATGTATCAGAATGAGAACGTCAGCGTGCGGGTAAGCGACGAGTTCATGGACGCAGCGCTGGAAGGCCACGAATGGTGGACGCGTCGCGTCACCGACGGCAAACCGTGCGAGAAAAAAGAGGCGCGCACTTTGTTGCGCAAAATTGCTGAGGGCACATGGATCTGCGGCGACCCGGGCATGCAATTCGACACCACCATTCACAAGTGGCACACGTGCAAAGGCACCGACCGCCAAAATTCTACCAACCCGTGCAGCGAGTACCTTTTCTTGGACAACACGGCCTGCAATCTCGCCTCGCTGAACTTGATGAAGTTCAAGACCGCGGACGGCGACTTTGATGTCGAGCGATTTAAGGCGGCGGTGCGCATTTTCATCACCGCGCAGGAAATCATCGTCGACAACGCTAGTTATCCCATCAAGGAGATCGCGGAGAACTCACACATTTTCCGCACGCTTGGACTCGGCTACGCAAATCTCGGGTCGCTCATCATGAGCTACGGTCACGGTTACGACAGCGTTGAAGGCCGGTCGCTCTGCGGCGCGATCACGGCGATAATGACCGGCGAAGCGTATGCGCAGAGTACGCGGTTGGCGCGGGCGATGGGACCGTTCCCCGGGTACCGCGATGCGCGCGCGAGCGGTGTAGCGAAACCGGTGGCAAAAGACAATGTCGCCCCAATGTTGGAGGTAATCGAGCTGCATCGATGCGCGGTGCACCAAATCTCGGATGCGCAGGAGTTCGCGCATTTGAAAGAGGAAGCAGCAAACACGTGGGACACCGCGGCGGAACTCGGGAAACGCCATGGTTATCGCAATGCTCAGGTGACGGTGCTCGCGCCGACGGGCACAATTAGTTTCCTTATGGATTGCGATACGACAGGGATCGAGCCGGACATCGCGCTTGTGAAATACAAGCTGCTCGCCGGTGGCGGCATGCTGAAAATCGTCAATCAAACCATCAAACCGGCGCTGGAGAAACTCGATTACAATTCCGATGACATTGAGCGCATCGTCGCGCACATCGATGCATTCGACACGATCGAGGACGTGACGGACACCGACGGAACCAGGATTTCATCCGGCCTTAAACCGGAACATCTGCCGATTTTCGATTGTGCGTTCAAACCTTTTAAAGGCGAGCGAGCGCTGCATTATCTTGCGCACCTCAAGATGATGGCCGCTGCGCAGCCATTCCTGAGCGGTGCGATCTCCAAGACCGTGAATCTGCCGGAATCCGCTACGGTGGACGACATCATGAACACCTACATCGAAGGCTGGCGACTCGGTCTGAAATCCGTGGCGATTTATCGCGAAGGCTCGAAGCGGTCCGCGCCTCTAAACACACGCAAGACAAAAGACATGGGCACTGTAGCTGGGGGCGTTGACCCCGGCACCAAAGGCGGCCTTCACAACCGCATTCTCGAGCTTGAAGAAGAATTGACGAGTTTGCGCCGCCAAGTCGATCGACCGGTGCGACATCGAATGCCGGACACTCGCACATCACTGACGCACAAATTCGAGATCGCCGGTCACGAAGGGTACATCACCGTGGGCTTGTACGAAGACGGGCAACCGGGCGAGCTTTTCATAACGATGTCGAAGGAAGGCAGCACCATCGGCGGATTAATGGACACTGTCGGCACGCTCACCTCAATCGCGCTCCAGTACGGCGTGCCGCTTGAGAGTTTGGTGAAAAAATTCGCATATCAGCGATTCGAGCCGAGCGGCTTCACGAAAAATCCCGATATCCGCCACGCGACCAGCATCACCGATTACGTTTTCCGCTGGCTGGCGTGCGAATTCATCAAAGGCTACAAAGAAGCGACCGCTCCGAATCGAGCGCAGCCGGATCTACCGCTCAAAGAGATTCCCGACATCGAGAAGAAATCGCTCAACCGGCCAGTAACCGATCTGGCGCGCACCGGCGAGAAGGAAGTAATCGACGTCATCACGGGCCATCCGACCAATCCCCGAAACGGCGGCTCATCTGAAGGAAACGGCAACGGCGCTGGTACGTCTTCGTACCGCGTGACAATAGCGCTCGGCAGCATCTTTATGGGCATCACCTGTTCAGTTTGCGGGAGTGACAAAGTCATTCGTGCCGGCGCTTGCGGCGTCTGCACCGATTGCGGAACCAGTCAAGGATGTAGCTGAGGATGCGAAGGTCCTATCTCAGGTTCTGCGTTGAATTCTAGCCTTCTGATACATTGACCTGCAGGTCGCGCCTATCGCCGTCGATTGGACAGGCGGGCGTGCACGGCTAGAATTCGTCGCCAGCTTTTGATTGAATGAACAAACTCGACGAACAGCGACAGAAGGAGATTCAACAGGCTGAGGAACTGCTATTCGCCGGGCCTCAGGCGCTGGGATTTGCGAAGGGGCTTTTCCAAGGGCGTTTCGTGGCGGATTGGGTGATGCCATATCCGCGCATCCAGGCGACGGAACAGGCCGAGTTGGATCGCATTCTAAGCGATCTTCGCCAGTTTCTGAACGAACATCTCGATGCTGCGGAGATCGATCGACAAGCGGACATTCCGCGCGGTGTGATTGATGGTCTGGGCCGGATCGGCGTGCTGGGCATGACCGCGCCGAAGGAATATGGCGGACACAGTTTCTCGCAGATGGCCAACTGCAAAGTGCTGGAGGAAATCGGCCGCCATTGCGCATCGACATCGGTTTTTGTTAACGCGCACCACTCCATCGGGATTCGCGCATTGCTGTTGTTTGGCACGCACGAACAAAAGCAAAAGTGGCTTCCGAAATTGGTGACCGGCGAGCAGCTCGGCGCGTTTGCGCTCACCGAAAGGGAAGCCGGATCGGATGCGGCAAACGTGCAGATGCAGGCCCGTCCCAGCGATGACGGCTCACACTTCATTTTGAACGGCGAGAAACGTTACATCACAAACGCGGCGATCGCGCATGAGCTCACCGTAATGGCGCGCACGCCGGTGCCGGGCTCGGATAGAACAGCGGTCACGGCGTTTCTCGTCACGCCCGATATGCCTGGTTTCGAAATACTCGAAGCGCGGATGCCAAAGATGGGCATTCGGGGCACGGCCACGGGGAGGTTCGTATTGCGCGACGTGAAAGTGCCGAAAGAAAATGTTCTCGGCCCAATGGGCAAAGGTCTGAAGGTTGCGCTGACGGTGCTCGATTTTGGGCGGACTACGTTCGGCGCGTGCTGTACCGGCGCGGCGAAAACGTGTTTGGAATTAGCCGTCGCACACGTAAACACACGCAAACAATTCAACAAGACCCTGGGAGAATTCGAGCTGGTGAAAAAGAAAATCGCCAGGATCGCGGCAGACGCATACGCGATGGAAGCGATGACGACGGTGACCGGATCGTTCATCGACCGTGGGCTGGAAGATTACATGTTGGAAACGGCGATGCTGAAGGTTTTCACGACCGAGCGGCTCTGGGAATGCATCAATGATGTGTTTCAAATTCATGGCGGCGCGGCCTATATGACCGATCTTCCCTTGGAACGGATGCTGCGTGACGCGCGCATCAACCAGATTGGGGAAGGCGCGAACGAAGTGCTGACTTCATTCATCGCACTCGTCGGCATGCGCGGACCCGGGATGGAATTCAAGGAAATCTACGACACCATGATGAATCCGTCGCGCGATCGGATAAGCAAGGCGTGGATTGCCGGAAAGAACCGGCTCAGCGCGGCGATTAGCGTGCCTGATGTGCCCGTGCAAAGCGAACAGCTCCGCCCTCAAGCGCAACAACTCGGCCGGTTAATCTGGCGATTTAATTTCGCGGTCAATCGAGCATTGATCACTTACCGCGAGCCGATCCTCGACATGCAGCTTGTCCAGGAACGGATCGCGAACGCGGCGATGGATCTTTTTGCTTCGACTTGCGTGCTGAGCCGCATCGATGGCGAGATTCAGCTCGCAGAGCGAAATGGCGATGCAGCATCGCGGGACCACTCCGCTGCAGATTTGTTTTTGCGTCAATCGTCTCGTCGGATTCGCGGTTTCCTCGCCGGGCTTACTGATAACGACGATGAAGCCGTGATCGCGGCAGCAAAATCTTGCCTAACAAGCTGGGAACCGGGAACAACTCACCCGAGCGACATTCAAAGCCTGTATGCCATTATCCGCTGAAGCCAGCGAAGGCGGTTTCCTAAAGTTGTAGCCACGGATTTGCGGCGAGAGGTAGAAAATTCTAATTCGCTGCAGATAGACGGCCCACAGGGCGGTGTGTTACAGCCTGCTGCGTTCCACTAAGGCGCTGTAAATTGGTCAAAGCACCTGCGGCGGCTGGCCTAGCGCAGAAAATATAATCTCCCGACCGCGCTGCCGTCCTGACAGCGCGCGCAATGCCCGCGGAAAATCGTCGGACTCTTATCTGCCCGGACGACGACCGTAAATATCCATCGCGCCAACAGTGGTCGGAATTGCTGAGAGACGATCGCATCGCTGCGGAATGCGCGAGCCGCCCGTTATCACGTAACAAATTCTCTTTGTCGCGTGGGCAGGCAAGGCCTGCTGCGTAGGCAGCACTACGTTATTTCTCCCATCACCAGCAAAAGCCGATGCGCAAAGTGCGAGAGCTAAAGCCCCGATTGCACATCGGACCGACCAGCCGCACCCGCGACTGAATCTGGTTCCTTTTCCCATGCCAGGATTTTGATCCCGTTGCGAATCTTAAGCAAGCTTATTCCCCGATCCACTTCGTATTTTTGGACCAGCCCACTTCCTCCAGTCTCCCGCGAGGAATGCTTCAGTCGGTCCAAAGGAAATGTTCGAGGCGAATGTTTTTCAGACGCTCTTTTGCTTCCTCACTTCGGCTGCCTCCGGCCGCGACGAGCTTCTCATAGATGGCGACCGCGGATTCCCACTTTGAATCTTCCTCCAACAATCGCGCAGCATTAAACCCGGCTTTGTAATACCAGAACAACTCGCGGCGCTCGCTCGGTCGCGACTCGTCTTCCAAAATTTTATAGAACGTCGCAAGCGCGTCCGCTCGATCGTTTTTTTTCTCCAGGCATAGCCCCTTTTTAAACAGCGCCTGGTTACGCCAGTGAATCGACCCTTCCTTATCGGCGGCCAATTGGTCGTAAGCGGCGATGGCATTCTCATAACTACTCGGGTCCGTTGCTCCCGCTTCGAAGAAAATGTCGCCTTTCCCACAAAGCGCCTCACGTTTTTCAGGGGCGCCGGCATTGCTCTTTAACACCTCATCATAGAGGGCCAGAGCGTCTTTGGGTTTTCCGAGCTTGCGTTCGATAACCGCTTGTTCGTTTCGCGCGGCCCACCGCATCGCTCCGTTTTTTTGCACGACTTGATCGAATAAAACGAGCGCACGATCCAGTGTATGCTCGCTCATGCTCGACATGGCCGATTCTGCAGCAAAGAAGAGGGCTTTTTCCGCGAGAGAATCATTCGGATTCTGCTGCGCAATAATTTCAAACTGCGTCTGGGCGTTTGCGAAATCCTGCCGGCGATAATAAAGCTCGGCCAGTTTCATTCGGACTTCCGGAGCAAATGGCGATTGCCCATGTTGGTCTTGGAATCGCTTTGCAAGGTCAATGAGTTTCGATTCATCTACGCCGGCTGCCTCTTCTACCCAGATGCGGACATAATCCGAGCGTTCTATGGCAGCAACCGTCGGTGTAGCCGCTGCTGCGCGATCCAGATCTTCGCGCGCTTCGTTCAGACGTGGCGGCGCGGAATGAAACGCCAGCTCCGCCAGGCTTACCCAAGCCTCCGACACCCGCGGATTCTTCGGAAAATCGTGAATGAATCGCTGCAAAAAGGCCGCGGCTTTTTTGTCGTGTTTAGCCGCCTTCATCAAAGCTTCCTCCAAGCGCAACTCGGCAAACGATTGTTCGTCGCCGCCCTGCTTTTCGAGCTGGTTGTAATCGGCAATGAAACGAACATGATTTCCGAGCTGGATCCAGCCGCTCGACGCATTAAAAAGCGCCGCTTTCGCCCAGGGCGAATCGCGCTGCGCAATTTGTTCAAACGCAGCCGTCGCAGTATCAAATTGCCTCGACAGATACTGCGCTCGCGCAGATAAAAAATCTATCCGCGTCAACAAATCCGGCTCCGGGTGCAGCAGACGCACCTCGTCTAAGATTGCGAGTGCTTCATCAAAATGGCGATCGTCCATTTCGAATTCTGCAAACTCCAAAAAAGCTGGGGCGATTGCCCGTGATTTGAATCCTGTGCGCCGCAGATCTGCAAACAATTGCCGGGCGCGGTCTCTCCGGCCTGCGCGAATCTCCAGTCGCGCCAGATACCATCGTGCAAATGTTCGCCGCGGTTGTTCCGGTCTGCGCACCCACTTTTCCAGTTCATTGCGTGACGGTTTATGTTCGGCACGATACAGCTCATCGAGTTTTGCAAAGACCAACGGGAGATCGGGATCTGTATACTGCTCGTCGATGAAACGTTCCAGGACGTCATCTCCGGTCTCCGGGGTTTTGAGCTGCAAGTGCGCTTCAGCGATGCCGAAGAGCGCAGCGATCAGGACAGAGTGAGGGGTTCCCTCGGGCCTTTTCAGAATCGCCTGAAACATACCGATCGCTCGTTCGGGCCGATGTAAGATTAGTTCGAGACGTCCGCGCAAAGCGCGCCGTTCACGCCGTTCTGCAACGGAAACTGTTTGCATCTGCTCGAGAAGCCGCCGTGCATCGGGAGCGTTGCCCAATTCGACGTATAACTCGGCTGCTCGCAACTGCGCTCGGGTGCCCCATTCTTTGTCATGAACAAGCAGATTAAATTTTGTCAGAGCTTGCTGGCGTTTTCCCAACGCCCGCAGCGCTTCGCCGGCTCCAAAAACCGCAGCTTTCTGAAATGGTGAAGTCTCATTTGTCAGTTCCTGATACAGCAACAGAGCGTCGGCCCAGCGGTGGAGCATTGCCAGCGCTTGGGCGCGCCAGAATTTCGCCGATGGGAGATCCCGCACCCGAACATCTGCCAAAAGAACCAGGGTGTCCTCTGGCTCGTTTGCGGCTATTTGCGCTTCGGAGAGCTTTTCGGCGACTGCTCGCCATTCCGATTCAGACAGATTTCTATTTAACAATGCCTGCAACCGCACGACCGCCACCTCCGGTACGCCCTCCGAAAGTGGAGCGCTGGCCTGGACAATTTCAGTGGAGATGTCTGCGCAGAGGCCGGGCGTAATTGCCATGATAAGACCAGCGAGACATATCAGGGTTAGAAGTCTCATTTCCTCTCCAAAATTGGCTTCAGAAACTGCCCTGTGTGGCTCTGTGGAACAGTCGCGATGATATCAGGAGGACCAGCGCCAACCACTTCGCCGCCACGTTCACCTCCTTCGGGTCCTAAATCGACGATCCAGTCGGCGCACTTAATCATCTCGAGATTATGTTCGATCACCACGATTGTGTTCCCCGCGTTGCGGAGTTTCATCAAGACCTCCAGCAATTTTTCGATGTCGGCGAAATGCAATCCCGTTGTGGGTTCATCGAGAATGTAAACAGTGCGTCCGGTCGCTTTCTTGGCAAGCTCCGTAGCAAGTTTCACCCGCTGAGCTTCGCCGCCGGAAAGAGTCGTTCCGGCCTGTCCGAGTCGAAGGTATCCCAAGCCCACATCGAGGAGTGAATTCAATTTCTCCGAAATGCCAGGGATATTCCGAAAGAAACGGGCAGCTTCGTCCACGGTCAGATCAAGGACATCTGCAATATTTTTGCCTTTGTAGGTGATCTCGAGAGTCTCGCGGTTGTAACGTTTTCCGCGGCAGACCTCGCATTCCACGTAAACATCGGGCAAAAAATGCATCTCAATTTTGATCAAGCCGCCGCCTTCGCAGTTTTCGCAACGGCCGCCCTTGACATTGAAACTGAAACGACCTGCGTCATAACCGCGGACCCGCGCCGCGGGCAATTGCGCGAACAATTCGCGTATCGGGGTAAACGCGCCTGTGTATGTGACCGGATTGGATCGCGGTGTCCGGCCAATCGGCGTTTGATCAATCACTACCGCCTTGTCGATCTGTTCCAGTCCGCGGATCGTCTTGTGAGTGCCCGGTTTGTCTTTTGAATTATAGAAATGCCGGAACAGCGCACGCCGCAAGATGTCGTCAACCAGGCTCGATTTGCCGCTGCCGGAAACACCAGTCACACACGTGAAGCACCCGAGAGGAAATGAGACATCAATTTTTTTCAGGTTGTTCTCCCTCGCGGCTACGACCGTAAGCCAGCCGTCTGGTCGCGGCTGGGCGCGCTGTTTTGGAATCGCAATGCGCGCGCGGCCGGAAAGATAATCACCAGTTAGGGAATTCTTCGCGTGCGCGATATTGTCGAGCGTTCCCTGTGCCACGATTTCACCGCCACGCGGCCCTGCGCCCGGACCGAGATCGATAATGTGGTCGGCAGCCCGAATCGTTTCTTCATCGTGCTCGACTACGATGACGGAATTCCCGAGATCGCGCAGTTTTCGCAGTGTTCCAAGCAAACGAGCATTGTCGCGCTGGTGCAAACCGATACTCGGTTCGTCGAGAATGTAGAGAACGCCTGCCAAACCCGAGCCGATCTGTGTAGCCAGCCGGATTCGTTGCGCTTCGCCTCCGGAAAGCGTGCCGCTCTCGCGATTCAACGTGAGATAGCCCAGTCCCACATTCACCAGAAATTGCAGACGCGACCGAATCTCACGAACAACATCGGTTACCACCGTCTGCTGCTGCTCGCTCAGGTCGAGATTGCCGATGAATCGCAGAGCCTCTTCCACCGTTTGCTGGCTGAACTGATGGATGTTCAATTCGCGCCCTTGCCTGCCCGCGGTAGCCTCGGCGGAGGCGGGTCGTTCCTTGACTGTGACAGCAAGGATTTGCGGTTTGAGCCTTGCCCCGACGCATTCCTTGCACGGCTCGCGTGTCATGAATGCTCGAATGCGATTTCGTGTGAACTCGCTCTGTGTTTGCTCATAAAGCCGTTGCATTTGCAGCACCAGCCCCTCGAAGGGTTTTCTGATCTTCTTTTCGCCATTAGTGGCGAACTCCATCTCGATGGGCTCACCATTCGTGCCGGAGTACAGCGCGGCTTTGAACGAGTCGGGCAGGTCGGCGAACGGAACGTCTTCGTTCACGTGAAAATGTTTGATTAGTGCGGTTTGCAGGTGACGGTAATACGCTCGCATGCGTTTTGTGCCGCGCCGCCATGGTGTAATTGCTCCTTCCGCCAATGTTTTGGTCTGGTCGGAGATCATCAGCTCCGGATCCACGACCAGTTGCGTTCCCAAACCATGGCAGGCCGGGCAGGCACCGAGATGGCTGTTGAACGAAAAATGTCTGGGCGTCAGCTCACCCAAATTAAAACCGGTCTCAGCGTCTCCGTAATCTGTGGAGTAGCGGTATTCTGCCCATTTGTCGCCTGCACTGAGGGTTTGGCACAAAATGACAATGCGATTGCCGCCCCATTTGAGGGCCGTTTCGATTGAATCCGTCAGGCGCACACGAATGCCATCACGGATGACTAGCCGATCAACCACCGCTTCAATGGTGTGTCGCTCTCCTTTCTTGAGCCGAATCGGCTCGGGGCGATCCAGCTCGGTCAACTGACCGTCGATACGTGCGCGAACGAATCCTTCACGCTTAAGTTTTTCAAGTACGTCACGGAATTCGCCCGACTGATTCTCGATCAATGGCGCCAGCAGAATGATTTTGCTGCCCGGTTCGTACGCCATCACCTGATCGACGATTTGTTGAGGCGTTTGGCGGGTGAGCGGTCGGCCCGTGAGCGGATCGTGTGGTTGACCCACAGCCGAAAACAAAACCCGCAGGTAATCGTAGATCTCAGTCGTCGTCGCGATGGTCGATCGTGGATTTGCCCCGGCGCTGCGCTGCTCGATGGCGATGGCAGGCGACAATCCTTCGATGAAATCGACATCCGGCTTCTCCATTTTATCGAGGAATTGCCGCGCATAAGCGGAGAGACTTTCGACGTATCGGCGTTGCCCTTCCGCATAAAGAGTATCGAACGCCAGCGAAGATTTCCCTGAACCGCTTAAACCGGTAATGACCACTAGCTTCTCCCTCGGTATTTCCACGTGGAGACTCTTGAGGTTGTGCTGGCGGGCACCGCTAATCTTGATCGTTTGCGCAGGCATTCTGGTGAGAAATCTCGAACCTACTAGTTAACCACAGGCGAGGCTTTTCTCCACCGGAATTAGCTTCGTGAGCCGACTAACGCGGCGCCTCAAGAGCGAGTGGAATCGTCCTCGAGGGGCCCGCGAAGGAACCGATCTTGAATACCGCCGGAATTGAAGGAAGTTTTGCGGCCAGAATCGCTGGCAGTAGTTCCAAACATCAGGAGCTCTGCGTCGGCGTCAAAATTCCGCCTCCATGGAAGCTGCAATAAACGAGCGCAAAACGAACCAGGAAAACTGGGGAACAGCGGCACTGGAGCAAAGGCGCGAGCGCTCCTGTCGAAACCTGGCAGCTATCGCTGCGCGTCGCGAGAGTTGGATAAGACGCAATCGCTATTATTACGAATCCCTGGGCCGCCTCCTTCGGTTTCTGGTCGAACCGCGAAAGAAGGTGCTGTCAGTTCGTTGCGGCACCGGGTTTCATCTGGCTGCGGTTTCGCCGAAACAAGGGAAAGGCGTAGACCTCTGCGGTGAGATCGTGGAAATCGCGCGGCAGCAAAATCCTTCTTTGGAATTCGCAGTCGCTTTCCCGGATAAAGAGGAGTTTCGGGAACTGTTCGAGTCGGGTGAGAAATTCGATTACATCCTCTTTAGTAACATCGGGGATACGGTGGATGCGCTTCAGGCGCTGCGTAACCTCAGACCGCTTTGCCTGCGGCATACGCGGGTGTTAGTAGAAACTTACAATCATCTGTGGGAACCGGTAGTCAGTTTTGCGGAATGGCTTGGAATGAAGGTCCCGACGACGGAGCAAAACTGGCTCTCGACGGCTGATCTCCAAAACTTGATGAAGCTTACAGGGTTCGAAGCGCTTGAGACGCATCGCATTGTCATCTTGCCAAAATATGTGCCGCTTTTGTCGGCTTTCTTAAATCGATTTTGTGCACGATTGCCGCTACTGAAACGGTTCTGCATGACGCAGGTCATCGTCGGCAGGCTACTGCAACCGCCGGTTCCGAAAGAAGAACTGTCTGTCTCTGTCATTATTCCCTGTAAAGATGAGAAAGGAAACGTCGAAGACGCTGCGCTACGGATACCGCAATTGGGACGCCATACAGAAATCATTTTCTGCGACGATCAATCGACTGATGGCACTGCTGAAGAAGTATTGCGTGTGCGGTCTCTTTATCCGGACAAGGATATTCGCTTGGAACACGGACCGGGAGTATGTAAATCGCGAAATGTCTGGACAGGTTTCGATGCAGCCACAGGCGATATTTTAATAATCCTTGATGCCGATTTAACGACGATTCCCGAGGAGTTGCCTTATTTCATCGATGTTATCGCCTCGGGGCAGGGAGAATTTGTCAATGGATCGCGACTTATTTATCCGGTGCCAAAAGGAGCCATGACTACCGTCAACATGTTAGGCAATAAATGTTTTAGTGTTGCATTTACGTACCTGCTCGGACAACGTGTAAAGGACACGCTTTGCGGGACCAAAGTCCTCTGGAGAAGCGACTGGGAGCGGATTAAACCGATGTTGGGAAGCTGGGGAGTCGAAGATCGATGGGGCGATTATGAATTGCTGTTTGGCGCTGCAAAACTCAATCTTAGGATTCTGGACGTCCCCGTCCATTACCAAGAGCGCACCTACGGCTCCACTAAGATGACCAGAGTCTTTCGAAACGGTCTCGTGATGTTAAGGATGTGCTGGCACGGCTTTTTGAAATTAAAACTGGGTTATTAAGTAACTATCATGTTTCGTATGGTTGAGCTTTGAGCCACTTTCCGGCCCCCTGGAGTTTGCGGTCACCTGAAAATTGTAGTGCAAGAGCGCATTGCGAAAGAAGTCGAGCACGGCCGTTTCCTGGCCCAACACGGGGCAGGGGAGATTTGGAATTGGGAAGGTCCGGCCGGCAAACTGCGCTGGGCGCGACGGGTGAAAATGCTCAGCAAGCATCTCCGATCAGGAATGAGGGTGCTTGAATTGGGATGCGGTACTGGTTATTTCACCCGGGAACTGACCCGTTGCGGAGCAGACATTGTGGCCGTTGACGTATCCCCTGAGCTTTTGGAAATTGCGAGAGCAGATTATCCCGCGGAGAATGTTCGTTACGAAATCCAGAACGCGTGCGCGTTGAGCTATCCTAGTGCCTACTTCGATTCCATTGTGGGCAGTTCAGTGTTACATCACCTGGACATCAAACAGGCACTGACTGAAACCTATCGCGTCTTGAAAGAGGGCGGCACCATCTATTTTACTGAGCCAAATATGTTGAACCCGCAGATCGCGATACAAAAGAATGTCCCGTGGGTAAAACGCACTTTAGGCGACTCGCCTGATGAGACCGCGTTCTTTCGCTGGCCTTTGCGGCGGTTGCTCAAACAAACGGGCTTTCGTGATGTGCGCGTCGATCCGTTTGATTTTCTGCACCCGAAATCGCCTGACTTTCTTGTTAATCCCTTGAACAGCTTTGGTTGCGTTCTTGAGAAGGTGCCTGTGATCTCGGAGGTTGCTGGCTCGCTCTACATCCGCGCGGTCAAATGAGGACGATCACGGCTGTGAAAAGCGACGAGAGCCACGATCGAGCCGTGACGTTGCGTAATCGCGCGCGCCTCGGCGCAAATCAAAATCTTCTGTTTTGGTACTGCGAACTTTACCGTGATCAGTTCAAGGATTTTCGTAATCCGGCAGCGCTGTCGATCCTCGAGGTAGGGAGCGGCACGTCGCCTCTGAAACAATTTCTCTCAAATGTTGTCACCAGTGATGTGCTTGATCTGGACTATCTGGATCTTGTGTTTGACTGCCATGAAATCGATAAGTTGGATGCTATCAAGGACGAGAGTCTTGATGTTATTACGCTGACTAATGTGTTGCATCACCTCAAGCGTCCTATTGCGTTTTTGAACCGAGCGGCCAGCAAGTTGAAACCAGGCGGCAAAGTTGTTGCGACTGAACCTTTCTTCTCCCTGTTGTCGACTCCGATCTTTAGATACCTGCATCACGAGCCGGTTGACTTCCGGATCTCCGAGCCGGAGCTAAATAATGTTCAGGGGCCGCTGGCATCTGCCAACATCGCCTTGCCGTGGCTAATGTTCTTCCGGCGACGCGAGTGGGCGGAGAGGTTGATGGAGAACTACGACGTGGCGAATTACGCCATTCGATTTTTTAGCGCCTTGTCTTACATGGCAACCGGAGGGATATCGCATAAACTGCCACTTGCTACCTGGCTTTACCGCGCGTTGTTTCCAGTGGATCTGTTTCTCAGTCGATGTTGCCCGCGTCTGTGCGCGTCGTTTTTTACAATAGTTCTACCGCGCCGCTGATGTCGGATGTTTCATTTCTTCGCAGCGTTGGAAACAAGTTCTACCAACACGCGTTTCCAATCTACCGGCCGCTCTATGGTGCTTATAAGGTGTATGCTGATCGCGCGGAGCGACGGTTGCTGAAAGAGGTCTTATTCCCCGGTGCTGTTGCTGTGGATGCTGGTGCGAATATCGGGATTTACTCACGCTATTTCGCCCGCTGTGTTGGTCCTGCCGGCGCCGTATATTCCTTCGAACCGGCACCAGAAAATTTCAGCCGACTGCGCTCGGCGACCCGGAGATTATCAAACGTCCATGTCTCGCAAGCGGCGCTGGGAGAGCGCAGCGGTCAGTCAGAGCTTTATCTATCGGATAGACTCAATGTGGATCATCGTACTTACTTGACTGAACGGTCTGGACTGCGGGTCATCCAAATCGAAATGGTCGCGCTCGACGAATATTTCAAACCTGGTCAGCGTGTAGACTTGATCAAAATGGATATCCAGGGATACGAGCTTCACGCGCTGCGCGGGGCCGGCCGTGTTCTATCCGATAACCCAGCTGCAAAGTTGATTGTGGAGCTCTGGCCTTACGGCCTGAAACAGGCTGGCACAAATTGGGTTGAACTGATTAATACTCTGACAGGTAACAATATGTCGGTTTCTGAAATAGCAACGCACGGTCTGGTGCCGCTGCGCTTCGATTCAATTACCGAGGCTCCCGATTACTACGTGAATCTATTTGCATCACAGCGCTGACGGCCGTGGCAACTCTTGGTGTGAGGCGGGAACGCCTTCGCCGGAATGCTTAGAACCTGATGCCTTGTTGCCCGGTAACATCAAGACAAGTCCGCCAGCTTCCAACACCCGATGCCACCCGGGGTTTATCGATTTGAGCTCCGCCAGTACTCGCTCGCTTTGCGATTCAGGCACGGCAACCGCGTTCGCCCGACCACTCCGTATTACCTTTCTGAATCCGGGTTCTGAAGATTGAAGGCGTTGGACGTTCCCAGACTTATCCTCCTCCACAAACACTTGCGCCTGGCGCCGCAGGTAACCTTCCTTCGGATTTCCCGCATTGGAGAAATAATGCGTGACCAGCCGGGGAGCTACGGCTTTCATCTGGGGCAATAAAAGCGGCAATTCGCAACTTGCCGTCCAATTCGGCGCGAGCAGTTTAGCATGCTTGATATATTTTTGCGCGGCCCTGGCGAATTCGACGTTCGCAGGAAGCAGTTGATATTCCCTCGGCGACTTCCATCCGATGCCTAGCTTTGCGTTTCTAGGCAGGATCGATAAGGTGCGGTAACTGTAAAAGAAGCTTAGTATAACTGCTAACACGCCTGCCTGGGTCAATAGTCGCTCTTTTAGTGAGAAGTGTGGTTGCACCAGCCGCGGGCCGGCGGCTGGAAGTAATGTGCAAAGCAGCGGCAGGGGCAAAAGGTAGACAAGTCGAAAATAGCACGTGGCAAAAATGTTATTCATCCACCAGTGTGCCATTACTGGATTCAAACAGAATAACCAGACGGCAAAGATGTAAAAGAAAAGGAACCATCCTTTGTTCCCTCTCACGACCAACAGCGGTACGACGATCATCAGCGCGACGTTGCGGATGTGCTCAGCGGTTGTGCCGACAACGTAATCCACGCACTGCAACCAGGGTAGATACTCTGGTCCGAAGCTGCGTACATCGCCCGGTCTTTGAATAATGTTGAGTTTGAGGAGGGCGAGTGTGCCCACTGGGTAAGCCAGCGGTAGTCCCAGGAGAGCACAGCGGCGAAGGCTGCCGAAGAAATGTTGCCGTCTGTTCGAATCCAAAGCTTCAACTGTAACAAAGGAAACACAAGAACATCCCATAATCGCCGGAGCGAAGTATAGCGCGGTGTTACTAAGGCCTACGCCGGCGATTGTCAGGAGAGCGAGCCACACCAGATCACTCTGGTTCCCGAGACGCAAAAACCGGTAAGTCAGAGATAAGACTAAAGGAACAAACAAGATCCACACAATCACTTTTCCCTGCCACATTCGCGTAAACGCTGCGTTCCCCAGGCTTGCTGGTCCCACACTGTCGACAAGCAGAAACAGTATTCCCAGCAACGCGCCTGACGCTGCGGGCCAACGGTTCAAGCCAAAAATTCGGGCGCACCAATAAAGTACAAACGGAATCGAAAATGCAGTAACTGCGTGCCCAATGACCTGATAAAAGTAGAGCGGATCAATTCGCAGATAGTGTCCGAGCAATGCCATAAGCATTTCGTGGCTCGTAGCTAAGTGAACGGGCGAAAATGCGGCGGCATCCATGTCGACTGTGGTCTGACGCACTAAGATCGGCTCGCCCAGTTCGTGCAATTGCGCCAAAACGCGATGGAAATAGACGATATCGTCCTGATTTGGCCGTCGCACGAAAAGAACCGTCATCGCGCAGGCCGTCGCCAGGAAAAGGAGGAAAAGTTGACATGGATGGAATCGATAACCGCCGCCAGGTACGGCGTCGTTTTTCTTCCACAGGCGCATCAGTAAGAAGAAACCCGCAACACTCATGGCTACGAAGCACCATACGATCGCGTGTGCGGGCCAGCGGGTCACAAGCACCAGCTGATAAGCAAGGGTCCAGAACGCGCCGAGAGCTACGGGAAGCAAAAGAACATCTCCGGCGTTGGGATCGTTTCTTGCTCCTGGAGTCGGTAAAAGCTTCGTCATTTGAGAATTTCACAGGCCATGAAATCCTTCATTCTCTATAATCACACCGTGAAAGCAAAAACGGTTTCACTGCCGAATCGACGTTGCAACTGAATCCCACGGCTCGCGTCGCCTATCAGATCAACAAACCCGGTGTGCGGCCCTGCCATTTCATTTTGAGCTCACTCGATGTAATTTCGCAGAAACAACTCCATAGTTTGCGGCACCGCTGGACCTCTTAAGTGTCTCGGCTTCCCATACTGCGGAGCGATCGGAGTTTTGTACGATTTCGTAACTTGGAAAGTAATCCACGTTAGAATGGGTCATGGCCCACTCTTGCGCGACGGCCCTCAAGAGTGATTTCGCCGATGAGTTCGCCACGGCAATATCCATGCTCGAAAAGTGTTCACAAAGGGACGGGCGAAACTGTCACAATGATATGAAAATCGGAATGGCCGTAGTGACCCAACAATTGATAAATCGGTTCGAGGTTAGCCAACGCTGTAATCCCGAGTTACCCTGGATAGAAACTTGATGCGGCGATCAACCAGTCTCCTTTCTCAACCAGCTGCGAGGCGTGATGGCAGATCATTACCGCTTCACTGACAAGTCGGCGATCTGGAACAAGGAGTCATGCGCAACTGCCCCAAGCCAGAATGGACGTACCAAAAGGCATTCGGAAGGGCAATGCTGTCTCTACGTTCTTCATTCCATTCAGCACGACCCGCGAGAAAGCGTTTGGAGGGACGAAACCAGTTCGAACCGTGTCGGCTTGCGTGGTTCTTCGTAGCAGAGTCTTGCGGAAGAGCAATAGGGGAATCATGAGCAATCCCCATGGCTGAATTCCCTGGATTTCTACGCCGCAACTCTCCAACAATTCCCTCACGTCTCGCCGCGTATAACGCCTCACGTGGCCGGCTACTCTGTCGTAATCGCTGAACAACATCGTACAAGCTGGCACATTAACAGCAACAATTCCGCCTGATCGCAGGTGTCGCAAGGCAGCACGCAAAAACGCGGCATCATCATCGATATGTTCAATCACGTCCAACAGCAAGACTGCATCATAACGGCCTAACAGTGACGAATCCTGATCCAGGATGTTGTAAACGAAAAGGTTGCCCCTGCCCGGTTTCGCGATGTCTAAAGCCGTTCGATTCAAATCGCAGCCATCCACTGGTATCCCAAGGTCGCGCTCCAGCATTTCCCGCGCGACCCCATGCCCGCATCCGATTTCCAAGGCATTTCGCAACTCGTCTCCTGCACTCCGGAGGGCGCGAACGAGCAGACAGTGTCGCCATTGCATCCAAAAATGATCTGCAGTAGCAAACTGGAACCACTCGTCTGCCATTGAAACTGCTTGAGGTTGGGAAAGAGTTTCAATCGCTCTTATCGGATCCATGCGTCCTTTCGAGATTGATCGTACGTTCGACGATGAATGATGGGCGGCCTTTCACTTCCATGAACATCTGCCCGATGTACTCTCCGAGCACTCCCAGGTAGAGGAAGATCAATCCATTGGAGAAGAGCAGAACGATGACCAGTGTTGAAAACCCAGGTGCTGCGAAGTGAATCTCGGTAAAGAGCGCAATCCCAAGATAAATGAGTGCCGCGATAACGGCGCCGAAGCAAAGAACGCTGCCGCAGATGAAGCCCAGCCTCAACGGTTTTGTTGAGAACGAGGTCAATCCTGAGAAGGCCAGCGTCGTCAGTCTCGGTAATGAATACTGCGGACGGCCAGCGGCGCGCGCTGGTCGCGAGATGGGAAATGGCTTTGATGCCAGACCAGTCCATGCACGTAATCCTCGAATGAAACGCAGCTTTTCTGGAAGACTCATTAGCAGCTGCACGGCTCGACGACTCATTACACAAAAATCACCGCTGTCGGCTTGGACAGGAGTATCAGCCAGGTAAACGTAAAGCCGGTAAAACGCGAAGTAAAAGAAACGCTTGAGTCCCGGTTCATGCCGGGCGGCTCGCACCGCGTAAACTATGTCAACCTTCTCGTTTTTTAATGCCCGATACATATCCAAAAGGATCTCCGGCTCGTCCTGCAAATCTGCGTCCATAATTCCGATATAATTTCCAGACGCGAAAGAGAGGCCAGCCGAAACGGCATTCTGATGTCCAAAGTTCCGGGTTAACACAATTAGTTTGACGGATGGATCTTCGCTGGCCCACGCCTCGATGAAGCTTGAACTCCGGTCAGTCGATCCATCGCTCACAAAAAGCAGCTCGCAACGTGCTGGACGATTTTGAGCGTTTTCCAATCGGTCGCGCAACAAAGGCAGGACGTGTTCCTCGTTCAGGAAAGGAATAACAATGCTTAACTCAGGACGCATCATGTGAACCAAACGTAATGTCTGCTCTGGCGACGTTACTATGACCTGAGGTTAATCCAATGGGACACAGGCAAGGACTATTCAAAATAGGATTGCAGAAACAACTCCATGATGTGTTGCACGCCGTGGCCTCTTACGTGCCGCAGATCGCGCTCCCACACTGCCGCATGATCGGAGTTTTGCACGATCTCGTAACTCGGAAAGTAATCCACATTAGGATGCGCGGCCGTCCACTCGTGCGCGACGGCTCTTAAAAGCGATTTTGCCCATGTGTTCGCCACGACGATGTCCATTGTTGAAAAAGTGTTCATCAAGGGGACGGGGGACACCGTTACAATGATGTGAAAATCAGGGTGTCCATAGCGAGCCAGCAATTCATAAATCGCTTCGAGGTTGGCCCAGTTCTGTGCAAACGTGGTCAAATAGAACTCGTACCGGTTGGGTTCGCTTTTAAACAATGAGGGGATAGGCGTGCAGTTGAGGTAAACGTCTGCATTGATATCGCGCCACACCTCGGCGAGACCGAGAGTAACAACAACTGCGCGGCAGTTCTTAATACGTTTTGTGACGGCCTGCATCAGTGCCCGCCGCTGCAGTGTCTCTTCCAAGCTAGCAAAGCTTAACGTGGGGTTTGTGTGCGGATCGTACCAGGTAGTTGCCGTCAGACGAACGATGGACTCCACCGGAAACGCTGCTTGTGGGTCAAGCGCCCAGCGCAGTTCGTTCAATATCGAATACGTGTTGTACTTATTAGTAAATCCGAGTCCTGATACACCTTTCCTGGCTGACTGAAGTTTGGAAAATTCCGGCGCCGCGCTCTCAACAGCAATGCCGTTGGTATGCAGGCAGTTTTCCAAGCCGCGCGCAAAACAAGAGCCAATCGCGTAGAAAGTATCATCGCGGCGGAGTTTGAATTTTGGAACAACATGGGGAGTGAACCAATTCTGACGCAGCCGTTGAAAGGCGAATCTGCCGGCTTGATCATTCTCGTCGGTGCCGTCTTTAAACCACACGGCGGCCGGATTTTGCCGATGATTCTTCATCACCTCAACCGCGCTGGCTACGTACGGCGATCTCGTCAAGGAGCGGTGTGTCTCTGGCGCAATCGGGTCGATCGAGTCGTCAACGCACGGTTTGGACGTGATGTGATTCGTGATCTGCATAAAGCCGCGAAGCGATCTAATAAGCTCGTATCGCGGCAGCTAAGCACACGTCGCTTTTTTCGCCAGCAGAAATCCGCATCGAAGCAATATCGTTATCAGCTTGTCTTTCAGCACGGCCTGGCAACATCAAGACTAAGCCGCCAGCTCGCAGAACACCAGGGATCGCGCGCTCCTTCGCATTGGATTCTTTCATAACCCGAAGACCCCGGCCGCGATCAAGGCGTATAGGACTGGGAGCGGGAGGACGTAAAACAAATCGAAAATAAGTGTAAGCGAAGATATTTTTCATCCACTGGGATCCGAAGCAACGGATTCGCGCAGACTAACCGCACAGCGCAAAGGTAAAAGAAAACAAAGAGCCCGGTTCGCCCTCTAACGAAAGACAGCGGCACCACAAATGTAATTCTCTTACAAGGTTTTTCGCGAGCAAAGCAGATTCACGTATCCTTCTCGCGTCCAATGATTCCAGGTTAGACTTTCAGGTCGAATAGGTTTCGTGTTTTTTTCTTTGGGTCTAATAGACGGATCTTTTAACCCCAAGAATCCAATTTTTTGAGAAATTCTCTGGCATCTGATCCAAATTCTTCTAAAGCGAGCGGACAGAATTCTATCAATGCCTGAAGGTTCTTAGTTTTTGAAGGGTCACTCAAGAGATCACTCATTCCATCAATTACAGCCATTTCTGCGCCCTGAACGTCAATCTTCATAAAGTCGATTGGAGTTTTGATGTTTTTGAAATAATCATCCAAGCTGACGATTTCCGCCGGGATGGGACCTTCGTCCGTCTCTTAAATCACAGATCCGGTGATCTCCTGGATTGGATTGCGATTGATAAAGTCTCCCTGATGAGATACAACGGCTTTTTGTTCAAGAACCAGGTTTGCACATCGATAGCGTTTGGAATGATACTCCAAAATGCTAAAATTCAGCGGATCGGCCTCAAAGGCGAAGACTTTTCCCGAATTTTCAACTTTTTTTGACATGAGAATGGTGTAGTAGCCGACGTTGGCGCCGACATCAACGACGGTCATCCCAGGCTCAAGCGATTCAAGAAGCGTTCTAGTCTCGTTGCGTTCCGTCAGCCGCCACCAATATAAACTGAAATGTTTTAGGAAAAAAACGTATCCGGCCATAAATGCCGGACTCTTAAGGAAACCACAGGCTTCTAGTTTTTCCACTAATTTGTAACACCCAGACGAAATGCTGTTCATAGCACAAGTGTGTTATCCATTTCGGGCTCTCACTGACCCAAAAGCGTGCGCCGATGTTTTCGCACAATAGTCGGTCACCTTCCGAATGCGGATTCGGTTGTCGGCGCTTGCACAGGAATCTCATCCTCGGAAAAAACTCGATTGTCCGCGCTGTGAACTACGTAATGAATTTGTGGATTGTAATCACATATGTAACCCAAAAAGTCAGTCGTTTTAAGTTTGCCTAGGTAAAACACGCGATTAATTAATGTACTTGTGGGCAAAGAGCGACCTATCCCGCGAATTACTCCAGCCGGATCGACAATCACTAATGTTCTAGGAGCTATGTATTCCGTCTTGATATCTTGACCAAGCATCCATGATGCCGGAGTAATCCCCCATCGCACAATGGGGTTTAAATTCCGCTTTTTCGTTACTTGACCCACGATCCGCGCTGCAGGGGCGCCGTTATCGCACTCAAGCAAAGCAGCAACATGACACTTGCCTGTTAGGCCTTCACGCTTATGCCGCCGCCCAAACACATCGGTGTACTGAAGACCGATCCAATCTTGCAGGCCATCCGCAAACATATCCAGACGACGGACACGAAATTGTTTTGCAACGCGGTAAACCCAGCTCGCCCATTTCGCGTCGCCGCCGCCAAAGATTCGGACCTGTGACTCGTCGCGAACCCCGTTGACGAGACTAACTGCGCCGTAATCGGCCATTATTCTGACCCATCTACCGTGCAACCCGCTCTTGTAGTGCATGGGAAAGATGAGAAAGGGCAGTGCGAAAGCGACAAGCCATACAGGCCAACGTAACCACCGCCTGAATTCGGCGTACTGAATGGCAAGTAAGAGCAGGCCGGTCCAAAAAAGTGTGCTCCAAAACAGATAGCGGGGTGCAACAAATCCAAGTTCAAGATTGCGAAAATAGTTTCCGGCGCTGATGAGGGCCATCACAACAAAGCTAAAAGCGACCAAAGCGAGTCCTGTAAGTTTGAGGCTGCTTCCAAGGAGGTCCCGACGAATCGTTGCAACGGTCATTGCGAGGATGGCAAGGCCGAGCCCGGCTCCGCCACAGGAGAGTGAAAGCATCGAAGAGCGCGCTGCTTCAGCGGAGAGAGGGTTGTGGTGCCAGCCGGATAGTGCGTAAAAGAATGGGCCGCCGGCCAGTCTGCATAACGCAGCAACGAAGCCTAGTTGGTGAGCCGCAGGGACTCCGATCATCCTGTAGGCCGTTAAGTGTGGTGGGATGACCTCATAAATTACGATTGCTGCGATAGCGGCAACGCCAATTGATAGAAGAGCTCGCCATGGTAGCCGCAAGCACCAAATCAGAAACAGCAGAGTTGGCCAAATCGCCAAGCCAACGCCGAAGCTGAACGAGGTCACAAACGCAGCGCACACCACAATCAGAGTTGCTGTAGATGAGCCTGGCGAACCGGCGTTGATTCTCGGGATGAAGAGAAATGCAAGAGTTGCACTCGCCATCAGCAGGGAGCATATGCAGTTAAATCCTCCCGAACCGGTGATGGGGCTCCGAGCCATCCAGAAATTCCCAACGACTATCGCCAGAGTAGCCATTATCTTGGCACTCGGACTAACTGTCTGATCCCGCCACACTGGAATCAGCAGCAGTCCGACCGTAGTCACAAGGAGAACGAAACCGGTTATGAAGAGCAATTCCTGATCGCCATGGAAAAACCGGAGATCAGCCAAACAAAGCAAAGTCGGAAAAAAGATCAAATGTTCAGCGCTCTTGTGCAGAGCGCTCTCGAGCCAAGTGTGGCTGAAGTAAAACTCGTAAAATCCCCAATAGTCTAGGTGGGTGACGGGCCAATGACCGAACCAGAGATAGACAACGCCGGAGACAAAAAAGCCAAACGCTGCCAGCGCGCCGATTAGTTGTGTAGCCCTCTCGGCTAGTGAGCCAAATTTATTCACTCGCTTAAACTCGACAGACTAGATCACTCTCCAGCTTGGCAAATCGCGAAGTATTGTTAGCCCCGCAATACATAAAGGCAAAGATCGCAAAACCTGAAACCAATATCCACCATGCTTCGATTCGATGCCGTCAATGTTCGAAACGGCGTGGGTTAAGATTCGAATTCAACGCGATTCGCGTCTCCGCTAACTGTTCGGTTCAGACTTGCTTGGTAACATTAGGACCAACCCGTCGGCTTCCAAAACGCGATGCCACGCGGGGTCAATCGATTTGAGGGTAGCTAGTACTCTTTGGCTTTCGGACTTGGGAACGACCACTGCATTTGCCCGACCAGTTTCTATCACCTCCCGAAATTTCGACTCGAAGCGCAAAAGCCGTTGAGCATTTCCTGAGTTGGATTTGTCAATAAAAAGCTCTGCTTGATGGCGAAGATTGCCCTCCTCAGGGTTGCCGGCATTGGCGAAATAATGGGTGACGAAGCGGGGCGATACAACTTTCATTTCGGGAAACAACAGCGGCAACTCACAACCGGCTGTCCAAGTGGGCATGAGGAGCTTGGTATGCGCGATGTATCTGCCCGCAGTCTTGGCAAAATCAAGGTTCGCAGGAAGCAACTGGTATTCTCCCGGCGACTTCCAACCGACGCCGAGCTTCGCATCTCTCGGCGTGATTGATAAGCCGTGGTAGCTATAAACAAAACTCAGAATGATCGCGAAAAGCACTGTCGAAGTTAGTAATCGAGATTTGGCATCCCCTCCTTGTATGATCCGGGGACCAGCAACTGCGGACATTGCGCACAGCAGCGGTAATGGTAAAAGGTACACAAGCCGGAAATAACAGTAAGCCAGGAGGTGTTTCATCCACCATGACGCGAACAGTGGATTTAAGAAGAGCAACCAAACGGCGCACAGATAAAAGAAGATGAAACGTCCAGTCCTTCCCCTGACGATTAGCAGGGGAACAGCAATCATTAGGATAACATCGCGCCAGTACTCAGCGACCCCTCCGATAACATGGTCCATAGCTTCACGCCACGGCATGTATTCTGGCCCAAACATCCGGATATCGATGGGCTTTGGTATTACATTGAGCGTCAGCAGCATCAATATGCCGACTGGGTAGACTAGTGGAATGCCCAGGAAAAGACCACGACGCATTAGCTCTATCAAGTTGTCTCGGCTCTTGTGTTCGAATAGCGCAAGCGCGAAAGAAGCTACGCAGGAACATACAATGACGGCCGGGATCAGATAGAGAGCGGGATTACTCACCCCCACTCCAGCTATTGCCAATAGCAAAAGCCAAACTAGATCGCTGAGGTTGCCGCGAGACAGGTATCGGTAACTAAGAGCAAGAGCGATCGGCAAAAACAAAATCCAAACGATTGGTTTGCCCTGCCACATGTAGCGGGAAACGGTCGCGAACCCTAGCCATCCAGCAATGTTGAGTGACCCTGGCGACCAACCTGAGACAAGCGGGGATGCCGCTCCAAGCAAAGCTCCGAGCGACCAGGGGTCAGCGATAAGCAGAAATGCTATACCAAGGAGCGCCCCGACTGCGGCGGTCCAGCGACGTAATCCGAAAATTCGGGCGCACCAGTAAAAAACAAATGGAACTGAAAAGGAAGCGCACACGTGACTAACGACCTGATAGAAATAGAGAGGAGCGACGCGCAAATAGTGACCTAGGAAAGCCATAAGCATTTCATAGCTGGTTACCAGGTGGACGGGCGAGAAGGCTGCGGCATCCATGTCAACGCTCGTCTGGCGCAAGAAGATAGGCTGGTGAAGATCAAGAAGTTGGGTAAGCGCTCTGTGAAAATAGACCACATCATCCTGATTCGGCCTGCGCACGAAGAGAGCGGTGATTGCGTAGCCGAGCCCCAAAAGCAACAGAAGAAGCTGCGAGGGATGAAAGCGATAAGCTTTGCCAGGAATTTCACCCGTTGCCTTCCACAAACGCCCCAGGGCAAAAAAACCAGGTATTGCGATTGCCAGGAAGCACCAAGTGATTGTTTGCGACGGCCATCTGGCGACAAGAACAAGGTCGTAGGCGAGCGTCCAGAATGCGATGACCGCTATCGGCAACAACAAAACATCGCCGGTGTGGGATTGCTCAGAACGGTCTGAGACCAGCACGGATTCCATCCTGGAATCTTTTGAAGTCGCGCCCGTCCGTGCGGCGCCTTCGGGAAGATCAGCGCGGATTCTCACTCCTGTCACCCTTGCGCGAGCAGATAAATTGCCAGCAGCGCAAGCAGAAAGTAGGGAACAAGCACTGCCGCGCCAGCATAATCTTTCGCAACGCGTTGCCCAAAAAATAGCGCGGCGATTGCGATTGCGGAAAGCACAGCGCCACAGAAGGCGACAGTCGAATCTCGCAAGAGAACGACCAGAACGCATCCGATCGCGCTCAGCGCGCCGGCCGCGACCTCAAGGATTGTGAGAACAGTCAGCAACAATGGAACGACGCCCGCGAATGGACTCTTCGCGAAATGTCCTTTTAGCCAATCGAGGTTTCCGCGGCGGTCGACGACTTTGTCAATTCCCGATTGAACGAAAAGGATCGCAAGGAAAGCAGATGTAAGAATCTGCATCAGATAAATTGCTGCGGCGGATGTGTGCACAGCTGCCATATCCACCAGTTTATCCGAAATAACACGGATTTGTCGATGTCCTGAATGTTCGTTCGGTAAGAAAAAACAGGGATGCGGTATTAGCCGCATCCCTGTTTGGCGGGATTATTTCGCGATTCTATCAGGGCGAACGGACGATTTGGGCCATGTAAGCGAACTGGAGATTGTTGTTGCCCTGACCATCATGGAGCTTGATCCAACCCTGAACAACATCGGGTCGCTTAAGGCCTGCGTTCACCATCACCGTCAGCGTGGTCGAACCGTTCGCAGGCACCGTTACCGTGGCCGGCACAGTAATCCTAGAGTCTCCGGCGCTCGCAGTTCCAGCGTTATAGATCGCCGGCACCGTGCCGCCGAAGGTGTTCGGAGTAAACTTCACCTTGGATACACTGAACGACTGGTCAGTGCCCGTTGGGTTGTACAGAGTGATATCGAGCGAACTCGGATGACCGACTGTAACTTTGCCGAAGCTCGCCGAGGCAGGATCCATCCATGTTGTTGCGTTCGCTGCGACCGAAAGGTTCTCGCGTCCCGCGCCCTGGGCTCGGGGACCGACGTCGTGCGTGCCTGTAATGGCATCCTTAATCACCAAGTCCGCGCGGTTGACGAGCGCCGACTTGATCTGATCAGGTGACCAGTCGGGGTGCAACTCCAAAAGCACTGCCGCCGATCCGGCAATGTGCGGCGTTGACATTGAGGTTCCTTGGAAGAAGGCCCATCCGCTGCCGTCGCCCGGGCAGTCCGGCCCCTTGTTCACGCAGGTGATTGAACTGAGGACGTTCACGCCCACAGAGGTGACATCGGGCTTAAGGGCGTAATCAAAGAGTGTCGGGCCCTGGCCGCTGAAGCCGGCCAGGATATCCTTGTTTGCTGGAGTGATAAACTCCTGGAACGTCGCGTCCGCTGAAGCAGTAGTCGTTCCAGAGGACCGCAGCGCTGCTCCATCGTTTTTGCTGATCATCACTGCCGGTATATCGTCGTCGAAACCAGCTGTTCTGGCCATCGCGATGGGATCGCCAGCGACGTTGTTGATCATGAGGACGGCCACGGCGCCGGCGGCTTTGGCGTTGGCTATCTTCTGACTGAAGCTGCATGTCCCACGATCAATGAGCGCCAGCTTTCCGGCAGCGCCTGGATCAACGCTGGTACAACCGTCGGACTGCGTGTCGAAGAGGTCGAACGACTGGGCCGGCAAGGGGTCGAAATCGCCGACCGCTGCGCCGATCGTTGTTCCGCCGCCTGCCGGATAGGTAACCGGCTCACCGACAAAATGTTGGTTCGTGCTTGCGGCGACCGTGATGACTTTCGTCGCGATACCCGGAGACTCCACAGTGAATGGTCCAGGTCCGCTGTTGCCCGCTGCCACTGCCACGACCACGCCCGAGTTCACTGCGTTGTCGAGTCCGACCGCCAGCATGTCGTTCTCTTCTGGATGTTGGGGGGTGCCGCCGAGGGACAGATTGAGAACGTCCATTCCGTCCTCGACCGCGGCGTCGACCGCACGGAGGATGTCCGAGCTGCGAGCGTTCAGCACGTCGCCGGGGAACACGTTGTAATTCCCAAGCCACGCGCCCGGAGCTATACCAGACATATCACCGATACTCACGCCGTTGACCACCGCACTCTGCCCGGTCACACCGGCCGCGATGCCAGCCGTGTGCGACCCGTGATCTTGAATCGCCTGCGCGTCGACGCCCAGCTGACGAGCCCCCCGAATGAAGACTTTGGCAACAATGACTTTCGGCGAGACGTACTTGCAATCCTGGTCTTCGTGGTGCGAATTGCTATCTATTTCATCGCACTTGGGGAAGCCAGGCGGATAGCTGAAGCCAGTCGGATCGAAGAACGGATGCGTCTCATCAATGCCCGTATCGATGTCGCCGATCTTGATACCGCCGCCAGCAACGGATCTGCCACCGGCAGAATTCCAAGCACCAATCGCATTGATGATCTTGTAGCTCTGGCTCAGGTCGGGATGATAAAGGCCGTCGTACGCGGCCTGCTGCACCATCGGCGCCGCGGCGATCGTCGCTAGCGGCGTCCCGCTAAGGTCGACCGCGACTCCGTTAAGCGAGATATCGTACTCGCTCGTGACGGTTGCGCTGGGTGCGTTTGAGCTCAGCCATTGTTTGAATTGGTCCCGCCCGGCCTTCAACTGGGCACGATATGATCGCACGGCATCGCTGTTGAAATCGATTTTTCTGCCGTGTGCCGGCTTGGTACCAGAATAAGTACTCAGCGGATCGCCTTTGAGTTGGACGATCACACTGGAGGTATCGACCGCCGGTCCTTGGCTAAAGGAATCGGCGTTCGGATTCGGTCGAGTTGTTACTGAACGATTCCCGACGCCAAGAGCGATCATGCTCAAGGCAATCGAGGAAGATATCAGGAATACTGCGAGTATTTTTTTCATAGCTTTTAATGGTAAAAGGATTTGATGGTGAGGTGCCGCGCCATTGAATGTCAAGATAATTCTTCCATTCTTTTGATGTCCTTTAGTCCCCCTGCGCGACCGCATCGGCAAAAGCGACTTCCCCTGATTTTAAATCCAACTCTGCTTCAGCCGGAGTTCCGAAAACGTGTGCCCTGATTTCGTCGAACTCTTTTTCCCAGCGCGCCACGACCACAGTCGCCAGGCAATTGCCGATCACATTCACACACGTGCGGCCCATGTCCATCAATTCGTCCACGCCGAAAATAATGGCGACACCGATCGGTCCGAGTCCTGAAGGCACAAATGAATTCAGTGCCCCCAGCAGAATGACAAGCGATGCCCGTGGCACGCCGGCTACTCCCTTTGAAGTGAGCATCAATGTCAACATCATGGTGATCTGTTGGCCTAACGACATGTGCCACCCCATGGTCGTCTCGGCGGCTTGCGCGACGAATACCGATGCCATTGCGAGATACAATGTCGATCCTGTCAGGTTGAACGAATACCCCGTCGGCATCACGAACCCGACAATGTGCGGCGGCACTCCGAAACGCTCCATTGATTCCATCGCTTTCGGTAACGCCGACTCGCTACTCGTGGTCGCAAATGCCAGCGCCGCAGGCTCGCGCACAGCGCGCACGAATTGCCGCAACGGAATCCGCGCGATCCAGATTACCAGTCCAAAAACTGACAAGATGAAAATTGCGAGAGCGAGATAAAGGGAGCCGATCAATTTACCCAGGTTCAAGAGCACGCCGAGGCCTTGCGTGCCGATTGTATGCGCCATCGCCGCGCCGACGCCAATCGGCGCTAACAGCATCACGTAGTTTGTAAACTTGAACATGATCTGCGACAGGCTGTCCATCGCGCGGATGATTGGTTTTCCTTTCTCGCCAACGGCTGAAACGGCGAGTGCGAAGAGCACACTGAACGCGACGATCTGCAAAACATCCCCACGCGCCATGGCTTCGATGATACTGGAGGGGAATACGTGCACGATTGTTTCGACCCAAGTCTGCGGATGACTTTGGCCGATCGTCTTGAGAACGTCGGTATTTGTGGCGGCGAGCGTCACTCCAGCGCCGGGCTTTGTGAAATTGACTACTGCCAATCCAATGACGAGCGCTGCCGTCGTGACGATCTCGAAAAAGATCAGCCCCTTGATTCCCATCCGCCCCACTTTTCGAAGCGCGCCGGCACCCGCGATTCCCACGACAATGGTCGAAAATACCAGGGGCGCGATGATGGATTTGATCAGGTTAATGAAAATATCGCGCAAAAAATAGACGGCATTTCCCCAATCGGGCTGCAGCCACCCCACCAGTCCGCCGATGACCAACCCGATCATGATTTGCACCGTCAAAGAAGGCCGATACCAGGGCCGGCGGATCCGGTGAGGGCTTCGGCTAGTCATTGCTGGTTGTTAACACGAAGAGTGACGGCTTCCCAGCCGTCATTGACATCGACGGCTGCCCAAGCCGTCGCTCCTTGATCAGCTGATTAATCGATCATCCGCTTTTCGATGCCTGCATAGGCATCGATCCTTCGATCGCGCAGGAACGGCCAATGCGTCCTTTGTTCGTTGACGCGCTTCCATTCCACATCGGCCATCACAATTTCTTCTCGATCCACCGAACCTTTCGCAATGATTTCGCCATCTGGCCCGCACACAAAGCTTTGACCCCAAAATTCGATGCCTTCTCCGCCGGCAGACGCTTCGTGACCGACGCGATTCGCAACTGCGACGAAACAACCATTGGCAATCGCGTGACTGCGCTGAATCGTTTCCCACGCCGAATGTTGGGCGGCTCCGAACTTCTCCTTCTCAGTCGAATGCCAGCCGATCGCCGTTGGATAAAAAATGACTTCTGCGCCGCGCAATGCGGTGAGACGCGCGGCTTCCGGATACCATTGGTCCCAGCAAACGCAGACGCCGATCTTGCCGTGCATGGTTTGCCATGACTGAAATCCGAGATCGCCTGGGGCGAAATAAAACTTTTCGTGATACAGCGGATCATCGGGAATATGCATTTTGCGATATTTGCCGAGGAGTTTTCCATCTGCGTCGATGATGGCCGCCGTATTGTGGTAAACTCCGGCGCTGCGCCTCTCGAAAAGCGATGCAATAATCACTGAGCCGGTTTTCCGCGCCAGGTCTCCCAATGCGGCTGTTGAATTTCCCGGCACTTCCTCGGCCAAATCGAAATTCTTGTGATCTTCTGTCTGACAAAAATATTGGGACCGAAAAAGCTCCGGCAGGCAGACGATCTGGGCGCCTTGCCTTGCGGCCTCGCAAATAAATTCAGTGGCCCGGGCGAAATTCTTCTCCGGTTCCGTGCCGCAGCGCATCTGGACGAGCGCGATCTTCGTTGTGGATTCGGTAGGCATTAGGTCGGCGCAGCGGTCGGATGACAGGCAACCTGCCTGTCTCGGCAGACATGCTGCCAGCATGTCGAGTATCCGGCAAGCTAGCAGCTTGCCGGCCGAGTCAGGCTGGCAGCCTGACTTCCTACTTCACCGAGTCTGCCGGCACGATCTTGATGCTCTCGATCACGACGCCTTTCGTCGGCTTGCTCGTCTCGCCCATGCCGTTACTGGTAACTGCGGTATCGCCAATTTTCTCCAAAACGTCGTCGCCCTTAATCAATTTGCCGAACGTAGTGTATTGATGATCGAGCCGGCGCACCGGGGCGAGGCAGATGAAGAATTGTGACCCAGCGGAGTCTGGGTCCGGCCCGCGCGCCATCGAGATGACGCCGCGATCATGGCTATGATCGTTGAACTCGGCTTTGACGTTGTATCCGGGTCCGCCTTGCCCGTAGCTGTTCTCTTTTGCCGGATCTTTCGAATTCGGATCGCCGCCCTGGATCATGAATCCTTTGACGATTCGATGAAAAATCGTCCCGTCGTAAAAGCCCTGTTGCGCCAGTTTCTTAAAGTTGTCGATCGTGTTCGGCGCGGCATCAGTCCAGAACTGCACCACCATCTCGCCTTCGGTCGTCTTGATTACTGCCACTTCGTTCGATGAATTCATGGGTGTTTTGTTTTCTTTCTTTTCGTCAGCGGCAAAAGCTGCCGCACTCAACATTACAACAGCAAGGATTAACAATTTCATAAGCTAAGAAAATGATGAATGACTAATGACGAATGTCCAAGAAATGACCAAGCTCGAATGACGAATTCTCGCGTTGGATATGATGCGCCGAGTTCGGATTTTCGTCATTCGTCATTCTTTATGGTATTCCTGCAAGCTGCGCACCTGAACTTTTCGCTTTTGCAGTGAGCGAATGCCATTGGCACTGGCCAGCGCGGCGCGCACCGTCGTCATAATCGGAATTTTCGCGGCAAGCGCTGCGTTGCGAATGACGACTTCGTGTTCGCGCGGAATTTTCCCGCTGGGTGTATTGATGATGAAATTGATGTCACCGTTCTTGATTCGATCAAGCACGTTGGGGCGTCCCTCATGAATTTTGAAAACCTTGGTTACTTTGATCTTCGCATTGGTCAATGCTTCCGCCGTCCCGCTGGTGGAAACAATTTCAAAACGGAGTTTGAGAAATTCGCGTGCTACAGGAATGATTGCTTCCTTATCGGCGTCCTTGACGCTGATGAAGACTCTTCCGCCTTTCGGTAACGGCGGCGGCGCGGCCATCTGCGATTTGGCATACGCAAGACCCAGATCAACATCGATCCCCATCACTTCGCCGGTCGATTTCATCTCCGGTCCGAGTGAAATGTCCAGGCCCTCGTAGCGTAGAAACGGAAACACCGCTTCTTTCACCGAGAAATGCTTTGGCACGATTTCTTTCGTGAATCCGAGTTCGCGCAATGACTTTCCGGTCATTACTTTCGCGGCCAGCTTTGCCAACGGGACACCGATAGCTTTACTGACGAACGGAACAGTGCGCGAGGCGCGCGGATTCACTTCCAAAACGTAAACGTCGTCTCCCTTCACGGCGAATTGCACGTTCATCAGGCCGCGCACACCCAGCTCACGCGCCATCGCTTTCGTCGCTGACGAAATCTCGTCTAGAACTTTTTGTGACAGAGAGAATGTTGGGACCACGCAGGCGCTGTCACCACTGTGAATGCCCGCTTCCTCGATGTGCTCCATAATCGCGCCGATGACAGTCGTTTCGCCGTCGGAAATGCAATCGACATCGACCTCAATCGCATCTTCGAGAAAGCGATCGATGAGCACCGGGCGATCGGGCGTTACTTCGATTGCGTTTGTGATGTAGCGTCTGAGGTCGGTTTCAGTATAAACAAGCTCCATCGCGCGGCCACCAAGAACGAAACTAGGCCTAACAAGCACAGGATAGCCGATTTTCTGCGCTATCACGACCGCCTCTTTCGTGCTCGTCGCCGACCCATTTGGCGTTTGGCGCAGGCCGAGTTTGTCCAGCATCGCCGCGAATAACTTGCGGTCTTCCGCGGTCTCGATGCTTTCAGGCTGCGTCCCAAGAATCGAGACCCCTGCCGCCTTTAATCCACTGGCGAGATCCAGCGGCGTTTGTCCGCCAAACTGGACGACAACGCCTTCCGGTTTTTCCTGATCGTGGATGTTGAGTACGTCCTCGAGGGTTAGCGGTTCGAAATAAAGTTTATCGCTGGTGTCGTAATCGGTAGAAACGGTTTCCGGATTTGAGTTGACCATGATGGTTTCGAACCCGAGCTCGCGCAGGGCGAACGCGGCATGCACGCAGCAGTAATCGAATTCAATTCCCTGGCCGATCCGGTTCGGGCCGCCGCCGAGGATCATGATTTTGCGTTTGTCGCTCTCGCGCCGCTCGTTCTCGTCGCCATAGGTCGAGTAGTAATACGGCGTATATGCTTCGAACTCCGCCGCGCACGTGTCGACCAGGCGGTAGGTGGGGGTGACACCTAACGACTTCCGGTGCGCTCGAATTTCGTTTCCAGTCAGACCATTTGCCACGGCAAGTTGCCGATCCGAGAAGCCGAATTTCTTCGCGCGGAGGAGCTGTGGCACAGGCATCCTGCCTGTGGGCCTGGCGGGCGTGTCGCCTGCCGAGTCAACGTTTTGTTTCAACACGCCGTCGGCGTGCAGCACAAATTCGCCCTGGCGCAGCTTTGCGTCGTCAGGATTGCGCACAATATAATCGCGGTATCGAGCCAATTCATTCCAGTCGCGGACGATTCGATCGTAGCTCTCCTCCTGCCAAGCTGGGCCGCTTCTTCCAAGCAATTGGTTGATTGCTTTTGCGGAAAACGATTTCCACGAGTGAAGAATATCAGCTAGCGCCTGACCTTTCGCTGGCTGAACAAGCACATGCACGTGGTTGGGCATGACGACAAATGCGTCAAGCACGTACCGTTCACCGTCGAAACGCCGTAGTGCGTTGACTACAATTGCGGCCACTTCGGATTTTCTTAAAATGCACCCGCCTTGTCCCTGGTCGAGCCAGTGTTCACGATCGTCTTGAAAACGCTTCTGATATTCGTATTTGGTCGCAGCATCCCAGGGTTCGGGATGAAATTTGCGCCAAGCCGCGAATTCTTCTTTCCACTGTCGAAGGACGCTTTGCGGCACCGCATCGGCTAATCGGAAAGTCAGGAAGTACGTCGCATTAGGCTGCTCCCAATGTGGGAGGTTGCGACGGTGCTTGTGGATTTCGCCGTGGCGGTGCAAGGCGTGAAATTGCGGAAGAGCGTTATCCGCGGCTTTCCCCGATTCGGCAGGCGAGACGCCCGCCGGCCCCACAGGCAAGATGCCTGTGCTACCTCGCAGCTCCCGCGCTGCCGCCACGATCTCTTGCACGTTTCGCAAAAACCATCGGTCGATCTTTGCGAGCTCGTAAACCTCATCAATCGTTGCGCCTTTTTGGAACGCTTGCGCGATGTAGAAGATTCGTTCGGCATTCGGGATCGCTAGCTTCAGCCGGAGCGTTTCGAGATCGACATCTCTATCTGCGCCGTCGCCTAACAAGCCGAAGCGTTTGATCTCAAGGCTGCGCAGCGCTTTTTGCAATGCTTCCTTGAACGTGCGTCCAATGGCCATCGCTTCGCCGACGCTCTTCATTCGCGTGGTAAGGGTTGCATCGGCCTGCGGAAATTTTTCGAAGGTAAAACGAGGCACTTTGACCACGCAGTAATCAATTGTCGGCTCGAAGCAGGCGGGCGTTTCGCGCGTGATATCGTTTTTGATTTCATCGAGCGTGTAGCCGACGGCAAGTTTTGCCGCGATCTTAGCGATCGGAAAACCTGTGGCTTTCGATGCCAGCGCGCTGGAACGCGACACGCGCGGGTTCATTTCGATCACGACCATGCGGCCGGTTTCCGGATGCACGGCAAACTGAATATTCGACCCCCCGGTCTCGACCCCGATCTCGCGAATCACCGCGAAGGCGGCGTCGCGCATCATCTGGTATTCTTTGTCCGTGAGCGTTTGAACGGGTGCGACGGTGATGGAATCGCCCGTGTGCACACCCATCGGATCGAAGTTCTCGATGGAACAAACGACTACACAGTTATCCATGCGATCGCGCATCACTTCCATCTCAAATTCCTTCCAGCCAACCAGCGATTCTTCGATCAAGACTTCGCGGACTGGTGAAAGGTCAAGGCCGCGCCCGGCGATGACATCCAGTTCTTCCCGGTTGTAAGCGATGCCGCCGCCGGCCCCGCCCAGAGTGAATGCCGGACGAATAATTAGCGGAAATGTTCCAATGTCGGCGACGATGCGGTCGAGATCCGCAATTGAGCGTGCTACGCCCGAGCGCGGCAAATCCAAACCGATGCGCAACATCGCTTCCTTGAACAATTGGCGGTCTTCGCCTTTTGCGATGGCCTGCGCGTTTGCACCGATTAATTTCACGCCATGCCGCGCGAGCGCGCCGTTGCGGTTCAATTCCATCGCGGCATTGAGCGCGGTTTGCCCGCCAAGCGTCGGCAGAATCGCGTCTGGTTTTTCACGTTCCATGATTGCCTCAATGACCTCGGGCGTGATCGGCTCCAAGTAGGTGCGATCGGCAAATTCCGGATCGGTCATGATCGTGGCTGGGTTAGAATTAACCAGCACCACCTCGTATCCTTCTTCGCGCAGCGCCTTGCACGCTTGAACACCGGAATAATCAAATTCGCAGCCCTGCCCGATCACGATTGGACCAGAACCGATCAACAGAATCTTTTTGAGCTCGTTATTTCGCGGCATCTGCGCGGCGAAGGTAACTTAGGCATCCTGCCTGACAAGTCGAACAGAGTTCCAGCCGCTGGAAGTCTGTGTTACGCCACCATGCGTTGCCGATCCAGATAGACTTTGCAGATGCTTTTGATCCGCGTAAGCACGTAATACACAGTCTGGCTGCGAACGCGCACGAGTTCTGTGCCCACGATTCGCGTCACAAAATCACTCGGCAGGTCGAGAATCTCCTGCGGCGTCGCGCCATCGAGCCCCTTGCAAAGAATCGCGGCCATCGAACGTGTAAGCGTTTGCACTTCAGGACCGAGCGTCATGCGAATATGCGCTCTGCCGTTTTCATCAACGTGCAGATAAACGCCGACTGTGTCCGTGCATTCCGCATCTTTACGCACATCGACCAGATCAAAATTCTCGTCCGTGCGCGGTTCCTGCTTCTTTACGCTGTCCGCGTACGACACGAGCGTCTCACGCCGTTCGTCTTCTGGAAGCGAGTCGAACAGATTGATGATCTTCTCCAATTTCGTCGGATACATCTGCATTTAATCTATCATAGCGCTGCAGAAGCCGCAGGCACGACTTCGAACACCGAGCGTGATTGGTTGCCAGTGAGTGAAAGCGGCGCAGCAGCGCCGCACTCCAAAACGTGGCCGAGAATTCAATGCCCATGATGCGCTTGCGTTTTGGAGTGCGCCGGTGCTCCGGCGCTTTTGGTCGACCTTAGGCTTTGCTCAAGAATACGTTTATGGCTAATTGGCACATGAAAACTCCGATTAAAGTCGCCGTTACTGGCGCGGCCGGGCATATAGGTTACGCGCTCTTATTTCGCATCGCGTCCGGACAAATGTTCGGTCCCGATCAGCCGCTCAAACTTCATCTGATTGAAATTCCTGCCGTGCTCGGCGCGCTGGAAGGCGTGGTCATGGAATTGGACGATTGCGCGCTTCCATTGCTTGAATCGGTGATACCGACTGCCGATCTCAATGAAGGGTTTCGTGACGTCGATTGGGCGTTGTTGGTCGGAAGCGTGCCACGCAAAGCGGGAATGGAACGGAAAGATTTACTTGGGATTAACGGCAAGATTTTCATCGGTCAAGGTCAGGCGATTCAGAAAAATGCGGCGGCTGATGTGCGAGTGCTCGTAGTTGGAAATCCATGCAACACCAATTGCCTGATTGCGATGAATAACGCGAAACAAATTCCGCAGGACCGCTGGTTCGCCATGACGCGACTTGACGAAAACCGTGCGCGCGCCCAGCTCGCGCACAAGGCTGGCGTGCGCATCGGCTCGGTTACGAACATGACCATCTGGGGAAATCATTCTTCAACTCAGTATCCAGATTTCTACAATGCCAGAATTGACGGCCGTCCGGCGAACGAAGTAATCAGCGACGACAAATGGTTGAAGGAAGATTTCATTGCAACGGTGCAGCAGCGTGGCGCTGCGGTGATCAAAGCGCGCGGACTTTCTTCAGCCGGCTCCGCGGCCAACGCGGTTGTCGACACGGTTTGCTCGCTGACCAACGATACGCCGGCCGACGATTGGCACAGCGTGGCCGTTTGTTCCGACGGGAGTTACGGCGTTGAGAAAGGATTGATCTCCTCGTTCCCTGTCCGCGTGCACGCCGGCAAATGGGAAATTGTGCAAGGGCTGTCGCTAAATGAATTCAGCCGCGCAAAAATTGATGCGTCGGTGGCAGAGTTGAAAGAGGAGAAATCACTAGTTGGCGAATTGCTTTCGTAGAAGGTACCGATAAACAGCGCTGTCATGTTGAGCTTAGCGAAACATCCAGCTACTTCCATGCTCGTGGGACTTCAATCGATTCCGAAGGTATCCAGCGCGCGCACATTTAACGAATGTCGTCAGCTTTTGAAGTAACTGGATTCTTCGCTACGCAGATGACATCCGACGTAGTCCAACGGCGCGAAGCCGTATTTTACTCCCGCCGCGCGACGATGGTGAAAAGCGTGTGGGCTCGGCCGCGGTGATACTGCTCATGCGTTGAAGTTTCTATCGCCGTGAATCCCATGACCGCAAGAAACTGCGTGAAAAATTGGGTGCTGAAATGCCACCAGGTGTGCCAAACGAAATTCTCCGGCGTCGGCGCGAGGCGGCAGACTGGCGCGCCTTCCAAGTCGGGATGAAACATATCGACGATGATGAGCGATTTCGCTCTTTTTCCGCATTGCTCGATGATCCGGAGTGGGTCGCGACAGTGGAGCAGCACTGCTCCCATCACGGCGATGTCGAATTCTCCGAGTGCAGCAGGCAAATTGTAAACATCGCCGTAATACACCTTCGCGTTGGATCGTAAAGCGGCGTGACTGAACCAATAGGAGTTCTTCAGTTGCTGCATCACGATTCGACGTGGGCCGAACACTTCCTCCAATCGCACAGTCGGGTAGGGGACGAAGTCCCAGCCGTGCTCCTCTGTTACTTCGACTGAGACGACTTTGGCGCCGCGCTTTTCCATCTCGAACGTCAGAAAACCACTGGCAGGACCAATTTCCAAAACACGTTGACCCGCAAAATCGACTTTGCCGAGGTACTCATCCACTCGGCCGCGCAAATCCCAATCCCGGCCCTCTATAACTCCATGGCCGGGGAGTTCCATGGTGTGGTAAAAGTAACAATCAGCGACGTCCTCTACCTTGAATGGAGCCGCAAAAATGTTCTCGTCGCTCACGGATGATTTACCGGCTGATGCTTTTGCCCGAGCGCTCTTTCCAGTGCTGCATTCCAGGTCAGAGGTCTGTCCTTGAACCAACTCGAATCAAACTTTGGCGCAGCAAAAAGCGCCCACGTCTGCCGTGGATGTTTCCAATCAAGAATTTCGAATCCCAAGTTCACCTCTGCGGCTGCGCGTTCCAATGTAGCTGGCCGGTAATTTACACAGTCGGGATAGATCCAGCCGCCACGAGGCGAATCTTCCTCGCCTATCAAAAAGGTGGCAACCAAAGCGCCATTTTCTGCCAGTGAACGGGAGATTGCCGACAACCAACCTTTGATCAGGTCGAGTCCGCAATGGCTGAAGATCGATTGAGCCACTGCGAAATTGAGTGCGGTTCCCGCCTTCGCAATGGTTTCCGGGGAATCGGTGAACAAAAACGTCGGACCTTTAATTTCCACCAGCGATTTCCCAAGCTCCCGTCCGATTCCTTCCTCCACCAGCCATTCGTTAGGCTCGACACCAAAATATTTTCCGCGGTTCAAGTACGGAATTAGCAGGCGCCCGATCCGAAGCGAACCGCAACCCACATCCAGCAACGAATGGTTCTGACGCAGCCCAAGCGTAGTCAGCAGGTTGAAGGTCATCGCCGCGATCAGATCGTAATCTTCAGGTGGACCGACATACGCTCGGTATTGCGGGTCGCCAGGCTTCAGGCCTAGCCCAAGATCTTCTGGATCGTCGGAATCCATCTCCATTTTCACTCCAACGCTCTCAATGTGGCGCGATCGAAGTTCTTCAGCGCGTCCTGAGCTTTATCGGGGAATCCCGCCACGCCGCGCGATCGGTCGAATTGATGGATGCGGGTCGGGGGCCGTTGACGGAACGGAAATGCCCGAAGATTATCGCCATCGAGTGCATCGGTAGCGCCCGAGACTCGGCATGCCTTCACCCCGAGAACATACAAGTCGCTCCTGATTCCGGACGACGAGCTGACGCAGTTCGACAACTCGTTAGGGTCCTCTTTGCGATTGAAAAGCTGTTCTCGCCCGCCGTTCGCCATGAAAATGTATTTCCACTCGTCCGTCAGGACCATCATTTTGAAATCGTGTGAGCCTGGAATTTCGACCATCCCGATGAGGTGCTGGCGCGGCGTGCATTTCCCTCGCAACATTTTGAGAACGTCGATTCCCTCGCGTGTCTCGCATCCGCCTGCGGCTCCGGTCGCGATCCCGAAAAGGTCGGCAAGGCTGATGAACTCAGTTCTCTCGGTTCCTGCGGGCAGCGCAGCCGGCCAACTGAGCAGCAAAGGAACGCGGCAGGCTGCCTCAAAGAAGTTTTGTTTCTGCCAGCCGTGATGGTCGCCGAGCAGATCGCCATGGTCGGAAAAGAAACAGATGAGAATGTTCTCGGAGTTTGGTAGCGCTTCGACTGCATCGAGGATTCGCCCGAGACAATAGTCCAGATAGGTGATCTCACCGTAGTAACGGGCTTTGATGATTTTCGTTAGCGCCGGGTTAATGGCCTCGGCCCAAATCGCGTGACGCATGAAAGGAATTTCTTCGTCGAGTTGATCTTCCTCGATTTTTCCGAGGACGGGGCCAGGCATTCGATCGGGATTGTACATCCGGTTGAAAGGAATCGGCGGAGCCAATGGCGGATGCGGGCCGATAAACGACACGAATCCGAAGAACGGCCGCGAATTATCTGGTCGCGCAATTTCCTCCACCGTGCGATCGGCCATCCACCATTCGCCGCCTAAATTCGCTGGAAGCGGACTGCGCTGGGGGAGGTAAAACATTTCGGTACGTTCGCCCATGGGTTGCTCCAGGAAATCGAACTCCGGATGTTCTCGCGCCAGCCACGAACCGTAGTCATCGCCTTCGCGGTTCGGCGGATGATAAGTTTCTTCACAGCGCCATAACGTTTCGAAACCCAGATCTTCGTTCCAAGGATTCGTGTGGAACTTTCCGACTCCAAAAGTCCGGTACCCCAGGCGCGAAATCGTTCGGGCCAGATAGGCTCCGCAACGCGCTTCCATCTCCACGGCCTGACCGTTCACAGGATTTGCTTTGACATTACTGAACACGCGCGTCGTAGCCGATTCGCATCCAGTGCGGATCGTATACCGCGCGGCAACGCAGACCGGACAAGTCGCGAATGCATTCGAGAAACTGATTCCCCTTCGCACCAGCCGGTCCATGTTCGGCGTGTAAATAAGAGAATTCCCCAGAGCCGCGATCGTATCGAACCGCTGCTGGTCGGTCATGATGAATAGGATGTCGGGCCGGGTCAGTGGCATCGTCGTTGAAATGAAATGTGCTGAGGACTGAATTTGGGGCGGCGCTAGTTTACAAGGCGTCTCGCAAATGTCATTCCGAGCGAAGCGCAGCGAAGCCGAGGAATCCCGTGGAAATACTTTTAGATTCCGCCACGGGACGTCTCGACTTCGCTCGACATGACGAGCGGAAACTTTTTTTGATGATTCTTCTAGGCGGTCGCGAGATCGCTGCCAGTCAAACGGCGAAAGGCTTCGACGTATTTCGCAGAGCTTTTTTCGGTCACTTTCTTTGGCAGACGCGGTGCGGGCGGAGTTTTGTCCCAGTCAAGCGTCTCCAGGTAATCGCGCACGAATTGCTTGTCGAAGCTCGGCGGGCTCTGCCCGACCGCGTACTGGTCCTTCGGCCAGAAGCGCGAGGAATCCGGCGTCAGGCATTCGTCAATCAAAAGTAAATCTCCGTCCACCGTGCCGAATTCAAATTTTGTGTCCGCAACAATGATTCCGCACTGGTCGGCGTGATCGCGGCCGCGCAAATAAATTTCCAGACTCAGCGTTTTCACGCGTTCAGCTGGTTCGTCACCGAGAATTTGGGCGCATCGGTTCATGTCGATGTTTTCGTCGTGACCGGTTTCCGCCTTTGTCGCAGGAGTAAAAATTGGCTCGGGCAATTGCGATCCCAGTTTCAGTCCGGCCGGCAGCTTAATGCCGCAAACACTCTGCGATTCTTGATATTCTTTCCAACCAGAACCAGCCAGGTAACCGCGCACCACGCATTCCACCGGCAACGGTTTAGTTTTCCTCACGATCATCGAACGCCCGGCAAGTTGCTCGCGGAACGGTTGCAATTCTTTCGGGAACTCCTCGAACTTCGCTGTAATGAAGTGGTTCCGGATATCGTCGAATCGCTTGAACCAGAACGCAGAAATCTGGTTGAGCACTGCACCCTTGTACGGAATCGGATCGGGCAGAATCACGTCAAAGGCCGAGATGCGATCCGTAACGACAAAGAGCAGTGTCTCGCCGAGGTCGAATACTTCGCGCACCTTGCCGCTGCGCAGTTTTTTAATGCCTGGAAGATCGATTGAAGATTGGGTAGCGATTTGCATGGGCAAACGCTTAACGCTCAACGCTCAACTTTCAACTGCTTGCTCTTCTGTCATGTCGAGCGAAGTCGAGACATCCCATGGCGAAACCTTAAGGTCATCCCCGCGGGGTCCTCGACTATGCTTCGCTTCGCTTGGAATGACGAGGCGATCGAGCGTTGGACGTTCGGGGTTCAACGTTCGACGTTGAATTTCTTCTATGGCCGGCATCGTAATAAAACCGCGAGCGCGAATCTTGCATGGACACGACTGGGTGTTTTCAAGTGAGGTGCTCAAGGTTTTCGGAGATCCCGCGGATGGCGATGTAATTTCAATCAAGGATGGCAGGGACCATCTGATCGGGAGTGCGATTTACAATTCCAAGTCGCAAATTGTCGCGCGCCGTTTCTCGCGGCGACGGCAGGATCTTGATCTGGATTTCTTTCGGCGCCGCATTGCTCAAGCTTCCGAATACCGGGACCGCAGAAATGTTGACCCGAGACTGCGTCGCGTGGTGTGGAGCGAAAGCGACGGTCTTCCCGGCGTGATTATCGATCGTTATGGTGATCATTTCGTTTTGCAAACGCTCACCCTGGCGATGGACATGCGAAAGGATTTGATCGTCGACGCGATTGAGCATGTTTCTTATAGGGCAACCCCGAAAGCTTTCGGGGCTGCCCTACAATCGATCTGTATCGTCGAACGAAACGATGCTCCGGTGCGCAAAGCGGAGGGACTGGAGCTGCGCAGCGGCGTCTTGCGCGGAACTGCATCGCAAATCGTCATTGAGATCGACGGCGTAAACTTTGAAATCGATCTCTTGCGTGGGCACAAGACCGGTTTTTATCTCGATCAAAGTCACAATTACGGAATCGTCGCGAGCCATGCGCGCGAACGGCGCGTTCTGGACTGCTTCACAAACCAGGGCGTATTTGCGTTGGCGTGCGCGCGCGCAGGTGCAGCGGAAGTGACGGGCGTCGAAGAGAATTCTGATAACATTGCCGCCGCGAAACGGAATGCTGCGAGGAACGAGTTGAACGTCGAGTGGGTGGAGCAGGATGTGTTTCAATTCCTGCGTGCAGCGGAGAAAAGCGGCGCACAATATGATCTGATCGTTCTCGATCCGCCCTCATTTGCGAAGGCGAGAAGCGCATTGCGCGACGCGCTGCGCGGCTATCGGGAATTGCACACGCGTGCGTTCAAGCTCTTATCGAAAGACGGAGTGCTGGCGACGTTTTCCTGCTCACATCACGTAGATGACAACGCGTTCTTGCAAACGATTACCGACGCGCTTGTAGACGCGCGGCGCTCCGCTCGACGCCTGCGCCGGTTTGAGCAAGCGCCGGATCATCCAGTTCTGCCTACAATTCCTGAAACCGAATATTTCAGGGGTTTTCTTCTGGAGATGATGCCTGGGCGGTGATGCTTTGTCATCCTGAGCGAAGCGAAGCGGAGTCGAAGGATCCCGTGGCGTTATTCTTGGTTCCGCTGCGGGATTCCTCGACTTCGTATAAAGCTACTGCTTGGCAGGCGACTTCGCTCGGAATGACCACGTTAGCGCGGCTCGAAACTTTTTTGTTCACGCTCGATGGAAATCTCTGGAATTCTCGAAGGAGCCACCTAATATCCGCTACGACCAGCCTCGACAGAATCGCGACCATGGCAGAAAAAATTCGACCGGTTGAACAAATGCTCGACCTGACTGAGGAAGCACCTTCTGTTGAACATCTCGACAATCAGGTACAAAAGGCGCAGGAACAGCTGCTTCAGCTCAAGCGCCAGCAGGAGCAGATCGAAAAGCAAAAGCGCGAACTGGAAGAGCTAAGCCGGCGCCAGGACGAATTGGAACATGGCCGAACGGAAATGACCGATAAGCTGACGCGCGCGCTGGTTGTTCTTGAACGCGAATCGTACAACGCGCAAAACCGGCTGGAACAAATCCGGCTGGCTCGCGAGAGTTTCGCGCAGCATTTGGAAGTGATCGAGGCGATCGATCCCCGAAACTGGAATCCATCGGATTTGCACAAGGAACTGAGCCGGGCTTTGAGCACCGTGGATGATGCACGCACCGAGTACAATGACCACCGCAGCCGGTTACAAGCAGCTGGTGCCAGTGACGGCGACGCATCGTTGCCTGATACGACGCCGAGCGGTTACGAAAACCATGAGGGGCGTTCGTTCTCCGAATGGTTGCAGATCGGCCTCGCGCTTAGTTTGCCGTTGATCATTTTTGGCGTTGTTGCCGTTGCCCTTTTCTTCTGGATTGCCAGCCGGTGATCGTGATGTTTCGGCGTTCCCGCAAACCGGCCTCGCCGTTTCACCGCAGGCAGCAAGACATAGCACGACAAGAAGCGGAACTTCGTGAGAAGCTCGAAACTCTCGAGCGCATTGTCACACGACCTCCGCCGCCAGCGCCGAGCAAATCTCCAGCACACGTTCCGGAACGCGTCCCGGCAGGCGCCCCAACTGCAAGACGATTTCATGTGTCGATTGCCATGGATGACCCGCAGGCGTTTGAGACTGAGCGAAGACGCCCCCGGCCTCGCGCGTTGCGCAAAGAGCGACGGCAAGGACAGATCGTCTTTCTGATCCTCTTAGCGGCGCTTGCGATCGCAGTCATATGGCTCATTAGCCACGTGCATCCTTAATGCATCTGCCATGGCTGCAAGTTCGGACCTCGATGTTGCGCACGTTGCAAGGCTTGCGCGCATCAAACTGACAGAAGACGAGGCGAATACCGTTCAGAAACAGCTCGATGACGTGCTGAAGTATGTGGAGAAACTTCGGGAGCTGGATGTCAGTGGTGTGGACGCAGCTGGGAATGCGTTTGTGGCGTTTAACGTGTTCCGCGAGGACGTGCCGCGCGATTGGTTCACAGCGGAGGAGGCTCTGAGCAACGCGCCGCGGCAGGTTAACGGCCTTTTCGTTGTCCCCAAAGTCGTGGAATGACGGGTAACGATTTACCGGCGCTGAGCATCGCCGATTTGCAATTGCTGTTGCGTCGCCGCGAAATTTCCCCGCGCGAAGTGATCGACACGTTACGAGTGCGCATTGAAACCGTCGATCGAGATATCGGCGCCTATCTTTCGCTCGACATCGAAGCCGCGGTCAAAGACGCCGAGCACGCTAATGTCGATCTTCCTCTCGGTGGGATTCCAATTGCGATCAAGGATATCATCAACGTAATGGGTCAGCCGTGCACGTGCGGATCGAAACTTCTGCACGGTTATCGTGCGCCGTACAACGCCACCGTGATTCAAAAATTGCGCGCAGCCGGCGCAATTCCATTTGGCAAGACCAACCTGGACGAGTTTGCCATGGGTTCGTCTACTGAAAACTCCGCCCTGAGACAGACTTGTAACCCATGGGACGTGGCGCGTGTGCCGGGAGGATCCAGCGGCGGCTCGGCAGCGGCGATCGCCGCAGACGAAGCATTCGGCGCGCTCGGATCCGACACCGGCGGTTCGGTACGCCAGCCGGCGGCGCTATGTGGCGTAGTGGGATTGAAACCGACTTACGGGCGAGTTTCGCGATTCGGTCTGGTCGCATTTGCTTCGTCGCTTGATCAAATTGGACCGGTAACAAAATCCGTCCGTGATGCCGCGCTGATCATGAACGCGATTGCAGGTCACGATCCGCAGGATTCCACCTCGCTGAATGAACCGGTGCCGGACTACACCGCCAGCCTTGGGAAGGATTTGCGCGGCATCCGCTTGGGCGTGCCAAAGGAGTACATGATCGACGGAATCGACCCGCAGGTCAGAGCTGCGATTGATGCGGCGGTGAAACAGCTGAATTCGTTGGGCGCCGAAATTATCGAAGTTTCATTGTCCGCCACAGAATACGCAGTCGCAACCTATTACATTATTGCCACTGCCGAGGCTTCGGCGAATCTGGCACGCTTCGATGGCGTGCGTTACGGCTATCGCACGGAAAATCCGAAAGACATGCTCGACCTTTATGGCCGCACGCGTGAGGAAGGTTTCGGCCCGGAAGTGAAACGCCGCATCATTCTTGGCACTTACGTTTTGAGCTCTGGTTATTACGACGCCTATTATTTGCGCGCGCAAAAAGTCCGCGAACTGATTCGGCGTGATTTTGCCAGCGCTTTCGAAAAAGTCGATGCCCTGATCTCACCAACCTCTCCGGTAGCAGCGTTCAAGTTTGGCGAACGCGTCGCGGACCCATTGCGAATGTATCTCGCCGACATCTTCACCATCGCGGCCAACCTGGCCGGGATTTGCGGAATTAGTATCCCGTGCGGTTTCGCGGAGCTGGACGAACATCACTTGCCGATCGGTTTGCAGTTGTTAGGCAAACCATTGGGTGAAGCGCGCATTTTACAAGTCGCGCATGCGTACGAGCAAAGCACAGAATGGCACAAGGCGCGTTCGCCGATTGCCGCGCAAGCGATAAATGCCAGTTTGGAGTGACGGCCACGTTTTTGGAGTGCGCGGCTGCTGTGCCGCTTTTCCATCGCTGCCGGTAACGTTTTGGGCCGACAAACTTGTTAGGTCCGGTGTTTACAAGCGTCGGTCTTTGATTGCGGAGCAGGATGTCCGCAATGGCTTCGGTGCGCGGTTTAGCGTGGAGATTGCCTTTGCCCTGGACGCCATTCGGCGGCATTCGTGCTACCGGCGAATTCGATCCTGGTCTTCGCGTGGTAGAATTTTGATGTTTTCCGATGTTTGGCTTGCCAAACAAACCAGAAACGCCGAAGAGATCAGCTTCAGATAGCCTATGAGCTACGACTCTACGAGGCGGAGAATCATACACGATGTGCATCAGGCGCGTGTTGTAGAGTTCGCTAAACGTTATCGTTCGGGATTCCCCACGATCGTCCTGCTTCCCGGCGGCATGGGATCACAACTCGACCGCTCACCGCAGGCCTATACCACTGATGGTTCTGTGCCAGGCACCGGCTTTCAAAGCGTTTGGATCGATCTCGGTATTTTCTTCGGACGCGACCTGGAATTCATCGCAATACAGGCTAACGAACGAGACTTGGATGATCACATTGTGGTCCCAAATGGACCGCTTCTCTTTCCGGTCAATGCTTATGACGGCGCAAAGCGATTCTTCGAAACATTAGGATGGAACTACATCGTGTTTGCCTACGACTGGCGCCAGCCGATTGCAGTCGCCGCTGATTTCCTGGCGGAGTTTTTGGCTGACCTAAGCGCTGAAGTGAAGGCGCGGAAGAACGTCGATACATTGCCCACATTGACTCTGCTCGCGCATAGTCAGGGAGGGCTTGTCGCAAAGGTTTTTCTTCAGCGCACGTTCACCAGTCCCAGCGTAACGGCAGACAAAGTTGCGTCTCGCTTCCAGCGACTCGTCACCGTTGGTACTCCGTTCTACGGCACTTCCAGTCACCAGGATAGATACTATGTAGGCCAAAAGCCTCTCGAAATTCGGTACGGCCAGGGGAAAGTCGCGCGTATAGCTGCTTCTCTCCCCGGCCCGTATATTCTCATGTTCGCTGATGGTCCGACGATAGATCGCGATGGAGATGCGCTTGGCTTAAAAGCATACCCAATGACAGACGCGAACACGGGCGATCCCGCTGATCCGTATGACGAGTCAAATGCTTCACGTTTTCCGCCTTGGGTTAATGCGGACTTTCTCGCCGACGCCGTAGACATTCGCGGCACAATCACCGCCCCATTACCTGATGCGGTTATCGAACGCGTTTTTCACATCCGCTCGGGACAGGACAAAACGACCGGTGCCCGGCTCAAATGGCATCAGGTCGACGGTGCGTCCTTTGATCCCGAGAGTGGTATTTCGCCCGTTCTGCGGATCGCTGGTGCAGGCGATGGCACGGTGCCATTCTGGGCGGCAAGGCTTGCGCAAACGCCCTCCAATCAAATCTACCCGCTCAAGACTGCGAGCGATCATGGCACGTTAGTGGAGCATGAAGAGACTCTGCAGGTGCTCCAGCGTTTGATTGAGGACAATCAGCTGCCCAAACCCGCAACCATCAAGGCTGCAAACCGGACGTTGGGATTTGAGAAAGCCTCGCGTGCGGCGGCCGATCAACTGGTCGCTGACATCGTTGCACAGAAAGTAGCACCCGACGATCCCCGCGCGAATGATCCCAAGATTTGGCGTCGGCTCGTCGAAGATATTTCTTTCTCGTGAAGCTCCGCATTTACCACCTGCTTGGCCTCGCCTTGCTCCTCGGCGGTTTAACCGCGTGCGTCTCACAGAACCCTCCGGTCAAGCCAATTCCCAATGTCACGATTCGTCATACCGTCGGTGAGGCATTGCTTGTCAAGAACGCGACCACCGCACCGCTCACGCTTTTACCTGGCCCCGAACATCCGAACCTTCCCGAGATAACATTATCGCCAGGTCAATCGACCGGCTTGGATTTCTCGCTCACGCAAGAGCAGAACAACGGCGACACTGTGGTCAACGAGCTGGTGCTCGATGCGGAGCACAGTTCGCCCTATGTGCAGCAGCCAGCGACCGATCTGATCATCCGTGCCCGGTTCGGCTCTTCCAAAGCGACTAAGTCAATTCCCATCGCGATCGGCCTTTGCCTTTTTGACGAACCAATTGAACGGCGCAGGCACGTTGTTCGCATCGATAAGTCGCCGATGGCTGGAATTCCGTTTCTGCAGCTTTGTCCTGAGTGAAATGGCGAAGTTGCCTAGCCTACTAGCCTCGCCGTTCTTTTATCGCTGCGAGAATATCGGCGACCACTTCGGCGCGCGGTTTTGCGTCAAGATTCCTTTGCCGTGAACGCCGACACTCACGGCGTAGGTTTCCATGTCACGTTTTATGATCACTAGCATGGTGTGGACTTTCATTTGTTCCGCACACTGGATCATGTCGCCTTTATGACGGTCGGCTCCGGTTCAGCATCGGTGTTCGAATCGTCGTGGCCGTCGCCCGCAAGCATCCGCAGATCGATGATCGTAATGTCGGGATCGAACGACCGCGCACGACCACCGAGGCGCCTTCGGGCTATTTGCGGGAGACCGCCTCTGGCTTCGATTTTTCGAGGCTGTCTTTGGCGCTCACTTTCTTAAAAATAGTCGAGAAAACGTCGGCCATCATCTCGATCGCCTGTTTCGAGAAGAGTCCGGTCAAGGCGGCGAAGGCATAAATCCCAATAAGGTTTAGGCTTTCTGAAGGGCGGCCGTTTGCACTCGCATTGGCCGGGTTTAGAACCCCAACTCGCAGGAGAAAATAGATCAGTGGTGCAAGCGCTGCGCCCTGCAATGGGGTTAGAATGTAATAGATAATCCAGCTCCTGAGCAGTAGGCGCTCGCCAACGTAGTTCGCCATCGAACTCGCCAGCCGCAGAAACCCACCGAGCGCCCCCATCAGGATTACCATCCACAGTACCGCCTGTTCGGTCGGCCTCCCGGGTGTCGTCGCCTTCTCCTCCGTTTTCTCTGGGCTTGGGCTGACCAGAGGCGAGGCGGCCGCCGCAGATCTGGCTGGCACTGTTGCGGTGGCCGGAGACACCATGGCGTCGGCGACTTCCGAAGTCGGACTGGATGATGTCGAAAGAGCCGATAGCGCAGAAGCGGGAGTCGCGTTGCGCTTGAGAGCGGCGCGTTCTTTAGGAGACGGTGGCGGCAGCGACCCGGCACCGGTTTCTTGAGCCTTCGCACCCGCGGTCGACACCGATGGTGTCGTGAAATCCAGGATTCCCCTCGTTCCAGCAGTCGCCGTCTCCCATTCATGACAAATGAGAGCCAAGTCTAGGGACAGGCCAAGGAACGCGAGGACCGTCAACCAGATGATTGCCTTGTTCGAAGCATAGTCCTTGTGCATGAAGCTCCCCTCGTCAGCAGGTCCATCCTCGTTGACATAGACCTCGTTCAAGTCCAAGAGTTCCTGCTTCAGTTTCGAAAGTCGGGCTTCTATCTCCCCTTGTTGTTTAGGAGTGAGATTCTCCCACTTCGCTGTGTCGAGACTCCCGTTCGAAGTGAGAAGTCCGTTTGTCGCAGCGTCGTAACGTTTAACAACCTCCGCTTGATCGATCAAGGTTCCTTCGAGAGCTTTTCTGAGGTCGGCAATTTCGCTGACCAGCGTTGCAACTGCTGCTGAGGAGAGGTAGGCCATTCGTGTCGGGTAGAAGATGAGAGATTTAGGGAAACGAATGCAAGCCTCGAATTCGCGCCTCGACATCCTGGCGCGGCTTTTATAGCCTCGCACTGCAATGCAAATGCGGAAATGACATCGGGGGAGTGTAGATACACAATCGTTCGCGATCCTTAGCTCATGAACGCTGAATTGGACGACGCTTTTTGGAATGACCTTCTCATTCGGATTGGAGAGGGCGAGGTTGTTCCTGTGGTTGGACCGGGTGCGGTCACCTTCGGGCTCGGCAATGAGCTTCTCTATCCCTGGCTTGCGCAACGGCTGCCCACTGAGCTTGATCCTCCGTTGACGTTCGAGCAGCCCCCACGCGACCTGCAGGAAGTCGTCGATGCGCAGCGAGGCAAAGGCCAGCGCGTTGAGCGCATATACAGACAGCTTCACAAAATCGTCGAGGATCCCGGCCTGCGGCCCGGCGCCACCCTCGCGGCTCTCGGTGCTATCGAGGGATTCCATCTCTTCATCAGCACGACCTTCGATCCGTTGCTGGCGCGCGCCGTCGAGAGTGCCTCGCCTGGTGGAAAGCCCGAGGAGCGTCGGGGCGCGAGCTCGTTAACCAGCCCATGTCCCGATCTGCCGCTCGAACTCGCGAAGATGCAAAAGCCGCAACAGCGCTTCGTTTATCAGATCCTCGGTTGCGCCCAGCCATACCGCGATTTTGTCGTCTGGGATGACGATGTGTTCCGCTTCCTTCTGCGCCTCGACCAGCAGCTACCCCTGCTCTTTAAGCTTTCCGAAGCCCTCCAGAAAAGCCACTTTCTCGTCCTCGGACTGAGCTTTGCGGACTGGCTTCTTCGCTTCTTTGTCCAGGTCGTCAAACATCAGCCCCTCTCCGAACTCGCCGGCACGGAGCTCTTCATTTTCGAAAAGCTCGAGCCCACCGAGCGCGACAAAGTCGTTATCTACTTCAGCCGGCTCACCAAACAAATCCGCGTCTTCCCCGCCGACCCTCTCGACTTTATCGGCCAACTCTTCGACCGGTGGCGGCAGAAACATCCTGCGCCCGCCGGCGACGACTACCTTATGAATAAAGCCCATCGTGAAAAACATCGCGCTCCATGTTGCATCTTCGTCAGCTACGTTGGTGCCGATCTGGAAATCGCGCGTTACATCGTCAGCCAGCTTCAAAACGCGGGACTCCTCGTCTGGTTCAACAAAGAGCAAATTACTATTGGCGAAGATTGGCCGGAAGCGCTTCGCGAAGCCGTTGATCAAACCTGCAGTCTCTTTCTCAGCATTATCTCTAACAACAGCGCGAAAGGATTCGACAATTACGCACTTTTCGAACGCAATGTCGCTTCCAAGCGTCTCGAAAGGTTGCCCGAAACCGCTACTTTCTATCTTCCGCTGCGCATTGATGATGGCGAGCCGATCGTTCCCGACAACGAGCCGCGTCGAGTCAAAAAGATGCAGATCGAGCGCAAGTTTGGCGGACATCTCGATCCAGACTTCATTGGACAATTGCGGGACCTCCAAAACAAATGTCGCCTCGCAAGAGGCCTGCCGCGCCTTGAGGCCGCGGGGTAGTGCGCATGGCTCCGCCCACAGACTTCACGCGTCTGGCCGATCTCGAGCACCCGTGGCTCGGGCTCGAAAGCTTTCGGGAAGAAACCCGGGCCTACTTCTTCGGGCGCGACGCCGAGGTGGCCGAGTTGCACTTGCGGCTGCGCAGCTATCCGCTACTCGTGCTCTATGGCCGCAGCGGCCTTGGCAAGACGAGCATTCTCAATGCGGGCCTTATACCTCGGTTACGCGAAGAAGGCCAAAGGCCGGTCCTTCGTCGGCTTAGTTACGACAGGGAACATTATGGCCTACTCGAACAAGTCTTCTATCTCCTGTTCTATGTATACGAACAAGGCGAAAAATTTCCCCGCGTGAAAAGCCTGAGTCGCGCCACTCAGTGGTCGGATGAATTTCGCAGAACCGTCCGGTTTCCATTGCCCGACGATTTTGCCAGCCGGCTTTGGCTTCGGCTGCATGACCGTCGCGACCCGCCGAGCATCACGCATCTCATTCTCGATCAATTCGAAGAGGTGTTCACCCTCGGCGCGCGATTACCAGGAGCTGAGCACGAAGCGAGAGACGCACTGGCCATTCTCCTTCAATGTTCGATTCCCGAACCAGTGGCGCAGCTGATTGCTGAACATGACAACTTCTTCGATTATTTCGACGCCGACTCCATTCCGGTTCGGGTCCTCCTCGCCCTGCGTGATGAATATGTCTATGCGCTTAACCGCTGGAAAAGTCATGTCGCTTCGCTTGGCCAGAATAATTTTGAGTTACGTGCTCTACCTGGCCTGGCCGCCTATGACGCCGTGTTCAAACCAGGTGAACTGCGTTGTAGGTACCAAGGTGACGTCAACGAAAAGGACAAAATTGACACAGGTTTGCCTCCCATTGTCAGTGAGGAAGCCGCCGAGCGCATTGTTCGGTTCATCGCCAAAAAAAAAACCGACGTGCCCCTTGAAGAAATCGAAGCCGTCCCACCCATCCTTTCGCTTCTCTGTCGCGAGTTGAACGAGCGCCGCTTTACCAAGCCAGCCGGCACTCCTGAAGCAGCCGCCAGCCAATTGGTCTTCAGCGAAACCGATGCCGATGTGGAGACGATTATCAAGAGTTTCTACGAGCGCTGCCTCGCCAGCCGGCCGGAAGCCGTGCGGATGTTCATCGAAGAAGACTTCGTCAGCTACAGTGGGGCGCGTCTAGCGCAGGATGAGAAAAGCATTTTGCGATGCTTTGAAGAGGGATGGGAAATCCCCGGTTCTGATCATCAACGCGCTGGAGGTTTTGGCGACCCCGTTAAAGCGCAGGAGTGCCTGAATGACCTGGTGCGACAACGTCTCATCACTTCGCTTGGCGGCGGTGAGAATCCCAGCTACGAATTGATCCATGATCTCGTGGCTTCAGTCGCGGAAAAAAATCGCACGGGCCGGCAGGAGCGCTTCGAAAAAGAACAGGCCGAGCGTCGCGCTGAGGCTGAAAAGAAAGCCAAAGATGAGGCCAAGGCGCGTGCACAGATCGAACGCGAACGTGCCGCCGCCCTCGACGTTGCGCTCGACACCGCTCAAAAGGCCAAAATCGAGGCGGATAACCTTCGGAAGCGGAGCGACTCGCTGGTAGGGCTGATCACCTTTGTCGAGAAAGACCTGACGGCCGCGCTCGAGAGCATCGGCAAAGGTTCTTTGGCAACTGAGTTCAAGAAGGGACTCGCCGAGTATCGGAAACAATATGCTGATGTTTTTCCCAAGATCGGTTCTTGGGAAGAGCAGTTGAAGGATGTTCGATCGCGAGGCAATCGTTTGAAAGACACTGGGGATTTGTCGGGTGCTTTACAGCTTTATCTGCAAGCAATTGATCTCACTCAAAAACAGCTCGGTCGCGGCGGAACCGATGGTTCGCAAGCCCAAATGTGGCTTGCCCGATTCATGCGCGATCAAGGCGATGTGCTAATGGCACAAGGGAATTTACAATCTGCAAGTCAACGGTTTCAAGAAGCACTGGACATTGATCAACGACTCGCGCAAACGAAACCTGACAACTCGGATTGGCAGCGCGATCTCTCCGTCAGCTACGCCAGAGTCGGCGACGTGCAGAGCACACAGGGAGATCGGGCTAGTGCGCTCAAGAGCTACCGCGACAGCCTTGCCATTCGCGAGAAGCTCGCAAAGCAGGACCCCGGCAATGCTGGGTGGCAGCGCGATTTGTCCATCAGCTACACCAAAGTCGGCGACGTGCAAAGCGCGCAGGAGGATCTGCCTGGCGCGCTCAAGAGCTACCGCGACAGCTTCGCCATTTTCGAGATCCTCGCACAGGAGGACCCCGGCGATGCGCGCTGCCAGCGCGATCTCTCAATTAGCTACGAGAGAATCGGCGACGTGCAGAGCGCGCAGGGGGATCTGCCTGGCGCGCTCAAGAGCTACCGCGACAGCCTTGCCATTCGCGAGAAGCTCGCAAAGCAGGACCCTGGCAATGCTAGGTGGCAGCGCAACCTCTCCGTCAGCTACAACAAAGTCGGCGACGTGCAGAGCGCGCAGGGGGATCGGGCTAGTGCGCTCAAGAGCTACTGCGACGGCTTGGCCATTTCCGAGAAGCTCGCAAAGCTGGATCCCGGCAATGCTGGGTGGCAGCGCGATCTCTCCATTAGCTACACCAAAGTCGGCGACGTGCAGAGCGCGCAGAAGGATGTAGCTGGCGCGCTCAAGAGCTATCGCGACGACCTAGCCATTTCCGAGAAGCTCGCAAAGCAGGACCCCGGCAATGCTGGTTGGCAGGGTGATCTCGCCTTTTCCTATTGGCGCACAGCCGTAACTCTGGCTCGAGTCGAGTCGAAGGCGAAAGACGAAGCGCGGGCGATGGTCGAGAAAGGGCGCGACGTCCTGCGGCAATTAAAAACGCACACCGGCCTAACACCTCAACAGGAGAATTGGCTCAACGATATCGAGTCCGATCTGCGGGCGATGCAGGAGAAGGAATGGAGTAAAACTCTGAAAAAGAAAACTCCGAAAAAGCGATAAGCGGCCGCGGGCTCACGCCGTTCCTCCACGAAGCAGTGGTCTTATGCGCGGCGCTCTTTGATTGACGTCAGGGTCTCCGCAATCGCTTCGGCGCGCGGTTTGGCGCCAAAATTTCCTTTACCATGGACGCGGACGCTGACCGCGTTGGCGTCCATGTCGCGCTTTCCGATTACAAACATGGTGTGGACTTTCATTTGTTCGGCGCGTTGGATTTTGCCGTTGATCTTGTCGTTGCTTTCGTCGATTTCCGCGCGGACTTGGTGAGCGCGCAATTCCTTAAAAATCGATCGCGCGTAATCTATTAAATTCGGGTCATCGCCGATAGTGAGAATGCGCACCTGTTCAGGCGAGAGCCACAGCGGGAAATTACCGGCGTAATGTTCGATGAGGAAGCCAATGAAACGCTCATGCGTGCCGAGCGGCGCGCGATGAATGCAGATCGGAATCTTTTCTGTGTTGTCGCGGTCTTTGTAGCGAAGATCGAAACTTCGCGGCTGCGCGAAATCAACCTGGTTGGTGGCGAGCGTGAACTCGCGTCCGATCACGCTCCACACTTGCACGTCGATCTTCGGACCATAAAACGCAGCCTCGTTAGGGACTTCAACATACTCAATGCCGGAATCTTTTAGGACGCGCCGGGTCATCTCTTCGGTTTGTTTCCAAAGATCCGGTTCATCCACAAATTTCTGCCCGAGCTTCGATGGATCGTGTGTCGAGAAACGCATCAGATATTTCTCGATCCCGAAAAGCTTGAAATATTTCAGATACATTTCGTTCACGGCGTTGAATTCCGCTTCGAATTGCTCTGGCGTGCAATAGATGTGCGCGTCGTTCATGTGCAGCAAACGCACCCGCATCAGTCCAAACAACTCGCCGCTCTTCTCGTACCGATAATCCGTCCCATACTCCGCCAGCCGCAACGGGAGATCGCGATAACTGCGTGGAAGCGCCGCAAATAACTTGTGATGATGGGGACAGTTCATCGCCTTGAGGTAATAGCGATCAGCGTCAGCTAGTGAACTGAGGCGGTCTTCTATCTGACGCAGACGGTGCAGACTACGAAGAGCATGCTCAGGAAGTCTACCGTGCTCCTCCAGTTGACTTATCATCGTCCATTTGTCAGACCAATCTGGCAGTGAACCATCAATTTTGAGGCGCGCGAACATTTCGTCATTACGCGGAACTGATGCGACGATGCCATCGAATAACATTCGGCGAAGTGGCTGCGCTTCCGCCTCAAGCGTTTCACGCTCTTCGCGGTGCTCGTCGAATTCCATCGGTGGAAACATCGATTCAGCGTAGTAAGGCAGGTGGCCGCTCTTTTTGTAGAGGCTTTCGCGCGCGATGTGCGGCGTGAGCACGCGCTGATAACCGGCAGCGAACTCAGTCTCTTTTGCCAGCTTTTCCAGCTCTTCGGCGATGACTGCACCCCGCGGCAGAAACATTGGCAAACCCGGGCCGACGTCGTCGTCGAAGACGAACAGTTCCAGTTCGCGTCCCAGCTTCCGATGGTCGCGCTTCTTCGCTTCCTCGAGCATCGAGAAGTAGTCGTCGAGTTCCTTTTTGGTTTTGAACGCCGTGCCGTAAACGCGCTGCAGTTGCGGATTCTTTTCGTCGCCTTTGTAATAGGCGCTCGCCACATTTGTGAGCTTGAATGCACCGATGTTTCCCGTGCGCATGACGTGTGGGCCAGCGCAAAGATCGATGAAGTCGCCACTGCGAAAGAGCGAGATCTTTTCGTCCGGCGGAATGTTTTCGATGATGTCGAGCTTGTATTTGCTGGGCTGGGCACGTTCGCTTAGCCCTGCAAGTCTGCCCTTGCGGCCTAGTTCGAGCGCCTCATCCCGGGAAACCTCGATTTTTTCGAACGTATGATTCGCTTTAATTTCCTTTTTCATCTCCGCCTCGATTTTTTCGAAATCATCCGGCGAGATGCGATGGGAAACGTCGACGTCATAATAAAAGCCGTTTTCCACCGGCGGTCCGGCGGCAAATTGTGCTTCCGGCCAGATCTTTAGAATGGCGGTGGCCAAGACATGCGACGCCGAGTGACGCAGCCGTTCGATATCCGTCATCTGCGTGCGTTGCTCCAGAGTTTTGCGTTCCTCGTTCATCAAAACCGTGGAAATTAACCACGAAGCACACGAAGGACACGAAGAATTTGCCGGCGCGCGTCGGAGCGACTGTCACACAATCGTAACTTGGCAGTTCTGGCCCTTCTCTCTATAAGCTGCGAGCAGTTGAATTGAGCCTATGAATCCCGCGGACCTTTTTCGTAACGATAGTGATGCGCTACAGCTCGCGCCCGGTGATTTCCTTTTTCGGGAAGGCGATAAGCGTGACACGATGTACGTGTTATTGGAAGGAGAAGTGGAGATTCGGCTGGGTGAATATGTAGTCGAGACCGCAGTGCCAGGCGCATTGATTGGCGAGATGGCGTTGATTGATGAGAGTCCGCGTGCTGCGAACGCTGTGGCGAAGACTCCGTGCCGGCTGGCGTCAATCGATAGACGGCGGTTCCATTTTCTCGTTCAGCAGCACCCGCAATTTGCTACGCATGTGATGAAAGAGCTCGCCGATCGCCTGCGTCACATGAACGCTGCAGTGATGCGATAGGAAAGTCTGCGCAAATCCGCCACGCATGCTGCTTTCGTAGCGGCGGGCTCGGGGTTATTCTTCGATGTGCGAAGGTTGGCGCACTCTCTGATTGTCGCAGCGATTGCGGCGGTCGGCTGCGGACAAAACGCACCGTCAGTTGCTGATTCTGCGACGAAACGCGAGCGCATGGTCCAGCAACAGCTGAAACCGCGTGGGATCAAGGACGAACGCGTGCTCGCAGCGATGGTGAAGGTCCCGCGCGAGGAATTTGTCCCCGCGGATCAACGCCCTGACGCATACGAGGACGGGCCGTTACCTATTGGTTATGATCAGACGATTTCCCAGCCCTACATCGTTGCGTTCATGACGGAGCAACTGCGGCCGAAGGCGACCGATCGCGTTTTAGAGATCGGGACCGGCTCGGGTTATGAGGCGGCGATTTTGGCTGAGCTCGCGGCGGACGTTTATACCATTGAGATTGTCCGGCCGCTGGCGAAAACTGCGGAAGACACCCTCCAACGTCTCGGATACAAAAACGTGCATCTAAAAGTCGGCGACGGTTACCAGGGCTGGCCGGAAGAGGCGCCGTTCGACGCAATCATTGTGACCTGCTCGCCGGACAAGGTTCCGCAACCGTTGACGGATCAACTCAAAGACGGCAGGCGCATGGTTATTCCCGTAGGCGAACGATTCGCCCAACAGCTGTACCTGCTCGAAAAGAAAAACGGCCAGCTGAAAGAAAGCGCCACGTTGCCGGTACGCTTTGTGCCAATGCTGCGCTCGAAAGACGAGAAGTGATATCATGACAGTCATTCCGAGCGGTCGCCTGCCAAGCCGTAGCTTTATGCGAAGGTCTGAAGGAACCCCGCTGCATAATCAAAAGATAACGTTCCGGGATCCTTCGACTCCGCTTCGCTCCGCTCAGGATGACAAGCTGTGCTTGTCATTTGATGGCAGCCAATTTTTTTAGATCAACGCGCTTGATCCATTCCTGCAATTCGGCGGGTTCCTCATTCTGCAGCTCGATCTGGACAAAATAACGATTAGCGATCATCACCCACAGAGCCGCGTGCTTGGTGTCTTTCTCGAATGTCTCAAACCCGGGGTTGCCGTCGATGCTAACCGATTTGGCGTAACCTTCACTGTTGTCGCTGTTGCTCTTCCACGCTTCAGTAGTTGCGCTGACATAATCGGGGTTCGAAACGGAATCGAGGATGCTAATCGCAGCGCTCGGCGCCTTTTCTCCTTCGCCCTTGTGGTAATCGCGATGCACATTCGTGATCTTGAATCCGCCTACGTCTTCGGTTGAGCCCTCCGGTTTATCGGCCGTCCAGCCAGGCATCGGTTCCGGCAAAATCGGCAGCACCTTCTGGAAATCAACAGCCTCAGGCACGAGCATCGGCTCGTTCTGTGCGCGCGCCGCGGTGAGGGCAAGTGCCGCCACGAGCGTCAGCAAAAAAAATCCGGCCTGTGCCTGAGAACAAACCCGAGCCGTTGGTTTCATGTGAGCGCGGTAATGCGCGATTACTCTACGCGATTGACTTTACCTTGGCTGTCAAGACGCTTGCGAGATGCGCACACTCGCGGCCTCTCAATGGTCATGTCGAGCGAAAGTCGAGACATCCCGCGAAGTTACCGGAGCACTAAGTCACGGGGTTCCTCCAGACCTTCGCATAAAGCTACGGCTTGGCAGGCGACTCCGCTCGGAATGACAACTGCTTCCAAACCGCGACGTCAGCTTGGGCTATTCGATGCCACGATGATCGTGATGGGCGGCATCGTCGGCGTCGGGATTTTCGCTAATCCTTCCGAGGTGGCACACCGTGTTCATACACCTTTTTTGATTCTCGGCGTTTGGGTGCTCGGTGGTTTGCTTGCGATGTGCGGCGCGTTCATCTGGGCGGAGCTCGCCACGCGCCTGCCCGGCGCGGCGGGCGGCCAGTATGTGTATCTTCGCGAAGCGTACAATCCTGCAGTCGCGTTCATGTATGGATGGGGACTGCTTCTGGTCACGCAGACCGGCGGTATGGCCGCAGTCGCCGTGATTTTCGCTTCGTACTTTCGTTCGCTCACAGGGGTAGCGTGGAACGAGAGCGCCATCGCAGCGGCGGCGCTGCTCACACTGATCGGGATTAATTGTTTTGGAGCGCGCGCCGGCAGCAACGTGCAGAGTGCTCTAATGCTGCTGAAAATTGCTGCGATCGCGGCGCTGGTAATCATTGGATTTGCTATTGGTGGTCATGCGCCGGCGGCAGCTCCGGCGTTGGTCGAAAAACCATTCTCATTTGATCTCCTCAAGAGCATCGGTGCGGCGATGGTTCCGATCGCTTTTGCATACGGCGGATGGCAGACGGCAACCTTTGTCGCGGCCGAAATACGAGATCCGCGGCGCGATTTATCGCGCGGTTTGTTGCTCGGTGTCTCTGGGGTTGTGGTGCTTTATCTTGCGGTAAACATCGCCTGTTTACGCGTGCTTGGTCCGGCCGGGCTGGATGCGACAACAACGCCCGCTTCTGACGTGATACGAATGGCGTTAGGCGAAAGCGGCGCCCGTTGGATCGCGCTCGTGATCACAATTTCCGCTCTTGGATTCCTCAGCCAAAGCATGCTCACCGCTCCACGCGTCTACTACGCGATGGCGCGGGACGGACTTTTCTTTGCAAGCGTCGGGAAACTGTTTGGAAAATCCGAAGCGCCGGTAGTTGCAATCGTTCTCCAGGGTCTGGCGGCAATCGTCATCGCCTGTTCAGGAACGTACGGTGAGATTTTGAATTTCGAGGTCACGGTCGATTCCATCTTTTTCGGAATGACGGCGGCATCACTGTTCGTTATTCGCCGACGTTGCATTGGAACAGGCGCCGCCATCTACCGCACTCCGGGCCATCCTTTCACGACAGCTATTTTTGTCTTGTCGTGTTTTGGAATTGTGGTGAGCGCCATCATCGCCTCTCCGCGAAATAGCGGCATCGCCCTCTGCATCATGCTGGCCGCGCTTCCGGTTTACTATTTTTGGAGGAGGTTTCTAACCCAAGGAACACGCAAATGAACGCGAATGGAAAAGAGTGTCTGCTCAATTTCGCGAAGCTCTTGGAGTGCGACACGTCCTCGTGTCGCTTTTGGATCGAACGCGGCGATCGGCGAAAAGCGGTGCGAGGACGCCCCGCACTCCGAAAGCACTTCGTGCGAAAGCGTTTGTCGATTGATATGAATTCGTGTGGTTCGTCGGCAACCAATTGTTGAGCAGTCATGAGACACAAGCACTCCGATTACATGCAGTGGTCCAAAACGCAGAGCCGCGCGCGGTTTAATCTCGCGACGAGCGGCGTTGCGCCATTTCCGCTTCGTGAACTGCCAGTCCATCTGGAGACACTCGAAATTAATGGCAGCGACAACGGATACGGTTATCCACCTTTACAAAAAGCAATCGCCGCATATCACGGTGTTGATCCCGACTGCGTTGTGGAATCCGCGGGCACGTCTATGGCGAATCATCTGGCCATGGCTTCGATTATCGAACCCGGTGACGAAGTCTTAATCGAGTACCCAGCATATGGACCAATTCTGGATGTTGCCCGATATCTTGACGCTGATGTAAAACGCTTCCCGCGCACTGACGAAACCGGTTGGGCTGTTGATCCAAACGCGGTTCGCGATTGCATTACGCCAAAGACACGGCTCATCGTGGTTACCAATTTACACAATCCAACAAGTGCGCTTACGCCAGATTGGGTTTTGCAGGAAATTGGCGACATCGCGCGCAGCATTGGCGCGCTCGTGCTGGTGGATGAAGTTTATTTGGATGCGGTCTACGAACGAACGCCGCGAACGTCGTTCCATCTTGGGCCAGAGTTCGTGGTGACCAGCAGTTTGACGAAGGTTTACGGCGTCAGCGGACTGCGATGTGGCTGGATTCTGGCGCAACCCGATCTCGCGTGGAAGTTGCGCAAACTCAATGATCTCTATAGTGCGACGTCAGTTTACCCAGGGCAACTTCTGGGTGTCGCCGTGTTCAAGCACTTGGATCGGCTTCGCGAGAAGGCCCGCGGGATCGTAGACGCGGACCGGAAGCTACTTCGGGATTTTCTCATAAAGCAACCTAGGCTTTCAGCGGTCTGGACAGATTGGGGCACTACTTCATTCGTGCAATTGGAAGATGGCAACGCTGATGATTTCCTGGAACGGCTGCGAACGGAATTCGACACCTCGGCAGTTCCCGGCCGCTTCTTCGAAATGTCTGATCATTTTCGCATCGGCATGGGCGTAAACACCGAAATGTTCGCCGAAGGTTTAAACCGCATCGGCTGCGCGCTCGCGACTGATAGCGCTGGCAGCTAAGTTTAATTGTCCTCAACTGGTAGGGACAGCGCGCTGCGCAGTCCGAACGCCGCGGCGCGGCATCCCTACACTACGCAAGCTATGGGCGCGGCGCCGGCGTAGGGCGAGGCCGCGGTGTTGGGCGAGCCCTCGGTGTTGGCGTAATTCTCGGAGTTGAGGTTGCCGTAGGCGTTGGAGTGAGCGTCGGTGTCGGCGTAAGCGTGGGCGTCGGAGTGAGCGTCGGCGTCGGACTAGGAGTAGGCACGGCGAAGGCATACACTTTATTATCTCCGGCCACATAGACGCGTCCACGAGCTACAATCCCCGTGGTGCTGTAATAATTTGTCCCTGCCATCAATTCATTTGGCCCACCGCCATCGTAAACAATAGCGCCAGTGTCTCCGTCATAACCGTGCAAGCGCTGGTCCCCGGCAGTAACATGATCTTCGGTGCCGACCACCCATGCAATCATGTTATTGGTCCCATCAGTTGAGGTAACAAAAGGAGAACCGCAGCCGCCGGTGGCTCGGTTTACATTCCAACTGCTGTTGATGGCAGGCGGATCGGTTGAACTGATGCGAAAAGTTGTGAGAACCGTGTTGCCATCGTTGTTGGCGCGGAACGCGACATAGGTGCTCTGTTTCGTCCGATAGGTGACGCCCGCTTGGAGGATAGTAGCGCTTGCAACCTGTGAGACCGCTATGGGCGCACTGATCCCGCCAAGGTTGTCTCGGTCAAGTAAATACGCATTGCGGTCCTTACCCATGGCAACCACGAGGTGCGAAGGCGTCGCATCGGGCACGTCCACCAGCAACGGGCCTGAGCTGCCCAGATCCTCGTCGAAACTGTCGAGATCCAGCCAGTTTTCGGGCACCCAAAAATCGGCGGGCGAGCCACTAAAAATAGGGCCGGGCTGGAAGCGAATTACTGCTTCACCACCTTGCCAATTTGGAGGACTGAACGTGTTACCAGTGGTAACAAACGGGTTCTTCCCATCGCTGGCAACGCCGCCGACTCCCCAAATGGCACCGCCGTGCGTGTCGGTGGCCGCGGCCCATGCCGTCACGCTGGCCGGACTATCTATGGGCACGCCTATAAGCCAGCCATGAAACATGCTGCAATCCGCCATGCTCCCATATCCGACATAGAGAATACCTCCCACGATACCGAGCGCCGGCCGCTGCTGTTGGATCTCCGGAATGAAGTTAATGCCGTTGTATGAAGCTGTCGCCTCTACATCAATGGGCCAACCTGCATTGACGTTGCCGGTGTCCACGTTGAGGGAAAAGAGCAAGTGTTTCTTGGTTGCCCCGCCATCTGGAGTGATCATTGCATCGAAAAAGAGCGCGCGTGAAGCAAGATCGACAACGGCCGTACCGGTAATGCCCATGGGATCAAGTTTTGTGCATACGAGATCACCTGCCGACACCGGCTCGCCCACATTTCGCTGCCAGATAATGGTGCCATTGCCAGCATTGAGCGCGTACACATTATTCGATTCCGTCGCCACAATGATCATCGCTTTGCCCCCCGGGCCGTTCTCGATGTAAAGGGGCTGGGCGTAAACGTTGCCGGCGATTGTGCCGTCAAAGTTCAGGTCGCGCGCCAGATTCGCGGCAGCGCCTGGGGTGAACGCAGCATCAACATAAAGACCGTCCCGCGAGTCGTGATTGTGGAATTGGGTCACGTTCACCTGTGCGTCTGCTGGGACAACTGCGCTGCACAAACAAACAACGACAACGAAGAAAAATAAAAACATCATCGGTCGAGTTTAATAATTTCCCGGTCCCTTTTACCATGTCGCGCTGTCTTCGTGTCAAGAACGATAATCAACGATCACGAATCGCTTGATACTGTCGTGGCGTGCCAGCATCTCGTATTTCCGCGATTCGGGAAAGGAAATGCGGACGCTTTTCTAGAGCGCCTGCGGGCGGAGTTCGACACCTCAGCCGTTCCGGGTCGCTTCTTCGAAATGCCAAATCATTTTCGCATCGGCGTGGGCGTGAACACAGAAATGTTCGCCGAAGGTCTGAACCGCATCAGTCGTGCGCTTCGGTAGGGGCGATTAACCTCAATCGCCTCCCTACTCAAGGGTAAGCTACGGGCGAGGTGCTCGAGTGGGCCGAGAGCGCGGAGTGGGTGTAGGTCTCGGAGTTGCCGTGGCCGTAGGGGTCGGAGAAGGCGGAGGAGGGTTTTGCACTTCAAACGAGCCCACGTCAATCCGGCCGCCTCTTACCCGAACGTAATCTGGGCCACGCTGATCGTAGTCGGGTGGGCCGACGAAATTCGGATCCCCGCCGTTAATAGCGGGACTGCCCGGTAACAAGGCATGCGTGAATGTAGGGCCCCCATTGTCCTGCAAAGGACCAAGCAGTGGATCGGTGTTGATTTGATCGCCGGGGCTATTCAAATAACCGCCTCCATCATCGCTACTAACATTGTAGCCGTAAGAGGTGACTGTGCCGAAATCATTGAGAATACTATGTCCTCCAGGGCTGACGTTGAAGATCGTGTGCGACATGGCCACGACGACTGGAGCGTTAAAGTTCCAGATCTCCACCCCATTATTGCTCATAGTGGTATTATAGACGCTCGTTGCAATCGCACCGTTATCGTTATAAATGCCGGAGCCGTTGTCGCTGATCGTACTATTACTGACTACTGTATCCGACAGGGTCGAGTTGTGCACTCCACCTCCATTTCCGCTGATAGTGCTGTTAGTGATCGAGATTGTGACGGGGCAAGAACCGCCGCAATTTTGTCGTCCAGTGTCGCTATAGATCGCACCGCCTGGATTCTTCTTAATCGAACTGTTGGTTATTTGAATGCTTGTCGTGCCGTTTCCGCAAAAGGTGCAGGACCACCCGTCGTTGTTAATAGCCTCGCCAGGGCCATTATTCGAGAGCGTGCTGTAGGTTATTACTACCGTTGCAGCCCCGGCCTGTATTGCGTCGTTGTAAATGCCGCCGGAGTTGTTCGTAATTAAACAATTGTTTATCTGCAGAGTTGCATAACCAATGTTTGTCCCGTCATTGTGGATACCACCACCGATATTCAGTGCCGCTGAGTTGCCAGTGATCACGCAATTATTGAGTATCAGCACTGCGTGATCGTTGTAAATACCACCGCCGCTATCGCTGGCGTGGCCGTTCGTGATCGTAAGGCCGGAAATGGTCACAGTTTCACCAGGAGCGACGTGAAATACGGTACTCTTCGCGTTGCCATTCACCGCAAGGTTCTCAGCGCCCGGCCGTGAAATTGTGATGTTTTTAGTCACTAACAACTCGCCGCTGGTCAATCCAATTGTGCCAGTGACTGCAAAACCAATCACGTCACCGTCGTTGGCATCGGCGAGCGCTTGACGCAATGAACCGGTGCCGCTGTCGTTTGTGTTAGTGACGACAATCGTCGGTGTTGGGGACGGCGTAGGGCTAGGCGTGAGATATTGTCCGCAATATCTGCCGCCTGTGCTCGAGTGGTCGCCGCCCCAGATAACCATTTCAGTGCCGGTCCACACTGCCGTATGGTAAGAACGGGCGGATGGTGCTTCGATCGTTGTAGTAGCTGTCCAGCTATTCGTCATGGGGTCGTATTGTCCTCCGGTTCTCACGTTGCCGCTAACCCCAGTTCCGCCCCAGATAATCATTTCACTGCCGCTCCAGACTGCGGTGTGAAGCTGTCGGCCAGAAGGTGCGCTAGTAGTGTCCGTTGTTGTCCAACTGTCTGTCAGGGGATTGTATTTCCCGCCGGTGTTCCAATAGCTGCTACCGTCGTAACCGCCCCAGACGATCATTTCGCTGCCAGTCCACACTCCTGTGTGAAAACCTCGGGCCTCAGGCGGATTGGTAATGCTGGTGGCCACCCAACTGTCGGTGCTGGGATTGTATCTCCCACCGCTCTGGAAATAATGATAATCACCGTCCCAATAATACCCTCCCCAGACGACCATCTCAGCGCCCGTCCACACGACGGTGTGAGACAGGCGGCCAGTTGGTGCATTCGTGGTGCTGGTAGCTGCCCAACTATCCGTGTTGGGGTTATATCTCCCGCCGGTGTTAACGAAAGTCACAGCAGCTCCGCCCCAGACGATCATTTCACTGCCAGTCCAGACTGCTGTAGGACCGTCTCTGCCTTCGGGGGCATTAGTGCTGCTAGTGGCTGCCCAGCTGTCAGTCACCGGATTATATCTCCCACCGGAATTTAGGTACCCGGTGCTATTGCCACCGCCCCAGACGATCATTTCACTACCGGTCCAGACTGCCGTGTGAGAATCCCGTGGCGCAGGTGCGTTGATGAAGTCGGTCGACGTCCAGGTATCGGTCGTAGGGTTGTACCTTCCACCGGTATTCAAAAAGAAATTTTGAGTACCATAGCCACCCCAAACGATCACTTCGCTACCAGTCCACACTGCGGTGGGACCATATCGGGCGCTGGGTGCATTGGTGGTGCTTGTAGCTCTCCAAGCGTCAACGCACGTGCCTTCCGGCTCTAATGCGGTCGCTATCGTCGGAAGAGTATAACTCGAGAATAATCTAACTGCTTTCGGAGAATGAGTTCCTCGGCTCACGGGCCAGCTGACATCACGGTAAGCCAGGGCAGACGTAAACAGACGCTCCGCAAGCATTGGCCTGGCCAGGCACTCAGCGATTACTAACGGATCATTGCCCAGCGCTTGAAAGAGTTCTCGCAGCATTTCGGGCTGTTTAGTGTGTTTTGCCATGCGATTCATTTCGCCCTGTAACTCGTCGGGAGTAATCGGCTGTTGCCAGTAATCCTGTAGAGCTTGTGATTTGCGCAGGTAATCCTGAACCTTCTTTTCCAGTCGCGCCTGAGGCATCACCGCATCGAGTGATGGCTTGGGATCGGAACGCTCTTTCGGCCAGATCCGATGCCGCCAGTAAACGTTCTCTATAGCGTGTTGGTACGACACGCGCTCTTCAAACGTCAGAGTTCTCGCGAAACCTGTCGAGGGTGCCTCCGAGCGGAAGAAAGCCAGGAGCGTTCCAGTAATCATCGAGCAGACTGCTGCCGAGTAAAGGAGTAGGGGTAGGCTAAACAGGCCGGATTGAGCAGTGCGTTTCGTTTTCATAAATGTAAGCTATGGGCGCGGTGCTGGAGTAGGGCGGGGCCTCGCTGTGGGAGCGGACCTTGGAGTAGGCGTGGGTCGTGGTGTCGGTGTAGTTGTCGCTGTTGGCGTCGCAGTGGGTGTGGCTGTGGGCGAAGGTGAAGGCTCTTGCACTTCCAACGAGCCGACGTCGATGCGGCCGTTTACTACGCGATCGAAACCCTGACCACGCTGGTCGAAGAACGGTGGCGGCGTGAAATTCGGATCACCCGCGTCAATCGCTGGGCTGCCCGGCAACAGCACGTGCGTTAAGGTTGGACCGCCGTTGTCTTGCAATGGCCCTAGCACTGGATCGGTGTTGATCTGATCCCCCGGGCTGCTCAGGTAACCGCCGCCGTTATCGCTACAGACATTGTAACCGTGCGAGGTGACGGTCCCGCCACTGAAGATGTTCTCAGGGGTACCGGTGTTTAGTATAGTGTTTCCGATCTGAAATGATCCACCCCAGATACTGCCGCCGTGAACGTCTGCCGAGTTGCCGCTGAGAGTGCTATTGTGGACGTCCAGCGATCCGCCATCGTAGATGCCGCCACCTTCGCCACCGCCTTTGAAGGTGCTCCCATGGGCGTGGTTTGAGCTGATAGTGCAGTTGGTGATCGTCAGTCCCCCGCCATTGTAAATACCGCCGCCACTACCGAACGTGGGTTGGGAGAAACCAGCCTGGTTGCTACTGATCGTGCAGTTGGTGACTGTCGCCGTTCCGTATGTGACGATGCCTCCCCCATTAACTCCAGCTGTGTTGCTGCTGATTGTACTGCTGTCGATCTCCAGGGTTCCATCGTTAAGGATGCCGCCGCCGTAGCCACCAAAGAAATTGATAACGTACGCCGTATTGTTGCTCATCGTGCTGCTGACGACTGTGAGCGTGGCACCTACTTCATTGTAAATGGCAGCGCCATTACCTCCGCCTGTGCCACCTCCGGCGAAGTTCCCGCTAACGCTGCTGTTCTGAATTGTTAGGCTTCCGCTGCCACCTACTCCGCCGTTATCGATAGCACCACCGCGATACCAGCTAACGTTGGTCGTCAAAGAGCAGTTCACGATGGTCGTCGTCGCATGGTCATTTAATACACCGCCGCCGACGTCGGTGCTGGCGTCACCGCCAGAGATGTTTAGGCCTGCTACTGTCACGACATTATCCGGCATAACATGGAAGATCCGAAAGTCCGGTGCACCCTGTGCATGCCTGACCGTGAGCGATCCCGGTTGGGCGCTGATGGTGACACTTTTATCAATTACAAGCTCACCGCTGGTCAAGCTGATCGTACCATTCACTGCGAAGTTGATCGTATCCCCGTCATTGGCATCCACGAGCGCCTGACGCAATGAGCCAGGCCCGCCGTCGTTTGTGTTGGTGACTGTGATGGTGTTTGCGGGAGCGCGCCAGGTTGTTCGCTGCGCGAGCGCGAATGGGATTGGGCAAAACCCGATGAATAAAAACAGGTAAAATGCGCCTCGATCGAGCTGCGCTTTCACCACGCGGGCCCATGCTGTCCTACTGTTTCGCTTTTTCACGATTGTACCTCCTCGTGAAGCACCGATTTTGTTGAGATCGCAGAAGAATGTCGAGACTTTTTGAGAGTATTGAGGAATCTCAGGGTCTCGGGGAAAAGCGGCGTCAAGTTCGCCACGGCGAATCCGTCCTTTCGCGGACCGCCGCCCGCCTTCGTCGAGGCTTCGGCGGGCAGGCACTCCAAAGCTCGCCGCGGCGATCGAAAACATTCGTGTGAATTAGTGTTCATTCGTGGTTAGTTCCGCTCGGAGGCAGATTCGCAACGTGAAGGCGTCTGAAAATTTGGAGATTCGTCCGGCATGCGTGGAAGACGTGCCGATCATCCTGCAACTCATTCGTGATTTGGCTACGTATGAGCGCGCGCCGGACGAGGTGACTGCAAGCGAAGAACAGCTGGTTGATGTTTTGTTCGGCGAACGGCCGGCAGCGGAAGTGCTTCTTGCGCTTCAGGGGGAATCGCCGGTTGGGTTTGCGGTTTATTTTTACAATTTTTCTACCTGGCTGGGGCGCCCCGGCCTCTATCTCGAAGATTTGTTCGTTAAGCCGGAGAACCGCGGCAAAGGTTACGGTCGCGCCTTACTTGTCGCGCTGGCGAAAATTGCGCGTGATCGCGGCTGCGGCCGGATGGAATGGGCGGTGCTCGATTGGAATGAGCCAGCGATCAAGTTTTATCGGGCACTTGGCGCAAAGCCGATGGATGAATGGACCGTATTTCGGCTAACCCACGATGGGATCGCAAAGTTGGCGGGGGAATAGCTCCGGGGAGCGGTCGCCGCGGCGACTACGCTTCGGTATCTTGGCAACGAAGAGCTGTGTTTGGCAGGCTGCCAAACACAGCACGCAGGATGCGTGCGCTCCCCGGAGCAGGGCAGCTCCCGCTGCTTTGGCTAGCAGTAAGGCAAGAGCGGGGTAGGAATCCGAATAAGAGGAAAGAGCAAGAGGAAGGATTGCAGTGGCGAAGGAACATACAAAGATCGAGGACTACGGTTTTCTTAGTGACACGCAAACCGGCGCGCTGGTGAGTCGCGACGGATGCGTCGATTGGCTTTGCTTTCCACGATTTGATTCACCCGCGTGCTTCGCGTCGCTGCTTGGCGGCACGCAAAACGGGCACTGGCGGTTTTTCCCGAAGGAAGACGTTAAAGCGACCCGTCGCAAGTATCGTGGAGAAACACTGATTCTCGAGACTGAGATTGAAACAGCCAGTGGCGCCATTCGGCTGGTCGATTTTATGCCGCCGCGAGGCGAGAACCCGGACATCATCCGCATCGTCGAAGGTGTGCGCGGCGAAGTGTTGATGCAGATGGAGCTGATCATCCGCTTCGATTACGGGCACATCGTGCCGTGGGTGCGGAGGCGTAAGCGTTTCGACGGCCTCGAAGCCATTGCGGGGCCCGATGCGTTAATCTTGCGAACGCCAGTTGAAACCTACGGAAAAGATTTAACCACCGTGGCCAAATTCACTGTGGCAAAAGGCGACCGCATTCCATTTGTGCTCACGTGGTTCGCTTCTCACCTGGATCCACCGAGAAAGATAAATCCCGAGCATGCATTGCGCGACACGGAGGTATTTTGGACGGATTGGGCGAAGCGATTCGAAACTAAAGGTAAGTGGCGCGATGCGATAGTGCGCTCGCTCATAACGCTTAAAGGATTGACCTATGCGCCAACTGGCGGGTTGGTTGCGGCGCTTACGACCTCGTTACCAGAGCAAATAGGAGGCGTTCGCAACTGGGATTATCGCTACTGCTGGTTGCGCGACGCGGCGTTGATCCTGCTTGTGCTGTTGGGCGCGGGCTATCGCGAGGAAGCCACGTCATGGCGTCAATGGCTGCTGCGCGCGATCGCGGGCAGCCCGGCACAAATGCAAACGATTTACGGCGTGAGCGGCGAACGCCGTCTCGATGAGTATGAGATTCCGTGGCTGTCAGGTTATGAAAACTCCAGCCCGGTGCGCATCGGCAACGCAGCGTCAAATCAATTTCAGCTCGACGTGTATGGCGAAGTATTAGCCGCGGTTTGGCAGGGCGATCGTGCAGGAATCAAAATGACTGAGCCCGACCGGTCGCTCATGGTCGCGATAGTGAAGTTCCTGGAGTCGCATTGGCAGGAGCCGGACGAAGGAATCTGGGAAGTCCGCGGCGGCCGTCAGCAGTTTACCCACTCAAAAATGATGGCCTGGCTGGCATTCGATCGCGCGATCAAGTTGGTCGAGAACTGCGGCCGCGCGGCTTACAAGCACGTCGATCGCTGGCAAAAAATTCGCGATCAAATTCACGCTGAAGTTTGCGAGCGCGGCTATAACCCGAAGAAGAAAGCTTTCACGCAGGTTTATGGGTCTGATGCGTTGGACGCGAGCCTGCTTACAATGCCGCTCACCGGTTTTCTGCCAGTCACTGACGAACGTGTTCGCGGCACGATTGAGGCAATTGAACACGAACTGATGGAGGATGGTTTCGTGCTACGCTATCGGCCACAGGAAACGGGCGTGGATGGATTGCCAGGCAGCGAAGGGGTATTTCTTCCCTGCTCGTTTTGGTTGGCGGATTGCTTACATCTGCTCGGCCGAAAAAAAGAAGCACTCGAATTGTTCGAGCGGTTGCTCGATGTGCTCAACGATCTTGGACTGCTCTCGGAAGAGTACGATCCGCGCGCAAAGCGGCAGTTGGGAAATTTTCCTCAGGCTTTCTCGCACGTTGCACTCGTGGGTTGCGCCCGAATTCTGGGCGATGAAGATAAGCTCCTGGCGCGAGGTGAGTAGATCCACTCGTTAGGGAGCAAGCAGGTCTCGCAATGTTGTAGCCACCGGTTCGCCGCAGAACGAATCCGTCCCGCGTGCGGACCTGTGGCCGGTCGAGGGGTCCTCTGTCCGCCGCTCGGCAATCACAAAATCGGCCCGCACGGAGTGACGCGGCCTGCCCTAACGGCCCACACGGCCGTGGCTACATCGCAACCAATTACGGCTTCGCAGCTAAAGCGCTGGCCGGCGAAACGAGCCGGCGAACCAAATCCTCGATGGCAACAATGCCGCGAAAGTTGTTGTTTCGATCTACAACAGCTGCCAGGCCAAGGCGTGCAGCGCGCAATTGCTGCATGATGCGATATGCGGGCTCATCGTCCGTGGCGGTTACGATGCGCCGTACATAATTAGTCAGCGGTTTATTTGCGTTTCGGTCGAACAGGATGTCGATGAGATTGACTAGCCCGGCCGGTTGACCATCTGGTGTAACTACGGGCAGACGGTCAAGACCCGTGGAAACGCTAAGCTCCAGCGCTTGCTGTGTTGACGCGCTGGGGTCTAGCGTAACAACTTCCGCCGAGGGCAGCATCACGTCGCGAACTTTGGCGCCGCGAAAGTCAACAACGCTGTGGATCATTGCGCGCTCGGTTGAAGTAAGACCACCTTCTCGCTCGCTCTGTGCGGTAATCTGTTTCAGTTCTTCGCGCGCAGCAAAAAGACGGCGCCGTTTCGCAGCCTGACTCGGTAGAAGTAGCTTGCCGAGTCGCGCTCCGACTTCGAGCAAAGGCGAAAACAAGATCGATGTGAGTTCCAGCACGCCCGCAAGCCGGGCCAGCGCGCGAAATGGAAATCGGCGGAACAACGACTTAGGCAGAACCGACAACACAAACAAATAAACTGGGAGCGCGATCACTAGGGCGAGGAAAAATCCGGCATAGCCGTATGAGCGAACCAGCTCGCTGGTCAGCAGGAGGAGAGCGACGATATCCGCTGCATTTGTTACGAGTAGGACGGTCGCTAGTAGGCGTTCCGGACGCTTGAGCAGGCGATTCAACTGTAAAGCGGTCGGCACGCGACGTTTCACATTTTGCCGCAACCGCACTGGGTCGATCGAAAGCAGGCCGCTTTCGATTCCGTTAAAGAAAAACGAAACAATCCAGCAACAAAAAATGATCAAGGCCACTGTCATGCCGCCGCCTCGAATGCGTTTGAGGTTTTCTCCAACAGGACTTCTTCGATTCGCTTGCGTCCTGCTCGCCGCACAGTAATGGCGAGGCCCGGAATTTCGAGCTTTGTTCCTGACGAAGGCATGTAGCCCAGACGGGTAAAGACAAATCCGCCGATGGTGTCGATCCCTTCCGCATCGATTTGAAAGCCGAGATGCTCGCTCAAATCATCGAGACGCGCGTTGCCGCTCACGAGGAATTTGCCGCTGCCGAGCGGCTCGATGTAAAAGGCGGAATCGTCCCGGGGCACTGCGCCACTGAGAATTTCTTCCACCAGATCCTCCATGGTGATAATTCCTTCGATGCCGCCAAATTCGTCTACCACAACGCCCATTCCCTGGGGACGGGTGAGAAAAAGCTGGAGCAACTCGAGCGCGCGCATTGTCTCCGAAACAAACGAGGGCGCGATTAGCTTCTCGGTGTAGTGTTCCGTTGGATCGAGCAGGAACAATTTCACGTCGACGATCCCGAGGATTTGATCAGGTGTATCGGCATAAACGGGCACGCGCCGATGGCGTTTCTCCTTTAAACGCGCGATTGCCTCCTCGTTAGTCAAATCATCCGGCAGCATGAAACTGTCCACACGCGGCGTCATGCAATCCTTGGCCGTTTTGTCCCCCAGCTTGATGATTTCCTGGATCATTTCGGCTTCGCCCTGATACAACGCGCCTTCTTCCTCGCCGATTTGAAGCAGTGTTCCCAATTCCTCATCGGTTAGGCGTGGACGATGACGCAAATGCGCCGGGGTGAAACGATCGATTACATAGTCGCTGACCGTCTCGAGTCCGCGACCTATGCGGTCGAGAAAAGGCATCGCAATTTGTAACGTAAAAGCGCCGATGGCCGAGAGCTTGGAAGGCGCCGCGAGCGCTACCAGTTTCGGGACCAAATCGCAGAGCAACACCACGACGGCGAAGATGAGGATGCCGACGAGCCATTGAGGAACGCGCCCTGCCAATGGACCTCCCCACACGAAAAAAAGACACAATACGACCAGCAGCACGTTGACCAGCCCGTCTCCCAGCAGCAGCACGTTCAAGACGCGCCGGGGATTTTCTCGGAAGAGCTGTATAAAATTCGTAAGCCTGGCGTGGTTCTCCTCGAGCCGACGCAGTTGATGCGGCTTGAGCAAAAAGAGCGCCGTTTCCACTCTGGAGAAAAGCGCAGAACAGAAGATCAAAATCCCGATGGCGCCCAGCACGATGACCAAAGTAGCGGCACTCATTCTTGCGGGAGCAAACCCCACGCGCTTTGGATGGCCTTTCCGGCGCGAGGGTGAGAATGTACCTCTGAAGAGTTGATGATTGGTGGTTTGCTCATTCTCTGAGCTGCGACCAAATTAAAGCTCCCCATGAACAAACGCGAGAGGATTTCACAGTGGGTGGCCGAGTCGACCGGGGAAGACGTCGACCAGGGCCAGGCAGAAATAGCCACACACCCCTATTACCGCGCCTTTTTCCGTTGCTGGAATGAGCAGCGTTACTATGAGGCGCACGATGTTTTGGAACAGCTTTGGCTCGAGACGAAATCGCGCGACGCGGATTTTTTCAAGGGGTTGATACAGGCCGCCGGGGCTTTCGTTCATCTTCAGAAAAGGTTCGAACATCCGCTGCATGCCAAGCACAGCAGGCGGCTGCCGCCGGCGGAGCGTTTGTTCCGGCTCGCGGAGCGAAATCTGGCCAGCTTCTCCCCGTCGCATCATAGACTCGATGTGGCAGCGCTTTGTGAACTTTTGAACGGGTACGCTGACCAAATCGTCGCATCCGATTACACATCCAATCCCTGGTCACCGGAAACCGCGCCAAAGCTTGAATTAATGTAGCCACGGCGCTCTGTCGCCGTGACGGGGAACTCGCCTCGCTCTGTAGAGGCGCACGGCGGCAGAGCGCCGTGGCTACAACATTTTCACCTGGTGAAGATGAGTTTTGTCCCTGCGATAAGCAGCACCGTCGCCAGGAAAAGCGAGATTACGCGGACAGCAAAGCGTCTGCTACCCAAATGCGAGCCGATAATGCCGCCTATGATTGCTGCCGCTGCGAGGACGAATCCGAGCGAAGGAATGGAATGTACTTTTGTGACGTAGCCAACGAGGCCGGCGATCGAGTTCACCCAGATAAAAAGCGCGGAAACGGCAGCGGCCTGCCGAATATGAGCCCACTTACAAAACAGCAATAGCGGCGTGAGAAATATTCCGCCGCCTGTTCCCGTCAGCCCTGCCAGAAATCCCAGACCGGCCCCGGCGCCTATCGCCACCGGCCGCGATGGTTGAAAGATTTGCGGCGGATCGCTTCGACGAAACACGAGCCGCGCTGCAGAGAAAAGCAGCACAATCCCAATGAGAATCCGCAGAACGGAAGTAGACGGCTGCAAGTAACCACCGAGATACGCCGCCGGAATGGAAAGCAGTCCGAACGGCCAGAATAATTTCCATGAGAAATATCCGGCCCGCCAAAACTGGAACGTGCCGATGGACGCGACCAGAATGTTGAGCACAAGCGCAGTCGGACGAATTATTGCCGGTGCGAGCCCGAACAACGTCATCGTCGCGATGTAACCGGACGCGCCGGCGTGGCCGACGGACGAGTAAAGGAACGCAATGACTCCGATTGCAAAGAAAAGAAGAACGAAATGCGTTGTATCCACAAATGACGAATGACGAATTAACAATGACGAATCAATGACAAATGACGAAAAACCGACACGGCGAAACGGCGATGGGGTAGGGCGGCCACTCCTGTGGGCGCCGAACGCGCGGCGTGCAGAGGACTGCCCGCCCTACCGCGGTTCAACGCGCAAACTTTTAAGGATCTAACGTGGTGAAAACATGACGAGCCTCTTCCGATTTGGATTTCTCGCGCTAACATGGTTAGTGACATCGAGCGAAACTTTCGCTGAACCCACGCCTGCGCGTCCCGAGCATACGAATCGGCTTGCGCACGAGAAATCGCCTTATCTTCTCCAGCACGCGCATAATCCAGTGGACTGGTATCCGTGGGGAAAAGAAGCATTCGAGAAGGCGCGGCGGGAAAACAAACCAATTTTTCTCTCGGTCGGTTATTCCACGTGTCACTGGTGCCACGTCATGGCGCACGAATCGTTCGAGAACGAAGAAGTGGCGGCGATCATGAACCGCGAGTTCGTCAACATTAAGGTCGATCGCGAAGAGCGTCCGGATGTTGACCGGGTTTATATGACGTTTGTGCAGGCGACGACCGGCGGGGGCGGTTGGCCAATGAGCGTTTGGTTAACGCCGGATCTCAAGCCGTTCGTCGGCGGAACCTATTTCCCGCCGGAAGACCGATACGGTCAGCCAGCATTCAAAAGTGTGCTTGAGCGGATCGCAACAGCCTGGAAGCAAGATCACGACAAGATTGTGGAGCAGGGAAGCAAGATCGTTGATGCGCTGCGCGAATCCCAAGGAGCGGCGGTCTCCAGCTCGCCCGCCGTAGCCTTGGCGGAGGAAGGTCCGCCGCGAACCGGTGCAACAAGCGAAGACAAGGTTGACGCTGCAGTTGTGGATGCCGCTTTTAAGCAGTTCGATCGCAGCTACGACCCGAAAGAAGGCGGCTTCGGCAACGCGCCGAAATTTCCACGTCCGGCGACGTTAAATTTCCTCACGCGCTTTTGGGTACAAGATCCTAAAAGTGATGCCGCCAAACATGCCCTCGATATAGCGCTGTTCACACTGCGCAAAATGGCGGCGGGCGGAATGCACGAACATATCGGCGGCGGATTTCATCGTTACTCAGTCGATCGTTACTGGCACGTGCCGCACTTCGAGAAAATGCTTTACGATCAGGCGCAACTTGCCGTCGCATATCTGGACGCGTTCCAAATCACAAAGGATGAGCAATACGAATCAGTCGCGCGCGACATTCTCGATTACGTCGCTCGTGACATGACCTCGAAGGAAGGCGGCTTTTTCTCCGCCGAAGATGCCGACAGTCCTGTAGCGGCGGTCTATGACCGCCGAAATGAATCAGCGCAGGAAATGAAGGTCGGCGCTCATCCCGATAAATCGGAACTACAGAAGACCGCCGAAGGCGTGTTCTACATCTGGACAAAGAAAGAAGTGGACGACGCTCTCGGCGATGCTGGGGAGATCTTTGATTTTCACTACGGCGTGCAACCACACGGCAACGCGCCGGAAGGAAGCGATCCGCACGACGAATTCCGTGGCAAAAATATTTTGATTGAACGCCACACGGTCGCAGAGACCGCTGAGCGTTTTAAGAAAAGCGAACAGGAAATACGGGAATTACTGGCAAAGAGCCGCGAGAAACTATTTGCCATGCGCGCCAAACGAGCACGTCCGCATCTCGACGATAAAATCATCGCTGCCTGGAACGGTTTGATGATCTCGGCTTATGCCCGCACTGCACAAGTACTCGACGATCCGCGCTATCTGGCAATCGCGACGCGCGCGGCAAAATTCCTGCGGGCAAATCTCTATGACGAAAAGAGTAAATTGCTCTATCGCAACTACCGCGAGGGCCGCAGCGATATTCAAGGCTTCGCGGATGATTACGCATTTGTTATTCAGGCACTTCTCGATCTCTACGAAGCCTCGTTCGACGTCCAATGGCTGAAGTTTGCGCTCGAGTTACAGGAAACGCAGGACCGCCTGTTTTACGACGAGAAGAATGACGGCTACTTCAGCACGAGTGGCAAAGACCAAAGTGTGTTCCTTCGGATGAAAGACGACAACGACGGCGCCGAGCCGGCTGCAAGTTCAGTTGCCGCACTGAATCTTTTGCGGTTATCACAGATTCGAAATGACCAGAGCATGTCGGAGCGCGCACGAAAAACAATAGCTGCATTTGCCACGACGCTTTTGCATTTTCCCAGCGCCATGCCACAAATGCTGATTGCGCTCGATTACTCGTTAGGTAAACCACGCCAGATCGTGATCGCCGGAAAGAAGGACGCGCCGGAAACCAAAGCACTGCTTAAAGAGGTGCATCGTCATTTTCTGCCAAAGACAATTCTGCTTCTGGCCGATGACGGCGAAGGCCAGAAGTATCTCGGCGAGAAAAACGAAGCGATCCGCTCGATGTCGCCCGTCGACGGCAAACCCGCCGCGTACGTGTGCCAGAATTTCACCTGCAAAGCGCCCGTAACCGATCCAAAGGCGCTCGCGGAACTGCTGGAACCCTAGCCACATCTGCACCCGAGCTCCGGAGAAGCGAGCGAATCATGCTTCGGGAATATTTTCGCGCGCGTACCGAAGCGCGAGAGCCATCCAGACTAACTCGTCCAGAAATTTTGCGACGCGACTGGTGTACGCTGGATCGGTAATCTGTCCAGTTGCCGGATCGAACAGCTTTCCTGCGGTGCCGAAATAGACGTCCCAGAAAATTGTGACGAGGCCCAACTCCCGCAGCACCGGGAGCAGACTCTGGATCATGCGTGCACCGCCGAAAGGCCCGGCCGACACGCCGCAAACACCAACCGCTTTGTGAATGTATTCCTTTAAGTTCGTATCGAGCACGTGCTTTAGCAGACCAGGGAAACTGTGATTGTATTCCGGGACCACAAGGATGAGGCCGTCGGCGCGCGTGACTGTCGCCGAGAATTTGCTGTCCTTTAGCGCTTCGCCGGCGTCGTCCATGCGGATGGGAATTTTCCGGATATCGATCAATTCCGTTTCGATATCGTCGCGTTTCGATACTTCACCGAAAACGAAATTTGCCGCCGATTCGGTTAAGCGCCCCTGGCGCGGCGTGCCGATGATGACCGGAAGAAAAAGGGGTCGAGTGATATCCTGTGTACCCATGCTTGGATTCGTCGCAGCAGAGTAGAAAATCTCACAAGCAAAACGCCAGCCAAATCACCGACAGCACCGAAAAACTGGTAGCGGAGCACCAAAAATCTGAGAAGGGTAAAGGCCAAAATATGAAAATAATCACGCTTAAGCCGTTTGTTCTTTATCTCGTCATTGCCGGCCTCAGCCAAATCGCTTCCGCACAGAACGATTTGACCCTGCCTGACGTCAGCCAGGCTGCTGAGGTCAAACAGCGGATCGCGCTGACGGATATTACGGTCAAATATCATCGCCCGTTGGTGAACGGACGAAAGATTTGGGGAGGCCTCGTTCCGTACGGCAAGGTTTGGCGCGCGGGCGCTAACGAAAATACGACGATCGAATTCAGCGATCCGGTTTCGGTGGAGGGCAAGCTGTTGGACAAAGGAATCTATGGTCTGCACATGATCCCCACTCCAGATTCATGGACTGTGATTTTTTCCAAAACCAACACGGCATGGGGAAGCTACAGCTACGACCAGAAGGAAGATGCTTTACGGGTGAATGTGAAGTCACAGCCTCTCGCTGAGACGAAAGAGGCCCTCGAATTTGAATTTGAAGATTTGAAGCCAACTTCGACGGCGGTCACACTGAAGTGGGAGAAGTTGGGTGTTCCTTTTACTGTCTCCGTTAACGATGCGGACCAGACGTTGCAGAATATTCGGGCGCAGCTGAAGGGACGCGGTCAGTTTACCTGGCAAGCTTTGAACGAAGCAGCGCAATTTTGCCTAACGAGAAAGATCAATCTCGATGAAGCGTTGCGCTGGACTGATGCCTCAATTCAGAATGAGGAAAGGTTCGATAATCTCAGCACCAAGGCAGACATCCTCAAAGCCCTGAATCGCCCCGACGAGGCGAAAACCACCTGGAACCATGCCCTCGAAATTGCCACTGCCCCTCAACTCTATACGTACGGTCGACAATTGCAGAATCAGAAAAAGGATGCTGAAGCGATAGAGATCTTCAAAGACGTCGCTAAACGCTTTCCGAAGGAGGTATACGGACACCTGGCTGAGGCCCGTATTAAGTCTGCAGCAGGTCAGTTTGCAGCTGCGGCCAGCGATGCCAGGCAGGCACAGGTTGCTGCTCCAACCGATGCCCAGAAGCAAAGCATCCAGGCGCTGATTACCCGACTCGACGCGAAGCAGGACATCAACAAGTAACCGTGGCTATCTCGGACTTCGGACCATAGCCTCGATGGGACGTTCACAACTGGGATTGCGACGTTGAACCTGACGCACGGCAAGATAGTGCTCTGTTGGCGGGCGGCCATTGCGATTGCAATGCTTGCCATCGTATCCATGGCCAGATCAGCAGATGAGCCGCCGTTGTTGTCTCCGGAACAGATGAACGCCAGCGAGATTGAGCTTGCGCTGCAAAAGCTCAATGTGCTCGGTCGGGTTCTTTACATCGCGGCGCATCCCGACGATGAGAACACTTATCTGATGGCGTTCTGGGCGAACGGTTCGCTTTACGACAGCGCTTATCTTTCGATTAACCGCGGGGACGGCGGCCAGAATTTGATCGGCCCGGAACTGGGCGAGCGGCTGGGCGTTATTCGAACAGAGGAATTGCTGGCGGCACGGCGGATCGACCATGGCAAACAGTTCTTCACACGAGCAATCGATTTTGGATTTTCCAAGACGGCTGAAGAGAGTCTGCGCATCTGGAATCACGACAAGATTTTGTCCGATGTGGTTTGGGTTATCAGGAAGTTTCAACCGAATGTAATCGTGACGCGCTTCAGTCCCGAAGATCAGCTGACGCATGGCCATCACACTGCGTCAGCCATTCTGGCGCAGGAAGCATTCTCGGCTGCCGCTGACCCAAATCGTTTCCCGGAACAACTGGCTTTCGTAAAGCCGTGGCGCGCGAAGAGGCTGGTTTGGAACACGTCGCCATTTTTCTTTATGACCCGCCATCTTCCTTTCGATCCCACGGGTCTGACCGTTTTGGAAGCGGGCGGTTACAATCCGCTTCTCGGAAAATCCTACGCGGAAATCGCGGCGGCGAGTCTGAGCATGCACAAGAGCCAGGGCGTAGGCAGCCCGCCGCGCCGCGGAGCGCGAAAAGAATATTTCAAACTGTTGCAAGGTGAGCCGATGACCAAGTCGCTTTTCGAAGGCGTCGATACGAGTTGGTCGCGCGTTCCTAATTCGGAATCCATCGCGACAGAAATTCGTCAGATCGTTTCGAAATCTAATCCCGCCGATCCAGCCGCTTCGGTGCCTGATTTGTTGAAACTGCGACAGATCATGAGCGGAATTAAGGATGAATTGTGGATCCCACAGAAGAAGGCCGAATTGGACCAGATCATCGCAGCATGTCTCGGCCTGCACTTGGAAGCGTCAACAGCAAACGAAACGTTCACTCCTGGCCAAACGGCGACGATCAAGCTGGAGGCAATCAATCGCTCCAATGTCCCGGTTACACTGCAGGAAGCGCGATTTCCAATCACCGGCGCTTCGCTGACAATTGATGCGGCGCTTCCATCGAACGAACTCGTTACGAAGGATCTGTCCTGCAAAATCCCGGAGGATACTCCCTATTCGCAGCCGTACTGGCTTCGTAAACATCGAATGCTCGGTTCCTTCGATGTCGACGATCAAAAACTTATTGGCCTGCCAGAGAATCCGCCCGCGGTTCCCGTCGAGGTACTGCTTCAAGTCAATGGACAGGAACTGCGCTATTTGCTGAACACGAAGTACCGCACAGTCGACCCCGTTGCGGGCGAAGTGCGACAGCCGTTAGTGATTGCGCCACCTGTTTTCGCCAAGCTCTCGGACAATGTGTTCGTTTTCCCGACGAGCCAGGCAAAACCCGTTTCAGTGCAGGTCACGGCTGCCACCGGTCCTGTGAAAGGAGAACTAAGACTGGCTTTGCCGCAGGGATGGGAAGTCTCTCCGGCCTCTGTCCCGATAGACTTGAAAACAGCGGATGCGGAGACGGTCGCCACGTTCACGATCAAACCACCGGACCAAAATAGCGAAGGCGTATTGCGAGCCATCGTTTCGACGAACAGCCACGACTATTCGTTAGATCGCGTGCGCATTTCGTACCCGCACATCGGCGTCGAGACGCTCATGCCACCGGCAGAAGCTAAACTGGTTCGGGCCGATATCCGCAAGAAAGGGGATCGCATCGGTTATATTCCAGGCGCCGGCGATGATGTCCCGGAAAGTCTCAGACAAATCGGTTATTCAGTGAAAATTTTGAGCGAACCGGAGATCACCGCCAAGAACCTCGCGCAGTTCTCTGCAGTCGTGCTGGGAATCCGTGTCTACAATACACGGGAAGGAATTTCCAACTGGTTACCTGAGCTGTTTGCGTATGTGAAAGACGGCGGAGTTGCGATCGTGCAGTACAACACCCTGGCGGAGCTTAAGAGTAACGAATTCGGACCGTACCCACTGGAGATTTCGCGTGACCGTGTCACTGACGAGAATGCGCAGGTGCGCGTTCTCGCGCCGAAGCATCCGGTCATGACTACGCCCAACAAAATCACGTCGAAAGATTTCGAGGGATGGGTTCAGGAACGAGGACTTTATTTTCCCAACAAATGGGACCCTGCCTGGACACCGATCCTCTCGTGCAATGATCCAAATGAAAAGCCACTCGATGGTGGGCTGCTGGTTGCGAAGTCGGGCAAAGGTTACTTTGTCTACACGAGCTATTCCTGGTTTCGACAGTTGCCCGCAGGCGTTCCAGGGGCTTATCGGTTGTTTGCTAACATGTTGTCACTCGGGAAATGAATAGGAGCGAGGACAAGCCGGATGTTCATTCGTGGCCCAAAGCCTATGGCATGGCGCTTTCTCTGTTTGCAGTGGAGGTAGTGCTACTCTATCTCTTCACCGTCCGGTTTTCGTGAACCGGCTGGATTATTTTGTTCTCATCGCCACGATTCTGGCGATCCCGCTTTATGGGCTTTGGCGCACGCGCGGCAGCGCCTCGTTAGGCCAATATCTCAAGGGCGACGCAAGTATCGGTTGGGCCACGATTGGACTCTCCGTGCTGGCAACCCAGGCAGGACCGATCACGTTTCTTTCCATGCCGGGACAGGCCTATGAGAACGGCATAGGTTTTATCCAGAATTATTTTGGGCAACCGCTCGCGCTTATCATCGTTTGTGCCGTCTTCGTTCCGATCTATCAGCGACTGAAGGTTTACACCGCCTATCAGTACCTGGGCGAACGATTCGATCGAAAGACGCAGTTACTCGGCGCATTTCTGTTTCTCGTGCAACGAGGCATCGCTGCGGGGATCACCATCTATGCGCCGGCCATTGTTCTCTCCGCTTTGCTCGGGTGGCGCTTGAACCTGACCATCTGGCTCGCAGGCGGACTAGTCATTATCTACACCGTTATGGGCGGGACAAAAATTGTCAGCATCACCCAGCGCTACCAGATGATCGTGATTCTGGTCGGCATGGCGATTGCATTTGCCGTGGCGGTTTACCGACTGTCGCCCGATCTGTCGTTTCAAAGCACGCTCTCGGTCGCCGGCAAAATGGGCAAACTGGAGGCCGTCAATTTCTCAGTCGATCCGCACAAACGATATACATTTTGGTCGGGCCTGATCGGTGGTTTTTTCCTCGCGTTGTCTTATTTCGGAGCGGATCAGTCACAAGTACAACGTTATCTCGCCGGCGGGTCGCTGAAAGAAAGTCGTCTCGGATTGCTGTTTAACGCCGTGGTGAAGGTGCCGATGCAATTTTGCATTCTGCTGCTCGGCGCGATTGTTTTCATGTTTTACCAATTCGAAAAACCGCCTGTTTATTTTAATCAACCTGCGTACGAGCGTGCGTTGGAGAACGGCTATGCGCCACAGTTAACGGCATTGCAGACGCAGTTCGATCAGGTATTCGTGCAAAAACGCGCTGCCATTCGCGCTGTTTCCGATGCATCGCCAAACGAGCGTGATGCTGCCATGAGTAAGCTGCGCGAGCTCGAAGCGCGGGCTGGCGAATTGCGCAATCGAACGAAGGCAGTTCTCACGAAAGCCGGCGTGGATCCAAAGAGCAAGGAATCCGATTACGTGTTCATTACTTTTATTCTTCAACAGATGCCGCACGGAATTGTCGGATTACTCATCGCAGTGATCTTGTGCGCGACCATGTCCGCCACGGCGGCAACTCTGAATGCTCTCGGCTCCACCACCGCGATCGATTTCTACCGGCCGTTGATTCGTCCGAATGCGAGCGACCACCATTATGTGATCGCGGCGCAAGCGCTGACGGCCGCCTGGGGTTTGATGGCCATTGGCGTCGCTTCGTTTGCAAGTTTGGTCGAGAACCTCATCGAGGCTGGTAACATTCTGGGCTCTGTTTTTTACGGCAGCATTCTCGGTCTTTTCCTGGCAGCTTTCTTTATTCGTCGCGTCACCGGCTCGGCCGTGTTTTTCGCGGCGCTCCTTGCGCAAACGCTTGTGTTCGTCCTGTTCGCGACGACCAATATCGGTTACCTCTGGTATAATTTTATCGGATGCGCGGCCGTATTGATTTTGGCCCCCATCCTGCAGCAAACTATCTTTCGCATCGCGGACACTCCGGCCGGGGTATGAGGCTCATTTTGAGGCATGGATCACCCGATTATTTGTTTCGGCCAGCAACCTTGCGGATTCTTCCCCAAGCGATTTTTGGTCGCCAAGATTCTGACCGCCCGGCGACTCCAAAAGGAGATTGGCGGCGAAATCGTCTTTTTCTTTCACGACAGCGATCATGATCCGCGCGAAACGATCACTATTTTGCGAGACGAACAGAGCAAGCGGGATGTCACTATAAATTTTCAGTTCGAGAATCGGATCCAAAAGCAGTTCTCGCCGCTCTACGCCAAACGTGTCTTGCCAGAATGGCACGAGAAAACTGCGCGCCAACTTCCAAATTATGTTCGGCAGCTCCTGGTCGACTGCTTTAAGCAGACCAAAGGCGGCAATGTCGCCGAGTTTTGTCTCGAGATATACATGCGAATGGGTTTGCTAGAAGGTATACGAGTCGAGCGATCCAGCGCACCGGAGTTCCGGGCGCGTGCCGTAGCGGTCTCAGACTATTTCGTCGATCGGCGGTATGAGGGAGAGATCGTGCGCGCGCGCTACCGCGACGGAAAATTCTTGCTGCACAAAGGAGGCGATCGATTTGTGGAGATTCCTGGCGGAGAATTTGGTCCCGAGCAAATCAGCCCGACTCGCGACACGCGTTTCACCTGGATGCAATCAGTAATTCGATGCACACACTACGTCGCCGGCGCGAGCGAGCAGCACTACATTAACAAAGCGGATGCTCCCGGGGTGAGATTCGTGAAACGCGACGAGATTTCCGACTCCGGCAAAGCCTATACGGAGCTGTGATGAAATCGATACCGCTCAAAATTGGCATTGCCTGTTTTCCGTTGATTGGCGGGAGCGGGATTTTGGCAACAGCCCTCGGGTCGGAGTTGGCGCGGCGCGGTCATGAAGTTTACTTTTTTAGCTACGCGCAACCCGTTCGGCTGGACCTGCCGCAAGACAATCTTCATTTCCATCGGGTGGATGTCGTAGATAACCCCTTGTTTCCATGTCCGGATTACACTTTGCCGCTCGCGGTAAAAATGGCGGAAGTGGCGCATTCCCAGCAACTCGATCTTTTTCATGTTCATTATGCGGTGCCGCATGCGCTGGCCGCATTTTTGGCCTCGCAGATTGTGGGCGCGTCAGCTCCGCGCATCGTCACCACTTTGCATGGAACCGATACGACCTTGCTGGGGCAGGACCCTGATTATCGCACCGCCATCGAGCACGCCCTCGTGCATTCCGATGCGGTCACGGCAGTTTCGGAAAGTCTTCGGGATCAAACACAGGAAACGTTCGGTTTGAAACGACCAATCGAAGTCATTCCGAATTTCTTCACTCCGAATAAACCGAAGCGAAGCCGCGAGGAAGTCCGACGCGACCTTGGCATCACCGACGAATTTCTTGTACTGCACATGTCGAGTTTGCGACCCGTTAAACGCATCGATCTGCTCTTGCGCATCATTGCGTCGTCGAAAAATCGCGAGCGCCTTCGCTTGTTTATTCTGGCAGGCGGCCCGTTTGATCCTTACCAGCCATTAATCGATGAACTGGGACTTCGAGATCTTGTCATTGTTCGCCAAAACACGGCTATCGTTGACGAATATTTGCGGGCCGCGGATGCCGGGCTCTACACATCCGAATACGAAAGCTTCGGCCTCAGCATCCTTGAGACGATGTTCTATGGAAAACCAGTCGTCGCCTTCCGTGTCGGCGGCATTCCAGAAGTAATAGGCGATTCTTGTCCGCTATTTCCGTTCGGGGATGTAACCGCCGCCGCTGCCGGGTTAGATATGCTCGTCGAATCTCCGGATTTGGCCAGAGAACTAGGTGAACGCAGTCGCAATCGTGCACTCGAAAACTTCTCAGCAGATCGCATCGTGCCGCAGTATGAGGCGCTGTATCGCGATGTAATCGCAAGCGTCAAGTAAGATGCGTTCTGCCAGCGCGAGAATGTCTGCTCGCCAGACCGCCGCTGCGCACTGTTTGCTACGGGCCTCGTCCATGTCGCTCGGTCCCTCAGCTCCATTCCCACCGGGAGCGGTTTGTCTGATTCGTGATGTATCTCCAAATTCCATTCGAAGACTTCTGCGAGGCGTGCAAAGCGAAGTTCGAGAATGTGAGCCCTGAGCGTGTCGCGCGTACACGAAGAACGGAACGCTACCAGGGACCACGCCAGAATCGCGCGGCTCGCTCTGATCCCGCCAATTTTCGGCCGTGACCGCAAGCGAAATCTTTTTCGATAATTCACTTATTTTCTTCTTTACGCCGCGAGCAGAATCTGCGTCTAATCCGAAAGATGTAACCACCCTGAAGGATTTCTTAGGATGAAGATTCGAGTCGTCTTTGCGGTCGCAGCTTTCCTTCCCTCTTTTTTGATTTGTCTCACGCTGCGGGCCGCCGACTCCGCACAATCCGATGCGGAACGATTAAAAATTTTGGAAGAGGCCGTGCAGCAATTGCAGCAGCGCAACGCCGAGCAAGAACAGCGCAACGCCAAGCTCGAGGCCGAGGTGAGAGAGTTGAAGTCGAGAAATGTTCCGTTCGCGCCCGTTCTTTCCGAGCCCGACCGAAAAGCGACCGCGGGCAATGCCAACAAGACGGTCTTCACGACACCGCCGCCCCCGCTGGTGGATGTGCATCCGGGCGGTTCGGAACTCAAACTGACACTAGGCGGTTACATTCAGATTAATTCGGAAAGCGGTGACGTCTCCGCTTTCGAAGGGCGGTTCGGCGAGAATGCGTTGAAGGACCGCTTCCGTCTGCGGCGTGCTCGCGTCAATTTGACCGGCGATTTCGCCGAGCAATTCGACTTCAAAGTCGAAGGCGATTTCGGACAAGGCGACGGCCTTTCCGACAGTCGCACCGCTTTTTCGGGTACCGACATTTTCGTTAATTGGCACGGCATCCCGGAGGCGAATGTAAGAGTTGGCCAATTCAAGGCGCCTTTTGGTCTGGAATGGCTCATGGCGGACACCGCCATTTATACGGTTGAGCGCAGTCTTCCGACCGGCGCGATCACGCAGGAGCGGCAAATCGGCGCGATGATTTGGGGCAAACCGCTGACTCATGTTTGGCCGGATCAAAAGGACCTTGTGACCTACTACGCGGCCATATTCAACGGCAACAACCGCAATATTACTGATAACGACAACAACGAATTCATGTATATGGGCCGGCTTGAGCTGCTCGCTTTCGCTGGCAGACTTATGGGGCAGGAAGCGAATCTAAAGTTGGGCGGTGATTATTTCTTCTCCCGCGATGAAACCGGTACGAACATCTCTCCTTATACGAATTTGCTGGTGCATGACGATGGATCGTTGACACCTTTCACGTTGCCAAATCCAGACGAGCGCCACGCGTGGAGTGTCGACGCCTGGCTTAAGGTCGGACCCTTTGATCTGATTGGAGAGTATCTGGATGAACGGGTGCGACCGCGCACCGCACCCGGAATTGCGCCGGCTTTCACGGAGTTCGAAACCAACGGCTTTTACGTGCTAGGAGGCTATTACTTGATCGCAAAAAAGCTGCAGGCTGTCGTGAAATGGGAGCACCTCAACCCGGGCCAGCGAGGAAACGATGGAATTGAATCGATTACCGGCGGGTTGAACTACTACATTCACGGCAATGGACTAGAACTGATGGCCAACTACGTGCACACTTGGTCGGATTTTCGCGAGGCCAATCCGCAGTTCGGCGATGATCAATTCGACGAAGTGCTACTCCGGATGCAGGTAATTTTTTAACGTCTCGCACCAAAATTTGTTAGGCAACTAGAGACGTCCCCACGCGACGAGCTGTGCCAACGCACTGGCGAGATAGCTTCGCGGCCTAATTGGCCGACTTCAGTCGGGAAATCAGACAACTAGCCCATTGGGAGCGCTGCTCTGTCCGCGATGATTTGTGCGCTGTTTGCAATCGGCAATCGAAAATCTAAAAACTTGTCCTGAACGAACAAAGCGAGTCGAATGGATCGCAAATGTCGCTGTTTCCGTAGTTCAACGGATAGAACAAGGGTTTCCTAATTCAAAGAGAAAGGTTTGCGCAGTTTTGCGCGACTTTGCGCAGCGTGTTTTGAGAGCCGGCCAGACGCAAGCTGATTCGCGCCGCGTTGCGCAGAATTGCACTCTTTTGCAGCCAAAATTGCGCAGACCGTAGAAGTGACCGTGAAAAATTCCGGCCCTTCGCGTGCGCGGAGTTGTCTCAACCTACGAAGAACACGCCGCGACGTGCATCTGGTTTAAGAAAAATGCAGCGAGCACTTTATTGCGACCAAGTCTTGCCAAAGTTGGCATGGATACTGATAATTAGAAAGCTGAAGTGAGTGTACCGAAGAACAAGAAAAATGCGCCTGCCGGAGACTCAGGTAATCAATGGCGTAAGCGCAGAGAAGATAAATTGATTCGTCCGGATGACCTGATTCCAAAGCAGGACGTCATGGGTGCGCATCAATTGCTGTTCGGCGCCACTGAAACAACACAGACAACAAACAACTAAAAGGTAATATGCAAGGCAAAACAAAGAAAAAGAAAGAAGAGGGCAAAGTCAAAGCCCGTGACCTCAAGCCAGCAAAAGACGCCAAAGGCGGCGGCGGCGGCGGCACCCATGGTAGCAGCGGCACCCTCGGCCCGGGCGGCCAGCAAACGGCGGGGCCCACCAGTAACAAATGAGGTAAAGAGCCGCACCATGGTTCGATCGCGCGGTGCGGCTCTTTGAGAAAAGAAAGGGGATCAACCCAACAAAAGAAAGCTAGTATACCAGAGAAAAAGAAGAAAAAGCCCCGTCACCGTGACTTGAAGCCTCTGAAAGATGCAAAAGGCGGCGTAGGTGGGGCAGCCAAGCTAGCAAACCGCTGAGGTCGTAGGTCGCATCTGGTGACTCCTGAAGAACGTACCGAGAGAAGAAAAACTTTCGGTTTCAGCTCCCGAATAAGAATTCCTGACGGCAACGCGTCATTTGTTCGCTGCTGTCGGCGCGGTTGAAGCGAGCTTCTGAAATCGCGGATCATTCCGGAGCGAATCGAACATCGGATCGAGCCGGAGTAGCGCAGGAGTGAGCGGGCTTTGAGGCAGCGCGCCGTTGCCCGGCGCCGAGAGTAGTTTCTGTAAAGCGGCAATGGCGCGATCAGGCTCCCCCATGCGCGCCGCTACCCGCGCGAGGATCTCGATCGGTACTGGACCGGTTACCGCGTCTTTCTCGATTGGATTCGCGGCGATGGCCCGGTTCGACAGAGCCAACGCAGCGGCCTTATCACCAAGGCCCATATTGATCAGCGCGAGATCTCCAATAAGGGTATAATTTTCCGGCTGTTCTCTGAGGAAAGGTTCCAGTTCGCTACGTGCCTGTCGCCAACTTTCCTGAGCGCCGACGTGGTCGCCGGCGACTTCCTGCGCCCAGCCTAACCAAAAGCGCAGTTCGCCGTTCCAAAAGCCCAATGCTGGATTAGGCTTGGCAAGTATTTCCTTTAGCTGAAGTATAATTTGTGCGGGGCGGCGCTCCAGGATCGCTTGATAAACCTGTGTCTCCAAGGCCAGCGGTCGGTCGGCAGCTGGATGCAGAGGAGCGAGGAGCGCCGACGCACGCGGCAGATCGCCCTCGGCTTGCGCAATGGCCGCCTTTGCCGCGAGGGTATCGAGGTCATCCGGCGTAATATTAAGAACCTGATCAAGCTTTCGCAGCGCTTCGGGAAAGTGCCGGAGTGCATTATAGGAAATGGCGTGCTGAGTCAGTAGGGTCACGTTGCGCGGATCAAGCTGTTCGGCTTCGTTGAAATACGACTCGCTACGTTCCCACTGGCCTAGCCTCCTCGTGACATAGGCCAGCGACTCAGGAATCCGGCTGCTATTCGGCAGAAGCTGACGTGCTTGCTCAAAGTAACGCACGGCGGTGTCGTAATCCTTAACACAGGCGTAGTGATAATAACCCTTGGCCATCAGGGCTTCGCCGAGGTTGGGCTGTAGAGTTAGGGCAGTTTCGGCTGCCTGCCGCGCCTCTTCACGGAGGGCGGCCGTTGGTTGAAGAGCCGCTGTAATGTAGCCGAGCGCATCAACGTATGACAGGAGTGCCCAGGCTAGGGCAAACTTCGGGTCCAATCTCACCGCTTCTCTCAAATATTTTTGTGCATCAAGGGTGTCAGCGGGTGTGTTTGCAGATTTCAGTGTATAAGCCAGCCCGCGCAGGTATGCATCGTAAGCCTCGGGATTATCCGTCGGTTTGGCAGCGATGACCTGCTCTTCCTGGCCGGTGAGTTTCGCCCGCAGTTGGTCGGCAATGGCTTTGGCCACCTCGGTCTCGACCGAAAAGATGTCGGTTAGTTTGCGATCAAAGGTATCGGCCCAAAGATGCGAATCATTGGCTGCTTTAATCAGTTGCACGTTCACGCGCACGACCTCGCCACTCTTCTGCACGCTGCCTTCCAGGATTTGGGCGACTCCGAGTTGTCGGGCGATCTCAGGCAGGTTTTCAGGTGCGCTTTTGTAATGTTGTGTCGATATGCGCGAGATCACCTTTAGATCAGCGATCTTGGATAAGCGCGTGAGGATCTCATCCTGGATGGCGTCGGCAAAGTAGGCATTGTTGGGATCAGGGCTTCGGTTTTCAAACGGCAGCACTGCAATGCTCTTCTCTGGAACAGATGACTCCGCCGTGGCAGGCGGTCGTCTATAACGCAATAGGACAAAACCGATCACAGCGATCACAGCCAGCATTCCTACTGGTAGCCATCGGTACGTGGCCCGTTTTCTTCGTGCAGCAGACTCAGCGACATACGCCGCTTTTAGCTTTTCCGGCACTGCTGCATTCCCGAGCTCCTCAGTGTACAGATTCACCACCGAGACGCGAACGCCATGTTTTACTTTACACTCGCCAAGTTCATGCAGGTGCGGCTGCCAGTGAGGGTATTCCTGCAGATCTTCAGCCACGCGCTTCGACAGCAGAATGTGCCCGGCATCGCCGCAGTCCATGACGCGCTGTGCGATATTGATGCCGGGGCCAGCCACGTTCGCTTTTCCGGTTGCGTCGATGACTCCACTAACCGGTCCACTGTGTACGCCCATTCGCAGCTGAAGTTCCGGATGTTTCTTGAGCGCGCGGCTTATTTCCAACGCGCATTCAACCGGCGCCTCTGGGCTATGATAAAAAACCAGCGTGATGCCGTCGCCGGTCGGGATTGTCATCAAGCGCCCTGCCGTTTCCGCGGCTTGGTATTCATCCGTACCCCGGACAATCTCGTTTAACCGCTCAACTACCGCTCGTTGCTGATTGATAGGCAGCTTCGAGTAACCGACGATGTCTGTGAACAGCACATGCGCTATTTCCAGCTGAATTTCTTTTTTAACCTCGCCCGCCATTTGGATTCACATGGGAATTCCGGTCGCCGGAATACTCTCAAGTAGGATGCCGATAGTCGAGAGCAAAGCCTCCTCCAAAAATCACTGCGCGCCGCAACGATATCTTGCCCATCTCCATTCAATCCGTTTATTCTTTCCAAATCATTGTTCCCGTAGTTCAACGGATAGAACAAGGGTTTCCTAAACCTTAAATGTGGGTTCGATTCCCGCCGGGAACGATCTCCGTAATTTTTCGAGTTTGAGACACAAATAGGGACGCGCCGCACTTGGGCTTCGATTGACTCGCTTTCTCCCGAAAGCTCACCCTTACGGGCTTCGTCTATGTCGCTCGACTCCCGTCGGCTCCATTGATTGATTCGCGGCCCCACTCATCAACGCTCTCGCGCTTTCCCGTCTATCCGTCTCGGCTCCCGCCGGACGTGTTCCCGCCGGGAACGAGTTCTAGCACTTTGCGAGTCCACGACACTATAGGAAGTTGTGTGAGCTTGGGCTTCGATTGATTGACTCGAACTTCCCAGTTCTCGGTCTGCGACCTCCGCTATGCTGCGTCTATGTCGCACTGCTTCCCGCTGGTCCATTCGCTCGCTCGAGCTCACAGCGGCCAAACGCAACCAGCGACGCGATTCGCCTTGTTTTTTTGATTGAGACACAACCAACCGATCATGTGGCTCCGAATCGTAACCCCTGAAGATGGAGGGATTGGGGGACGCGTCGGCTTTTGATTTTTCTCCGGCGCGTCCCCTTCAATTCGCTTGATGCCATTAGGGTCATTGCATGGCCGCGATTCGCTTACGCGAAATTCAATTCACACTCGCATCCAGCTATCATGCGGCGATTTCAAAAAAATGCTTGGCGATCAAAACGGCGTGCGACTAAGGTGTCAGTCGAATATCCTGAAGCGAACGTTGCTGCGAAATAGTTGGCTATGGAGGATCGATCGCCACATATCAATGTAGTCCGCTCGGTTTGGCGCCGGGTTAACAAGCGCAAAATTCGTGACTTGGGAATCCGTGATCTGGAGCCACCAAAAGACGTCAAAGGCGGGGGCGGCGGTGTCACGGACAAATCAAAGCCAACCACAGGCACGACAGGCAGCCACTAATTCAGCAGGTTACAATCGAAATTGGAACCACGCGGGCGATCACAAGAAGCTCGAGGGCGGAGAAGGTCATCGTAGGCGCATAGGGCGATATCGTATTCTCTACCATATAGACCAGGATTTATGGCTTGTGAGCGTCTACGGCATTTTGCACCGTTCATTTACGAGGGAAAGGCCACTTTCGCCAGGCGCTCGCGTTAAATGTGGCTTCGATTGATTGACTCGAATTTCCCAGTTCTCGGTCTGCGATCTCCGCTATGCTGCGTCTATGTCGCGCTGCTTCCCGCTGACTCCATTCACTCGCTCTCGCTCGTTCACCCTTCGGGCTTACGTCTACGTCGCTCGATTCCCATCGGCTTGGAGCGTATTTCCGCGTTCTAGATGGCTGCGTCAGTGCGACGGCACGGAAGGGGACCGTGCATAAGGTCTTTTGGCAGCCTGCCTTGGCCTTTTCGTGATTAAGATTTCGACATTTCGGCTGCCAATACTCGCGAGCGAAAATGTGTCACATTCCGCTCGCGAGCGGCAGGCATCGTGCTCAAAGCAAATGCGGCGTCCGGCAAGCGCCGGACGCCGCGTTGATAGAGAGAGGGCCTAGTCGTTCCTTTATTCTGGGAATCGCACCCGGATATCATTGGAGCACGTCTGCGTGCCAGCTTCACACACTCGATATGTGTATTGAGCGCGGCCCGTGTCGCCAGTGAAATCAGTGTACAGGAATGGTGGAGCGTTCGGCGCTGTCGCGATCAGCACGTCATCGCGGTAGACGTCGATGCTGCTCGAGGTTGCCCCTGTCCAGTTGAGACGCACCGTATTCATTCCATTCACCTTTCTCTTCTGGCCTCTGAGCTGGATCGGTCCAGGAGTCGCTGTGGGAGTTGCGCTTGGCGTCGCCGTTGGAGTTGGAGTTGGAGTCACACCCCCGGCGGCCTCCTGGTCGAAGAAGGTGTCCTGCTGAGAAGCGCCACTAATGGCTACCCGCCCGTCATCCCATGACGTCGCGTGCTTGGTAAGCGAGGCCGAGCCATAGTCGTAGTCACCCGCGTAGCCCGTCACGATAAAAGGATCGCTTTGTCCTGGAAGTGGTGTGACCACATCGCTAAAGGTCATGTCGGTAAGCCAGGTCGCGCCATTATCGGTGGACTTGCGCGCCCACATCCTGTAGCAGGGGACGCCAGAGTTACCCTTGGCGCAACTGGTGCTCTCGCGCCCGTCATACCACATGGCGAAAACAGTGCCACCAGGGCTGACAGAAATGTTAGGCTGCCACTGAGGACGGGTTGTGGCGTCGGTGTTCAACTTGAACGGCGCACTGAAAGTCACGCCGCTGTCAGTAGAGCGGATATAATAGACATCGCCAGCATCTGCGCCGGTGCCGTGCTGGGCATACACCAGGTGAACAACGCCATTGAGGACAGCAGGTTCACCCCAACCCTCGTGTCGCCAGAAACCACCCTGGTCAGAAAACATGCAGGAG
>DASYDV010000017.1:0-9655 GCA_036499375.1 Candidatus Udaeobacter sp.
GTGCACGGCACGCCCGCTTGTCGCGCGGCGTAGGCAACGCCCTGGCCGGCGTTTCCTGCGCTGATTGTCCAGACGCCGCGCTGGCGCTCAGATTCCGGCAACATTGCTACGGCATTGGCTGCGCCCCGTAATTTGTACGCATTAATCGGCTGGAGGTTTTCCAGCTTGAGTCGAATGTCCGGAAACTTCGGTCCGAGTTCGAGACGAATCAGCGGCGTACGAACGATTGTTTTGGCAATTCGCTCTCGCGCTTCCTGTATTTCTGAGACCTGAATCGTGCGAACCGGCTCGAGAATCATCGGCTCACTGTAGAGGCAGCCGTGTCGGCTGCAATCCGGTCATGCCCAAACGTATTGTAGGGCGACCCCGAAAGCGGCCGCCACGGTTGCCCACATCGCTTTGGCAGGCGGAGCGCCTGCCCTACAATCGCGATACGAATCCGAACCTGTTAGCGTAAAAATGTTTGAATGTTTTGAGCATCGAGCCTATCTGACTGCCACCATGATTAAAATTACCACTACAGCTCTAGTTGCAGTTGCCATGCTGATGGCATCAAACGCGTTCGCGGGAGACCACGCATGTTGCGCCCACGGTGCCTCGAAAGCGAATTTAATGGCGTGCGTTAATCTGGCGACGCTCAATCTTACAGCAGATCAAAAGACAAAAATTGAAGCGTGGCAGGCCGAATGCCTGAAAGCCGGATGCACTAAGAAAAGTCGTCAAACATTCCTGACGCACGCGAAAGAAATTCTTTCTCCGGATCAGTTCGCTCAATTGAAAGCGCAGTGCAAAAGGACGGGTGCCGCGAAGAAGAGCGAAGCCTGATTTGATGTGACCAGCGAGAGCGCGGACCATCACGAGGTAGCGCGCTCTCGGAACATAGACTTGCAGTCTGTGCGCCCAGCAGGTTTGCAACCTGCTGAATCGAGAACATCGCACAACATGTCTCGCTGGACGCACAGGGCACAGCCCTATATTCCAAGGGCGCCGCGTCCGTAAGCAGCGAAGCGGAAATTCTGGGCGCTTGCACTTCGCGCGGGACGGGGTTTATGAACGCCGCCCGCTCGTTCGTGACGCCGCAGGCTACTCTAAAACGTTTTGTCAGAATCGAGGAGGATGGTGACCGGACCTTCATTCACTAATTCCACTGACATCATCCCCTGGAAAACTCCTGTAGCCACAGTAACGCCCAGTTTGCGGAGCGCTTCACTGAACTCTTTGTAGAGCTTCTTGGCCTGTTCTGGCGATGCGGCAGCAATAAAGCTCGGACGGCGTTGACCACGCGCGTCGCCGTAAAGTGTAAACTGCGAGACAACCAGCGCGCTGCCTTCAACATCCAAGAGTGAGCGGTTCATCTTTCGCTGGTCGTCTTCAAAGATCCGCAGGTTCGCGATTTTTTCGGCCATGTTGTTAGCCACAGCAGATGTATCATCGCGACCGACGCCAAGCAAAATCATGAGGCCATCGGCAATTTCTCCCGTGATGTTACCATCCACGGTCACACGGGCGCGACTTACACGTTGAACGACTGCTCGCATTTATTGTGTCCGAAAGAGACTACAGGATTCCCGGTTGCTCAAGTAAATCGGCAAAGGCGCCAGCGGAGTTTGTATGGCTCGTCGCGCGACGTGCCGGGATCACCACCCCGGATACAACTACGGCACCACTGTTAATGTGAGATCGTTTCCGTCGCCTCCGGAGTAGCTGGCTTGGAAGTTGTTGCCGTTGATTGTCACGATGCCGCCATCGGGCAGGTTGCTAAAGGTGCCGCTGATGAGATTAGCGCTCGTGTTACTGATCAGAGTCAGAGTTAAGCCGGTAGTGAGCCGGCCCTGGGTCTGACCGCTCAATGCAATCATGGCGCCGCTGTTGATTGTGACCCCGTTGGCAATCACCGTGTCGGTCCTAGCCCTGTTCCGTTTCGCTCTGAAGGTGTAAGCGTAGGTTGCATCGGCATTGAAAATGAGTGCGCTTTGGATTGTGAGCGTGGCCTGCACATTAGTCCGAGCTGTCGGGGCAAGAAACGCGCCCCTACCACTGCCGGTGCCAATTGTGACTGTGCTCGAGACAATGCCTTTGCCGCCGAGCGTTCCAGTTTGCACATTCACGTTGCCGGTCCCGGTGGCCGATCCCCGCCTGTTGCTGACCTCAAGTACGCCGCCGGTGACAGTCGTGTTGCCAGTGTAAAGATTGCTTCCGGTGAGGGTGAGCGTGCCGCGGCCGGCCTTAGTGACCCCGCCGGTATCCTGAATCACTCCCGAAAAGCTGGTACTCTGGTTGTTGCTTCCGATAGTAAGCGTATTCGCTCCGAGCAAGACCGAACCCTTGCCGCTCAACGAGCCGATCGTCACTCCTGGTGCGTTGTGCGTGCTGATGTCCAACTCACTATTACCGGTGAGGGTGATACTCGCCGTGCCGCCTTTGGATTTGTTGGTAAAGATGATCGCCCCGCCGTCGCTCCCGCCCACGCCGCCGTTGGCGGTGATGTTGGCCGCCCCTGCCGTGGTCGTGTTGAAGAAGGTTAAGGTTGTCGCGGCGAGGCCAGCGCCCAGGCCGCCGCCAATGACAAAGGTGGCGTTAGCTGCCGTCGCGCTGCCGTCGAATTCGATATAGCTGCCTTTCTCGCCGCTGCTGCTGGCGCCGACGGCGGTGAAGGTGCCTTCGCCCCCGCTGCCAAATTGTTGGAAGAAAATGCCGGCCCCAAAGTACTGGTCTCCACCGATACAGGTGGCGCTGGCATGGTCGGTGGTGGCATTGTCAACGACACCGAGAAAAGACTCGCCGCTGATGGTAAACGCGGCATTCCCGCCAGTGGCGTTGTCAAGGACGCTTACTTCCGCGCCGCCGCTGGCGTTGATCGTTGCATCCGCTGCAGTACTGGAGTCAAAAAAGTCCAAATGGGCCTGATACATGTTATCGCTAAGATCAATCGTGGCTGAGCCTGCCGACGAAGAGTCATTGAAAGAAACGAAGCCTCCGACGTTGCTGAAGTTCGTCATATTCCCTGCGGTCGCGCCGTTCTTCAAAAGGAATGCTCCGGTAACGAATGACTGCATCATGCCGGAGTTATTTACGATGCCAATGCCATACAGAGCTATATTATCCAGAGCGGTGATCGTGTATTGTGGTGCGCCTGGGCTAAGCACCAGGCTGTCCAGATTAACAATCACATTGGTATTGATGACATCCGTTACACCCGATGCGCCGAATGTCGCTATGTCTGACGTGCCGTTTGGAACCGTGTTGGGTATCCCAGTTAGCAGCGGTGTTCCAGTCACCGCTGACAGGATTGTTGGTCCACGTGGCGCTGCCGGCGAGGGAGGGCCGCTGCGCGGCTAAGAATAGCAGCCCAGCGGCAATAAGAAATCTAAGTCTGCTGAATGACATGTTCATTAATGAGACTGTAAGAAACTGATCACTTCTTCGCTTACGCACTCACCATCGCTGCCCGGGGCATTGTTTTGCGCGTGCCAGTACTTATACGAATGACGGTTTGGATCTGTTACCGTGTAATGCATTATATACTTATAGGCTTCAAGGGCGGGCCATTGCAATTTCAGCGCATTATACATATCTGTCGCCTGCGCGTTAGGCACAGTGTCGCCATCCGTGGCATACAACATGACCGGCGGGCTGCTTATCGCGCCACGTGATACTAACCAGGCTGGGGAAGCTGGATCTAACGTCGAGCAGTCCTGAGTCTGGTCCGGAAGTGTCTTTTCCTGTCCCGTGGGCGGCGCATTATGGTTCGGCGGGCAATCGACCGCGAAACAGAACCGGTCACTCAGAAGCAGCGCGAGTGAACAGAAGCAAGCCGTGAAGGCGCGGTGCGTGTGAAGGAGGTGAGATCTGGGGTTAAATCTTCGTAGTGGCGCCAAGGAGAACAAATTTCGCTTGTTGCGTCAAACACTGAACCGCGCAGAGGCGAAATTTCTTTGGTTCTCACACGAAGTCCGGCCTACTGACGCTTCAGACAATGAACGTGTGGCAGGACGGCGGCAAATCTACAGAATTTTCTCCAGCAAATCGGCCAGACGCCAGCCGGCCTTGTGCAGTTCATCCTGCACGACACTGGTTGCCCATGCCCGATACAGTGAATGATCTGGCGCCGGTTTCTCGATTGCTTCACCCATCGCAACGATGCGGCCTTCATCCAGAAACGGCTTTACGTTTCGAAATTCCAGACGTGCGTGCGCCTCGCGGGCGATTGGGAGAATTTCGTCCGCCCAGATTTCGGCATAATTATCGACAGGAACATTCGTGGGCATTTGCCAGTTGCGGGGTTCACGCGTTGCCATGTCGTGGATCAGATCCTTTTTCAATGGTTCAATCTGCGCTTCCAATTCCTTTTTTCTTAGTGTTGGCGGCACCTGAGGAAAAAGCGCGTTTACCGCGTCGTTATCCCAAAACCCGTGGAATTTCTTCTTGCGCATACCGCGTCGCCGAGGCGGCTCGTCGCTTAGCTCAAGTGTAAAAGTATTTCCGCCTTCATCTGCCAACGCCGATTTGTTCTTGTCGGGATCGGTCGGACGACCCTGTGCATCGAAATAATCCGCACCGACGTGCAAGGGTTGATGAATGTCGGCGACATAATGGGCCAGCAGGATGAGCGCCATGGATTTGGTAATTCTGCGCTCGTTTTGCTCCGGCACGCGGCCCTGAAGAACATCGATGCAGTATGGAATCATGTGTACGATGTCCCATTTGCTGCGACCAGCATATCCGTCGCGATATCGTTGTGGCGGTAGCACTGGCACATCGGTGTAGTGAAACCAATGATGTGAAGGCGCGGCTGAGTTGTTGTCGTGACTCGGCTGGTTCGCTCGCCAGAAGTCGCGCAGTTGCCTGTCTATATTTCGGTGTGACGAATAATGGAATGACCTGGGATCATCGACCCCTTTCTTGTCCCAGCCTTTAATCTCGTCTGCAATCAGCGCGGCTTTTTCCAATGTTAACCCATCAAGCAACAGGCGGACTTTTGCCGCCGTGGCCGTATTCGCCAGGCGCTCATCCGCAATAGCGCCAACGATTTCGTGTCCGAGCGGGCCGTAAGCAAAAATGGAAGCGCGAAAGCAAACGACAGCAAAAGCAATTAGAATTCCTCGATGCGTAAGATTCATCGATGTGATGCGCCGATCAGAACCGTAGCGACGCGTCGAGTAAATGGTATTGCCATGCAAACACTGCAAACGCGATTCCGCCAATAGCCAGAAGAATTGCGTGAGCGCGAAACCAGAGCCCATGCCCCGGAAGTCTGACAAATCGAACCGCGGCAATGATCAAGAGAACGATGCCCGCCATTAAAATCCACCCGAAGATATGCAGCGCTCGCAGCCATGGATTGATGGCGTCGCCGAAGATCACGATGTGTTCCAATCCCTGGCTAAACGCAATGACGGGCGCCAGAATGAAAATCAGTTCGCCGACGCAAACGACTCGCGAAACCACATACAGAACGCGATCGGTTTTCGCGCTGAACAACGGACGTTCATATTTTCTGCGGATCAAAACTGCGGCCGGCCAGAGTAACACCGTCAAAACGACGAGCAGCAAATTTCCACCAATCACTAATCCGACAAAAGTCTTGCTGGCGTACCACGGGAGGCGCTGCCCTTCGTAGATCGCGGGGAAGGGGAGCATTTCGCGTACACGACCGGATGAGTCGCGGCGAAAGGCGATTCTTTCCGGGCCGTCGACCTCGTTGTAGACCAGCGGAGCAATCTCTTTCCATTTTTTCAATTCGCCGCTCTGATTTTTGTTTCCTTCCACAGTCAGAATGCCTTCCTTATCACTGCTGACACGAAACTGATCGATCAATGCGATCAGTTTCAGGAAGGTTGTTTCCCCCCGACGCGTTCCCTCATAAACGCCGCTCACTTTGCGTCCGTCGGATTTTTGGGTGTTCGCATCGACATTCGCCTTCGGTTCGCCCGGATTGGGAAAATACCGATTCATGAAGGTGCGCAGCACTTCACCGCGGCTGCCGCCAACATTTTTGCCGAGGCTGTTGTAGGATAGGAAATAACCAACGTGCGCATCGGGCACCAGGACCATGTCGCTGTGAAAATATACCGTGTCGCCACCGTGACCGATGGCGCGCACAGGCTTCATCCAATATTCCATGAAAGTGATGCCCAACCCGCAAATCATCGGATCAAGTTCGAACTTGCGCGTTTGCATTTGTCGAACCGTTTCCGGCTTCAAAATGGCGACTCCGTCCGTGCTGCCATCCTCAAGAAACGCAAGCATGAAGCGCGTCATGTCGGCGGCAGTGGTTGAAAGCGCACCGGCCGGCGCGGCTTGGACAAATTCGAAATCGCGCGGTTTCTTCGAGGCGTTGAGATAACCTTTCGACATTTGAGGCGCGAGCTGCGACGGCAATGGTTGATCGAAAGTGGAGTTGGTCATCCGCAGCGGCTTGAGAATGTGATTGTCGATGTAATCCTCGAATCTTTCGCCGCTCATGCGCTCCACGATGTATCCGGCAAGTGTGAATCCATAATTGGAATAGGAAGGAATTTTGCCTGGCGGAAAAATGCGGGCCGGCATTTGGTTCACCAGATACGTGCGCAGCGGTTTCATGTCGCTCTCGTGCGCCACAAACAGATTCTTTAATGTCTCTTCAAATCCGGCTGTGTGGGTGAGCAATTGCCGCAATGTGACAGGCTCCGGATAAGTCTTCGGGATTGCAAAATCGAGGTAATCGTTGACGTCGCGGTCGAGATCCAGTTTGCCTTGCTCCACTAACTGCATCACGGCCGTGGCAGTGAACAATTTCGAAATTGAACCGGGACGAAATAACGTTTGATCGGGTACAACAGGTTTCTTCGCTTCGAAATTAGCGTAGCCGTAACCCTTTTGGAATAGCACCTGACCATCTTTCACCACCGACACGACGGCGCCCGCAATGTTTCGGTTCCGCAGTTGCGAGGGAATCAGTGCGTCGAGAAAAGTTTCGAAATCCGCTTTCGTTAATTCGGGCGCCACACTTGGCTGTGGCGTCGCGGCCGCAGAAACATTCGGCGGAGGTGGCGAAGGCGCTGATATAAGCGGCGATGGCGCTGGTCCCTGGCCGTGCGCACTACTTATTAACGTCGAGCTGAGCGTCGCAAATAAATGGTACCGAAAGATGGCTTTTCGCATTGGAAGCGAGTGTGCCAGTTGCAATGAGCCTGACAAGAACGCGATTTATTCGTCGCTTTTGCGCGCCAGACGGGTTTGAATCGTTTTGATCCGCGTCTTCAATTTTTCGAAATGCGATCCGGCCCAGTAAATCTGGCCGCAACCAGGACAACGGCGGAACTCTTTGTAATAGATTTTGGTTAGCGGCTCAAGCTCTTCAATGACATCGGCTTTGGCTGCGCGTTGCAAACGTGCATTACAGCGAAGGCATCGCGTAAACGGGGCGATCAGCTCCAAAAGCTTAAAACGGCGAACGACCTCGATGGTCTGCTCTTCGGCGTTCTGAGATCGCGGGCAATATCCATGTTGGACGATCGCGTGCATAAGCAGGCGACGATCACGGGTTAAGAGCGCCCGATTTTGGCGAGCCATCAGATCGAGCAACTGCCGGTCATTAGCCTTTTGGTCATAGGCGACATCAAAGCCGAGGAGGCGCAGATTACGGGTGAGCGTTCCTAAATGTCCGTCAGCGACAAATATGTCTCTGTGGGTTTCTTGTAAATGTTTTACCGTAGTATCCGTATAACGATTCTCGACCGGTAAAACCTCCACGTCTGCGTCATCCGCCAGCGTGTGATCAAAACCGACGGACTGCCCATTCACCAAGATCGTGTCCACTTCCGGATGCGGCACGCCGCACGATTCGATGATATCCTTGACCGAGGTCTTTTCGTTCAAACTACGTTTGACCGTTCGATTGCGGTTTTTCGAGCGGAGAAAAAAATCCAGGTCGCCCCGAAAGCGAAGGCGGACCGTGAACAGTTTCACATTAATCCGTGATTCGCGCGCTCGCGTACGCGTACTCAAACGTAGTCGCACGCGGGCGACCTTGGAGCTTGCCGGGGCCGAGCGGTTCATCTTCGCCGAAATAACAATCAATTTGCCAACGGCGCAGGCCGCCGCCGGTATCCATGATTTTCCATCGGTTGCTATCAAAAACTTTCTGAACTTCTGATGAGGAGGTCTGTATAACCGCACCGCGACGCAAGCCACCCTGTCCTCCCTTCATTGCCGCCGAATAACGCGGCACCAACACTCCGCCGCCACCCATGGCATGTGAAGCGAAAGCGTATGAATCGCTGCCGTTATAGCGAATGTAGTTGCGTCCATTTACGGGAGTAGTAATTCGACCGAAGCCTTCCTTTTTCACCGAGCGCAGAAAATCGCGCGGATACTTTCGGCCGTGGAGCCCCGGTTTTGTGACCGGCGTAGCGTCGAAGCCGCGCTCGAAAGTAAAACCCGATTCTTTTGGTGTGTAATAGAGCGTGCATACAATGAAGTATTCGCCGTTATGGCCGTGCGGGCGCCGGGCCAGTTTATCATTCTCATAGGCGAGGCGTTGCACGACTTCAGGCCACGGAATGTCCGCATGGAGCTGCGCGATGATTGAGAGTGTGCACACGGCAATCAGGAGTTTCATCACGCCAGGATGCAAATTACTACCATGGTCATGGCAGCCAAAGCCTCAACGCGCAAGCGCTGTCAGTGTCAAAATCTAAATGGTTTTGTCCTTCTGAGAATAGCCCAGCGTTTCAACGCTGGGTCTTGAGATTGCAAAAATGATAAGCCCTGAAAGGGCGACAGAAGCAATTTTTTCGTCCCTTGCGGGACTTGCCGTTTAATCGATTCGGGTCCCAGCCTTGAAAGGCTGGGCTTGTTGCAGGTGCATCATTTATCAAAAAACCGATTCACCGGCCCGCCAAGCAGTACTTCGATCGGCAATTTCTCTGTTTCATATTCGTATGGTGGTTGCTTCCATGCGAATTGATCTGGGTACGATCGCCGGATCGCCCGAATGATCTCGAGCCCTGTTTGAAACGGTCGAAATGCTTCGCGATCGATCACATGAATCTGCGCGCCGCCGCATAGTTGACCAGACACAGTAGAAGCGGCGCCTTCGCCGCGTTTCTTCATGCCCCGAAGGCGCGACGAGGGCGTCGCGTCCACTTCTGTACCGGCGAATTTTTGAAAGGTTGGCTGAAAATAATTCTCGCGAAAGAAAACGCCTGGCAGATTTAACGCGTTTAATTCGGTGCAAAGTTCCTCCGCATGAATGAATGGCGCGCCAAAGATTTCGAATGGTCGCGTAGTGCCGCGCCCCTCCGAAATGTTGGTGCCTTCGAGCAGACACATCCCGGGATAAACCGTGGCGGTGTCGAGGGTTGGCATATTCGGTGATGGCATCACCCACGGCAGGCCGGTTTGGTCAAACCACATCTCGCGCTCCCAGTTTCTCATCGGTAGGACAGACAAATCGCAATCCGGGAATGCTTCGTCCCGGAATTGCTTCGCCAGTTCGCCGATCGTACGGCCATGCCGGATGGGAATGGGATGCATCCCGACAAAAGATTTGTAATTCGGATCGAGCACTGGGCCTTCAGTCGTTACGCCATTGATCGGGTTTGGCCGATCGAGGACGACAACGGGAATGCCGCATTTCTCGCACGCGCGCATGCAGAGGTACAGCGTCCAG
>DASYDV010000018.1:0-55310 GCA_036499375.1 Candidatus Udaeobacter sp.
GGTGCAGGTTCAGAACATAGGTAGCACAGCAGGTTCAATACATAGGTAACACTTTTTGGGTGTGGGTGAGATAAAAACCTCGGCATGCCGTGGAAGAAAAGTGAACCTATGGAACAGCGAATCGAGTTTGCGTTAAAAGCGATGCAGACGCTCAATTTTCGAACGCTCTGCCAAGAGTATGGGATTAGCACCAAGACGGGTTACAAATGGAAGGAGCGCTTTTTGCACAAGGGCTTGGGCGGAATGGAGGAAGAATCGCGGCGGCCCAAGAGTCACTCCGAGCAACTACCGGAGGAGCAACTGTGCGAGATTGTACGGTTAAAGTTAGGGCACCTGAGCTGGGGGCCGCGCAAGATCCGCGAATTGTATTTGCGCCGGCACGGAGAAGTGGCCAGTGAGAGCACCTTTAAGCGGGTCTTGGAGCGAGCCGGGCTGACGCAGAAACGGCGGCACCGGCGGGCGAGGGAAACGGGGCGTCTGTGCAGTGAGCGGCGCGGCGGCGCCCCGAACGAAGTGTGGACGGTGGACTTTAAAGGTTGGTGGAGAAGTGGCGGCAAACGCTGTGAGCCATTGACGGTGCGCGATGAATATAGTCGCTACGTGCTGGAGGTGCGTGCGCTAGAGGATGCACGCACCGAGACGGTGCGCAAAACTTTTGAGCAGCTCTTTGAGCGGCAGGGTTTGCCCGGAGCAATCCGCAGCGACAACGGTTCACCCTTTGCCAGCATGCAGGGGCTTTTGGGACTGAGCCGACTCTCGGCCTGGTGGGTAGTATTGGGAATTGATTTGGAAAGGAGCCGGCCCGGTCACCCACAGGACAATGGAGCGCATGAGCGCATGCATCGCGATATCAGTCGGGAGCTAGAAGCGCTTGGCGCTTGCCATCAGGAGGAGTTGGACCTGTGGCGAGGAATTTTTAATTACGAGCGGCCGCACGAAAAACTCGGCATGCGCTGTCCGGGTGAAATTTACGTCGCTTCAGAAAGAAAATACGAAGGCACACCCGAAGACCTCGATTACCCGCAGATGTGCACGCGTCGGGTGAGTCCACGTGGAACCATCACAGTGGATAGCAACCAGCTCTTCCTCAGCACCAGTCTGGCAGGATGGTCCGTGGGGCTTAAGCCGATCCGAGAAGATGTGATGGAGGTCTGCTTTGGGCGCCTGCTGCTGGGCCAGGTGGATCTGGCGACGAGCAGTTTTATTCGGGCGGATAGTCGCTCAGATGAAATGCAAAAATTGGCGGCTATCCACCCGAATAAAACTGCATAAAATGACAGACGAAGTGTAAACATTAACCGCCAAAGTGTTACCTATGTTCTGACCCAAAAGTGTTACCGATGTCCTGACTGCACCGCCGTAGCCTTGACTGATCAGTAATCCCCGATCACTTATCACTTCTGAATTCCATGCGCGGTTAGCTCAGTGGTAGAGCACTACCTTGACACGGTAGGGGTCAGAGGTTCGAAACCTCTACCGCGCACCATCTTTCACCTTTGTGCGTCAATGATTTGCCCATTTTCGTCGAAGAGTACCGGATGCTATTGTAACACTTTTCTGCGGCGTTGATTCCGGGCCCAAACCTGGTTACAGTCAATTTGTAGTCGTCGGTGAAGTTGCCAGCGGAATTCTTTTTCTGATTGCCGCCGTTCCTCTCCTCATTTCACGCATCGCTACTTACAAAAGTCCGTGAACGGTTCCCTTACTCACTGGATTCCCGCTCTTACTTGGTTGCGCGACTATAGGCGGAATTGGGTGCGCAGCGACGTTCTAGCTGGCGTTACCCTGGCCGCTTATCTGCTTCCCGCGGCATTAGGCGACGCATCTCTGGCAAATTTGCCTCCACAAGCCGGCCTTTACGCCTGTTTGTTTGCCGGCCTGGTCTTCTGGATCTTTTGCGGTTCGAGACAGACCGTGGTCTCGGTCACTTCGGCAATTTCGCTCGTCATCGGTTCGTCGTTAAGCGAAATGACCGGCGGAAACGTGACCCGCTTCGGCGCGCTTGCCGCCGCCACCGCACTGCTGGTGGCGATCATCGCCCTCATCGCCTGGCTGGTTAAAGCCGGAGTGCTGGTTCATTTCATCTCGGAGAGTGTTATGACCGGCTTCAAATGCGGCGTGGCGCTTTTCCTTGCCAGCACACAATTACCGAAGCTCTTCGGTTTCCATAGTGCTCATGGAAGCTTCTGGGGGAACACCGGTTTCTTCTTCAAGCACCTGAGTGAGACGAATTCGATGTCACTTCTCGTTGGAGGAATCGGGCTGGCGTTCCTGATCCTTGGAAAAATTCTTCTCAAGCACAAACCAGTCGCGCTTTTCGTCGTCATCGGCGGAATTGTGGCCGCATCGGCATTTTCATTGGAGACGCGTGGAGTGAAACTGATTGGCGCCGTGCCGCAGGGAGTTCCGCCGCTGCAATTGCCCGCGGTTCACTGGCAAGACCTGAATGATCTTCTTCCCCTGGCGTTTGCCTGCTTTCTTCTCGGCGCGGTCGAGACGGCGGCGGTTGGTCGGATGTTTGTTGCGAAACGTGGCGGACGGTTCGACGCCAACCAGGAAAATCTCGCACTCGCTGTGTCGAACTTGGCCGCTGGACTTGGTGGCGGCCTTCCCGTGAGCGGCGGCACATCGCAGTCGCTCGTCAATGAAGAGGGCGGCGCGAAGACACCGCTCTCTACCGCCTTCGCTGCGGTTTTTATCCTGGTGGTCGTGCTCTTTTTCTCACATCTTTTGAGCGCGTTGCCTCAACCGGTGCTCGGCGCCGTGGTTCTTGTGGCGGTCGCGGGTTTGCTCAATCTTTCAACGTTGAAAGAACTTTGGCTTAACGATCGTTCTGAGTTTGTGGTCGCGATGGCAGCTTTCGGCGGGGTACTCACATTCGGTTTGCTCCGCGGTGTAATGCTTGGCGCTTTGATTTCGCTCGTGCAATTGATGCGCGTTTCGTCGCGCCCGCACGTTGCTCTTCTCGGACGAATCCCCGGCACACGCCGTTTCTCGGATCGCGACCGGCACGAAGACAACGAACTCATTCCCAATGTAATGATTTTCCGGCCCGAATCGGCCCTCATCTACTTTAATATCGACAATGTTTGCGATGCGATCCTCAGCCGTGTTCATGTCGCGACCCCACCGCCAAAACTGGTAATAATCGATCTCTCAGCTGCATCGCTCGTTGACATGCAAAGTGCGCACGCGCTTGCCGGCATGGCTGCCGAACTTACCGCCAAGGACATTCACTTTCACGCGGTCGAAGCGCGTTCTTCAGTGCGCGACCGCCTGAGACGTGAAAGCGTCGACGAAAAACTGGGTGGCGTAAACCGCTTCACTAGCGTGGCCGATGTCATCGACCACTTTCTGGGTGAATCTGAGTCTTCAGCAGCTGCGATTAAATCCTCGCGCTAGATTCACTGATCGTCTCGCAAACCGAAAGGCGGGTTGCACTGTTCCACACTCGGTTTGTCAGTGCGGACCTGCCGCGATCGCTTCCTTCATGAGCTGGCGACCTCCCTCAGACAACGGTCCCAAGCCGCTCCCCGGCAGATACCACAAGCCTTTGTCTCCCTCGCGAGAGTAAAGAAAAATCATGCCCTCGCCCGCAGACGCGTGGTAAAAAGTGGCGCCCGGATGTTCCGCGATAAACTGAAGGGCCGTTTGCCGCCACGGTCGATCGGGCGAATCGAAGATTTCTTCGCCAAGTTTCTTGAGCTCTTCAACGCTGATGATTCGAATCGATTTCTCGATGGCTTTCCGCCGCTCGCTATCGATCGCTTCAACGTCCTCAAATTTTTCAAATGGCATAGGACTCCTTTGGATTCGAATGAGTCAGAACTGAGTTGATTATATTCGAGTCAGGGAAATAGGGCAAAAACCAACAAACAAATAACTGCTACTTTTTTGAAGCGGCTTCTTTGGCGGATTGCCAGAATTTTTCAGCGGCTGGGCTGAGCCGTCCTTTTTTTCCAACGACGCCTACCGAGATTGGTTTTGGCTCGGGAGTGAGGTGCAAAAGTTTCACTCGGTTTCCGAAACTGTACCCAAAGTCTACCACAACGGCTACGCCGGTCCCCGCTTCGACGGCCGACATAATGGCGGACATGCTGTCGTCGATGAAATCGGCGCCGCAGTCTCGGGCGTGTTTACCATCGAAGGTTCGCCAACTCGGCCGTAACAGCCGGTAATTGTGCCCATTGCCGATAATGTGGTTGGCTGGTTAGGCACAATTGGAATCCTCGCTGCGTTGCGGCGGCGTGCCATCGAAGGCGGCAGTTATCGAGTCACCGTTTCGCTGACGCGGACCGTACTGTGGTTGCTCTCGTTAGGCATTTTCGACAAAGCCTACGCGAAGGCCACTGCAGGTTCAACCGAGGAGCACACCTACTGCACTCCCGATCTGTTCACCGCGGAAACGCCGCTTGGAACTTACCAGGGAATGACCGACCAGATCGTATTGTCGCGCACACCCGGCGGCTACCGAACCGTGCTGGAGCCCCGTGGTTCAAGCAAACCTGAATGGCTTCCGGTCCAAAGATGAACTACATATGCATATGCTCGCACAGATTAATCCTACAGTTCTGCCGGCTCTTCGAATCGCTGCGACATTCTTCTTCATCGTCAATTTGCTAGGCGGCGCGTATATTTTTCGCAACCGTCACCGATTCTTCGATCGCGATCCAAACGTCGACGAGGACATCCCGGCCATGCGCAAATTGCGAGTTGAAGTCGTGATGGTTCCGTGGGCGGTGTTGACTACGCTCATACTGATTCTGCTGATCGGTTTCTGGCTCGCTTAACAAACGCGATTCGTTGAAACAGTTGAATCTATTACGCAGATGAAAAAGACTCGGATCGTGATCGCTGGCGGCGGGTTTGCCGGCCTTTACGCGGCAATGCATTTCGACAAACGGCTCGCTCGCCGCGCGGATGTGGATGTGACGCTGATCAGTCGCGAGAATTTCATTTTGTTTACGCCGATGCTGCATGAGGTCGCTGCTGGCGATCTATATCCGGGCGACATCATTAATCCCCTGCGGCGAATTCTTCGCCACGTGAAGGTTGTCGAAGCCGATGTATGCACGGTTGATCTGACCGGCCGAATAGTCGGTTGCAGAGGCGGCATAGCGGAGCGCGAGCTGAATTTCGAGTTTGATCATCTGCTTCTGACGCTCGGGTCGGAAACCAACTTCTTCAATATGGACGGCGTCCGCGACTGGTCGATAACCATGAAAAGCGTGACTGATGCGGCACTGCTACGCAATCGCATGGTGGCGCTTTTAGAAGAAGCCTCTCTACAGAACGATGAGGCGGCGCGCCGGCAGACACTCACATTCGTCACTGCTGGCGGTGGCTTCTCGGGCACCGAAACAACGGGTGCTGTGAACGACTTCGTGCGGGAAACCGTGCGTTATTATCCGCAGTTGCGCGAAGAATTAATTCGAGTTGTGATGGTTCATCCGGGAAATTTCATTCTGCCCGAATTAGGTGAAGAACTGGGGCGTTACGCCGAACGAAAATTGCGCGAGCGCAAAGTGGAGGTGATCAAGGGCGCACGCGTAGCGAACTACGATGGAGTGGTGGTCACGTTAAGCGATGGCACGTCGATTCCTGCCGCGACTCTGATCTGGACGGCAGGTGTAAAACCCAGCCCGGTCATCGCACAGTTACCTTGCGAGAAGGAACGTGGCCGACTCCTGGTAAGTGAGTACCTGGCGGTGACCGGAGTTCCCGGCCTATGGGCAGCGGGTGACTGCGCTGCTGTGCCCGTCTTTGACACGGACAAGTTTCATCCACCAACGGCACAGCATGGCTTAAGGGAGGGAGTGGCGGTTGCGAAGAACATCGAGGCTACGATTCTCGATCGGTCACTCAAGCCGTTCCGTTTTAAAATGCTGGGACAGTTGGCGAGCATTGGTCATCGTACCGGTGTGGCGATGATGTTTGGGATCAAGTTTTCCGGTTTTATCGCCTGGTGGTTCTGGCGAAGCGTCTACCTGATGAAGCTTCCGAGGTTGGCTAAGAAGCTGCGAGTCATGGCAAGTTGGACACTCGACCTTTTCTTCGGCCAGGAAATCGAGCAGACGATCAGCGTCCGCGATGTCGAAGCGCTTAGCGATCAACTGGCGCGAGTCCGCGCGCGAATAAAGCTAGCAAAGTCAATGAGCGCGGCTTCTGGACTCGCCAATTCAAGTCACGATCAGCCATAATGAGTTTTCATGAAACGCTGCGGCGAGCTTGGAGAGGTTCTCGTGAAGATTTCTTTCATCGGAGCGACGCAATTGTTCGCGACGATCGGAATCGCACTTGCCCGAGATGAGCCGCCTCTGTCGCCTGTGAGGCCGTGGGCTCCGCCGGCGCTTCCAAGATATGAAGGAGAACTTCGCCAATACCAACCGACCGAAGCTGAACGGCGCTATTTGCCGGCCATCGATCCGCGTAAGACCTACAATCTCGCCGAGCTAATTGATATCGCGCAGCGCAGTAATCCGGAAACGCGTGTAGCCTGGGAGCGCGCCCGAATGGCAGCTGCTGCGGTCGGTCTGACAGAGAGCGCTTATTACCCGTACATCGTCGCGGCTGCGGCTGGAGGATACGATCGGGCCTTTATCCCGTTTCCGACGTTGCGCGTTAAGCAACAAGCGCCGCCAACCAATGGCAACCTGCCGAACGTGGACATTGTTGGCGGAGGCACGTTAATCACTGAGTCGTTGTTGGCACGGGCCGAGCTGAACGCAAAGTGGTTACTGATCGACTTCGGTGAACGCAGCGCGATCAGGGCAGCAGCGCGGGAGAAATTGATGATGGCGAATGTCGGCTTCAACGGGACGCACCAAAAGATCGTCTTTGATGTGACTGACCGCTTTTACCAACTCGGCACAGCCAGGCAAAAAGTCATGGTAACTCAGAGCGCGCTGGACGCGTCAGAAACGGTGGAGCAGGCCGCGCAGGCTCGGTTCGATAACGGGCTTGCCACGAAACCCGAACTGCTGCAGGCCCAACAACAGAGCGCGCAATCTAATTTTGATCTTCAAGCCAGCCTCGGTGCGGAGAGCGACGCCAGAGTCGCTCTGATCGAAAGCATCGGCCTTATGCCGACCGTGTCGCTCAAGGTGGCGGATCTGCCAGAGAAAAATCATCTGAATGGTCAGAGCGAAGATTCCGTTGGTATATTGATCACGAAAGCTTTGGCGCAAAGGCCGGATCTTGTTGCAAAGCTAGCCAACGTTCGTTCGAAGGAATATGAGATTCGCGGGATCCGGGCCGAGTATTATCCAAAGGTTACCTTGGACACGCACGTCACCGAAACGGACCTGCAGGTCAGCGTCGCCAAATCGGACTACTTCGGCGGCACCCGGCCGACTTTTGGCGCGTTTCTCACGATGAACGTGCCGATCTTCGATGGGTTCGCGCGCCAGCATAAACTCGACATGGCCGAAGCCGACTTGCATCAAGCGGAGAACGAACTTGCTGGAGCGCGCGACTCGGCTGCGCGAGATGTGTGGAAGGCGTACACCGGTTATCGAACAGCGCTCAAAAAACAGGACGCGGCTGAGAAGTTGCTAACCGCATCGAAGAGCGCATTCGACGCAGTGCTCGAATCGTACAAGCAAGGACTGAGCACATATACGGAGGTCGTTAGCACGGAACGCAATCTCAGCGCAGCGCGTGCGACCAGCCACGACACGCAAGCGGCCATTTACACGACGCAAGCGGCGCTCGCGCTGAGCGTGGGTGATCTTGCCCGCCCTGTGCCGCCAGTAATCAGGCACCCGCGAAGATGAAAACAGAATTTGCGCGAGGTGCTCCGAGCAGCAGCAACAATCCCCCACCCGTTCGGCAGAGTTGGTCTCGAGCCATCGGAATGATAGGGCTGCTCCTGCTAATCGGCGTATTGGTTTTTGTGGTCCGACCGATGAGTCACCGCTCACCTACGATCGATATTGTTGGCTCCTATTTTCCGGCGTGGATGATCTGCATCTTGAGTGGACTGACGCTGACGCTCGTCACCCATTGGATCGTTCAAGTGTGCAAGTTGAAACCGTACATCGGTCCGGCGCCACTCATCTATTCGTGCCTGATGATCATCTTCACCTTCGCCACGTGGATCTTGTTTTACCAAAACTGACATGCATCAACCCGCCGGACCTTCAAACCAGGAGAGCGTCGCAACCTCACCGAAGATCGACGCCGAAAAAGGCAAGTTCGTCCGGAACATTGTGGGTCTCATCGTCGTCATCAGCGCGGTAGTGATCACGCTCTATGTGTGGGGAATCATCGAACGACATCCGCGCACGGATGATGCGACAGTGCGAGCCAACGTGGTGGGCATTGCGCCGCGTGTGGCTGGTCAAATCCTGAAGCTGAATGTGCAGGACAATCAGGCGGTAAACAAAGGCGACGTGCTTTTCGAAATCGACCCGGAGGATTACAGACTCGTCCTGGAAAAGGCCAAAGCCGATTTGGCCGCGCTGGATCGACAGATTGCACAAGCCCATAGCACCTTGCAGCGCCTGGAACCGCTCCTGCCCAAACACTTTACGACCGCCGAAAACGTCGATGAAGCCCGAACTAAAGAGACGACCCTGCAAGCTCAGCGCGAAGGTGTGGTGGCCAGCATCAATCTCGAGGAACTCCATCTCTCCTACTGCAAGGTCATCGCGCCTTTTTCCGGACGTGTCATCAATCTGAATATTTCGGCCGGCGCCCATGTTACCACCGGCGTTCCCGTCTTCTCGTTGCTCGACACGAGCAAGTGGTACGTCATCGCCAATTTTCGGGAAGCGGAAATCCGACATATGGCTGTGGGGAGCGAAGCGATTGTTTACCTATCGTCCGCGCCTAACCAACGCTTCCGTGGAAAGGTGCAGGGAATCGGATGGGCCGTTAAGCCCGAAGGAGAGATCGATTTACCCGCCTCCGGTGTGCCTTATGTGAAACGCGAACTGAACTGGGTGCGGGTCGCCCAACGCTTTCCTGTTCGGATCGAAGTGGAGAACCCGGATCAAGATCTTTTCCGTATGGGCGCGTCCGCCGTTGCGATCATCAAAGGCCCGCCCCGGAAATAATTCCATGAGCGCGACATTCCTCGAAGCACGCCCGAGTGATTCGGATTGGATTGGGTGGCTCAAATGCGAACTGGCGCCGACACACGCGCGCAAAATCCGAACGGCGATCATCGTCGGTGGCGTCGTTTTGTGCGTGATGATTTCGATGGCGCTGCAGGTGCCGGAGCTGGCGGTCACCGCCTTCATGTTTTTTTTCGTTTCGAAGGAGAGCAAGCATCTTACGAAACTTACCGGACTCCTCGGTTTGATCGGAGTGACCATTGGCATTGGCACCACGCTGCTGCTTTACAAATTTACGTATGGTCATCCCGAGCTGCGCATTCCGGGAATGGCGATCGCCCTTTTTCTCGGAATGTGGTTGTCCCGCGTCTTTGTCCTCGGGCCGCTCGGTTTCATCATCGGCTTTGTTGTCGCGGTCTCGCAATCCGTCGGCGAAGAAATTCCATCGCCTGAACTATTGGTTCGCGGACTTCTTTGGCTATGGGTCGCGATCTCTTACGGCGCCGGACTCACGGTCGTGCTGAACTCTCTGTTTCTGCCGGACACGGCAAGCCCAGGCACGGAACCGCCGAAACCAAAGCGCCTTTTTGCATCCGACGCGTTTACCAATCCCGCGCACGTGCAGTTCGCACTGAAAGTCACGTTCGCCGCGATGTTTTGTTACATCGTTTATTCGGCGATCGACTGGTCGGGAATCCACACCGCGTTCATCACCTGCACTTTTATCGCACTGGAAAGCACTGAAGCAACGCTCTACAAAGGAACGTTGCGAATCGTCGGTTGCGTGATCGGCGGCGCGCTTGCGCTTTTCACGATTGTGTTCCTGATGCCGCACATGGAAACGATCGCGTCGCTTGTTGTGGTGGTCGCCTTTACCGCCGCCATCGCTGGCTGGGTCGCGACGGGAAGCGAACGGATCAGTTATGCTGGGTTGCAAATCGCATTCGCATTCTTTTACAGCGTCTTTCAGGGATGCGCGCCCGACACAGATCTTGATAACGTCCGCAATCGTGTTGTTGGAATTCTCCTTGGCCTCATCGTCACCGGACTCGTCTTCCGATACATCTGGCCCGAGCGCCCAGGAATCGGATCTCGCCAATCATAATGAAGTCGCCGCCCTTTCTCCTTCAAAGTTTGCTCCTCGTTGGATTCTGCGGATGCGCCTCTCATCTGGCGACGGTAAAAACAATACCGGCACGCCTACCCACGGGGCTACGCGTGGAAGAGCCACTTGATTCCGCAACAAAATACCTTGCGGCAGCAGAACATGAACAGGCCGTGCCAGCATTGGGGCACGACCTGTTGGCTGTTAAAATTTCAGTTGGAGTATTGGAACGACAGCCAAAAAACGAATCGGCGCGCAGTATCTATAACTTCGCTGTAGCGCGTGTCGTTCAAGACGTCGATCGAACAGATATTGAGCCGTGGCGGCATCCGATCACCGTTTTGACAGATCAAGGCGGTTACACCCTGGTCTCTCCCAAGCCTGTCGATGCGGAACATGATCCGAGTCGATACGATTTGTTTCCGACCGATACGTTGAAGGTTGGTGGAAACTTCTTCAAAACCTACTCAACTGTGAGAGGCGTTGGTGCGCCGATTGTAGTAATCGGGCGCACGGAAAGTCCGCACTTTCGTCAACAGTACAAATTGCGCCGAATCTATGCGCCGATCACCGCGATCGTACGCTTCTCCGGCCGGAAAGCCCATCTGGAGTTCATCGATCCGTTAAACGTTGAAAGAATCACACTGAACAAACGAGTCTTTCCGCTTGCGGCCGATTTCGATGCGCCTACGGCAGTCCTGATTGCTCGTGAACACCCCGAACGGCTTGGGCTCTCGCGTGTCATGAACCCGGCAGCCTATGCAGATACAGCAATGCTTACCCGGTTGCAGCAATTCGATCCCGCGCGGACACCCGTGATTTTCGTTCATGGCTTGCAAGAAACAGGAGCGAGCTGGGCCCCCATGATCGACTCCCTCCGCGATGACCCGTGGATAAGAGAGCATTATCAATTCTGGTTTTTCAGTTACCCGAGTGGCTATCCGTATCCCTACGCGGCCGCGCTCTTCCGCCAGGATCTCGATGGGATCGAGCGCGCATTTTCCAACCACAAACGGATCGTCCTGATCGGTCACAGCATGGGCGGAATGATTTGTCGATTAATGATCACAGATGCGGGCGACAAAATCTGGCGCACTTTTTTTGCCACACCTCCAGCGAAAACTCCGCTGGCGAGTGACACACGCAAGCTCTTGGAAGAGGCGCTCATCTTTAATCATCGGCCGGACATTCAACGGGTGATATTTATTTCAACCCCGCATCGAGGGAGCGAACTGGCATCGAACTGGATCGGCCGCCTCGGCGCCGCTCTCGTTAGAACTCCGCGGCTCTTCACCTCGATCTATGCGTCAACCAAACCGCTCCTGATCGCCGATCCTGCGGCCAGACCGCTGAATCGCATGCCAAATAGCGTCGACACGCTTCAGCCTAACGATCGATTTGTGCAAGCGGTCGACAAATTACCGATCGCACCGGGCATTCCCTATCACTCGGTCATGGGAGATCGCGGACGAGGCGACACGCCGAACAGCTCTGACGGTATCGTTCCGTATTGGAGCTCGCATCTGGCCGGCGCGCAGTCGGAGTTGATCGTCAATTCAGATCACGGCGCGCAATATAATCCTGAGGCAATTCAGGAAGTCGCACGAATTCTGAAACTCAACCTGGCGCGGTCCAATGACTAAGAGAATTTACTTCTCACTACTCGCGATCTTCGGGCTGTCGATTCAGTTCCTGCGCAGCGCTGAGACACCTGCTCTAATTGAGCGGCCCGCATCAGGAAACGGTCCGACTCAAGTTTCCGTCGGAATCTGGATCGTCGATATCAGCAACATCGACAGCGCACAGCAAACCTTCACCGCCGACATCGCTATCGTGTTGCGTTGGAAGGACGCCCGACTTGCGCACACGGGAGCAGGAGTGGCACACTACGCGCTCGATCAAATCTGGACTCCGCGAGTGGGTATCGCGAATGAAACCAGTTCCGTTGTTCGCAAGCTACCGGAATCAGCCGAGGTGGAGCGTGATGGAACTGTTCTCTATCGGCAGCGTTATGTCGGATCGTTCACGCAGCCTTTACGGCTACAATCTTTCCCGTTCGACCGGCAGGCTTTTCGTATTCAGGTCGTTGCAATTCGATATCGGCCTAACGAAGTGGTGTTCGTGCCAGATGAGAACTGGATCCGCGATGGAGTACTACATCTTGAAAGTGATTCTCCCGCTCATTCTTATCGTGATCATGTCGTGGGCCGGTTTCTGGATCGATCCAGTCAACGCCAGCGCCCAGATCAGCGTCGCGGTTACGTCAATGCTAACACTCATTGCTTATCGCTTCGCGGTGGATACTCAGCTGCCTCGTTTGCCCTACATGACGCGCCTCGACGCGCTTTTCCTGACTAGCACGCTGCTGGTTTTCTTTTCTCTGATCGAAGTCATGGTCACCACAATCCTGGACAACAATCAGCAGACCGAGTTCGCGAAAAAACTTGATCGTTATTGCCGCGTCATTTTTCCGGCGATTTTCGCAATCGCGTGCGTTGCAATCCTTGCCCATCCGCGCGGATGATCATTTGGGGCATGGTGATTTTTGTTTGCGGGATTTTGGCCGTAATTCTTCCTTTGACGTTCTCTTTTGGAACCGTGTTAAGTGCGATTTCCAGGGTTATATTGAGATTTCACCACGCAAATAGAGGCCCTTGATCCTGCCTTTTAGCATCCTTACATGCTCTACGGATCGGCGGTGCTATCGGCTCCAGACTAGGAGCAGTAGATTGATCTCAAATTGAAAGACTATCCGGAAAATCGAGTGCTAGCAAAATATCGGTGCAACTAATATGTTTATGTGTGAATTTGCACACCGAATAATCTGGCTCAATCCAATGATTCTCCCCGATTTCACCGTAACATTTCATTGTAACACTGGGCACGTTTTGACGGGTTCGCATGGCTTCATATGGAGTTGGCCACGAGGGAAGAAGTTGTTCACGAAGGCTCTGGGCATGTTGACACGGTAGGGGTCAGAGGTTCGAACCCTTTATCGCGCACGATCTATTTTTCTGATGAGTGATTTCTCTTCTAATCTCAACCGGGCAATAAACGACTCCGTCCGTACTCTGGAATCGCTGAAGAATCTTGAGCGGGGAGTCGGTCGGGCGGCAGATCTGATTGAGCAATGTCTGCGCGCGGGAAACAAATTGCTGCTGTGCGGGAATGGCGGCAGTGCGGCTGACGCTTCGCATTTTGCAACGGAGTTTGTGGTGCGTTTTTTAGAAGACCGACCTGCGTATCCGGCAATTTGTCTGTCAAGCGACGGTGGACTTCTGACGGCCGCTGGAAACGATTACGGCTTCGACGAAGTTTTCGCGCGGCAGGTGGCGGCATTTGGTCAGCCGGGCGACGTGCTCATTTGCCTGACCACTTCCGGTAAATCAAAGAACGTGGTGCGCGCGTTGGAAGAAGCGAAAGCGCACAAACTGAAAACGATTGCATTTCTCGGACGCGATGGCGGATCTACGATCGGAATGGCAGACATCGATCTCTTGGTCAAAAGCGATTCGACAGCGCGAGTTCAGGAAGGACACAAGCTTCTGCTTCACGTTCTGTGTGAGATTATCGAGGCGCGGCTGAACAAAATATAGCGCCGGCACGGTGTTGTAGCCACCGGTGGATCTCGCTGCGGTCTTTACCTCCCAAAAACGGCCCACAGGGCCGTGGCTACAGCGCTTAGCTTGGAAGCGGGCGGTTCGGAGTCACTCCGATTTTTTCAGCAATCGTTCGCGCTCGCGATTCAACTGGCGCCGTTCGCTCGCGGTCAGGCTTCCAATTCCGGATTTCGAAATCTTGTCGAGGATCGGATCAATCGACGAGTAAACGTCATCGGCTTCCGCCCGCATATCGCCGGTTCGCGGTCGTGGCTTGGGAACGACGTGATATTTCGGCCTTGAAGCAAAGCGGGCTTTGAAAGTATTCCACCAGGCAAGCTCCGGTCCGGCTCCGTTCAATTCAACGAAAAGGAATGCCGCGCCAATGCTGGTCCAAACCACGACCAAATCGTTCCAGGCGTGGTACGCGAGCAGTTGAAACGTGTAAACGGCGGCCAAAATCAAAGCGACCCATTTGGCCATGATCCGTAGCAACAACTCCACCCGCGGATAAATGGTGGCGAAGGCAATAAAAATTCCAAAGTGCAACGCTGGCGAACCAGCAAGTGCGGAGCGTTCCCAGAGTCCCCAAATGGTCAGTAACACAGCCGGTGTGACCAGCAAAATGAGATAAAGCGCGATGTACGAGCGCCGGCCGAGAAAGCGTTCCACTTCTCGCCCGAACACGAACAACAGGTACATCTCGATGGCAAACCAGATCAAACCCGAAGGCGCATGTACAAACGCGTAGGTAAAAAGACGCCAAATCTGCCCGCTTGACCAGATCATGTCGCTGTCAAATTGCAGCCAGCCCAAAATGGAACCGGCCCCGAACGTCACGAGAATCGCAGCGAGAATCGCTGCCGCCACGTGTACCCCTACCAGCATCGTAGTTACATCGACCGGATAGCGACCCATCCACGCAACCGGCCGATAATCATCGGACGTGGTGACCCCGAACATGCTTTCAATTAATGCCGCGCATTGTGCTTGCGCAAGTGAAAGACGGACGCTGCATTTCAAATTTCGTCAGTGGATTTTCTTTACCGTTCGTTATTGGTGCTTCGTGATTCTTTAATTGCTATCGGTGGGCACCTGTCCGCCGTAGTCTCGACGGCGGCGGATTCATGGTTAAAGTGGGCAGTTTCGTTCGATGAAAAATCTCACGCCGGCCATATTCCCGCCCAAAGGAATCGGTGATACAAAGCCCGACAATAACGCCGTACTCGACTGGGTGCACGAGATCGCCAAGCTGACAGAACCTGAAAACATTTTCTGGTGCGACGGCTCCGAACGCGAAAACGAGTTTCTGATCGCTGAGTCACTTAAGCAAAACGTCTTGATCGAACTCAACCAAAAGAAGGTTCCGCGCTCGTATTTGCATCGCTCGAATCCAAACGACGTCGCCCGCGTCGAGCAATTCACTTTCGTCTGCACGCCAACAAAAAAGGAAGCGGGGCCAACGAACAACTGGTCTGAGCCGGAAGAAACCTATGCGAAACTTCGTGGCCTGCTGAAGGGCGCGATGCGCGGGCGGACCATGTTTGTCATTCCATACATGATGGGTCCGGCGGATTCGCCGTTGACCAAGGTAGGATTCGAGATCACCGACTCCAAATACGTCGTGCTCAGCATGCGGATCATGACTCGCATGGGTGAGGTCGCGCTCAAACGGCTCGGTAACGACCCGAGTGCGGAATGGAACCGCGGCGTGCATTCGTTACTGGACGTCAATCCTGAGCGCCGGTTCATCTGCCATTTTCCGCAGGATAACACGATTATTTCGGTCGGCTCCGGTTATGGCGGCAATGTTTTGTTGAGCAAAAAATGTCTCGCCCTACGCATCGGTTCTTATCTGGCACGCACACAAGGCTGGATGGCCGAGCACATGCTGATTCTCGGTGTCGAATCGCCCGAAGGCCGCAAACATTATGTCGCCGCGGCGTTCCCCAGCGCATGCGGCAAAACGAATTTTGCCATGCTCATCCCGCCCGCGCACTTCAAAGGCTGGAAGATAACGACGGTGGGGGATGACATCGGTTGGCTACAAATCCGCAATGGCCGGTTGTACGCGGTCAATCCGGAGAATGGCTATTTCGGTGTAGTGCCTGGCACCAGCCACAAGTCGAATCCGAACGCGATGCGGTCGATCGCGCACGATACAATTTATACAAACGTAGCTCTCACCGATGACGGTGACGTATGGTGGGAAGGCAAAGATGGCCCGCCGCCGGCGCATGCGTTCGACTGGCGCGGAAATGATTGGACACCCGAATCAAAAGAAAAAGCTGCGCACCCGAATAGCCGGTTCACCACGCCCATGCGCAACAATCCTGCGCTCGACCCTGATATCGAAAAAGGCGAAGGCGTGCCGATCAGCGCGATCATTTTCGGCGGCCGTCGCAGCGATACGGTGCCGTTAGTTTATGAAGCGTTCGATTGGAACCACGGCGTATATTTAGGTGCAACGATGGCTTCGGAAACAACCGCAGCCGCAACCGGCGCAGTGGGGCGAGTGCGGCGCGATCCAATGGCAATGCTGCCGTTCTGCGGATACAACATCGGCGATTATTTTCAGCACTGGCTCGAAATCGGAAAGCGGCTCACCAATCCGCCGCTCATCTTTAATGTGAATTGGTTTCGTAAAGGCGCGGACGGAAAGTTCCTCTGGCCCGGATTCGGTGAAAACATGCGGGTACTCAAATGGATCATCGACCGATGCGAGAGCCACAGTGGCGCGGTCAAATCGCCCATAGCCTGGCTGCCCAGTCCGCATGATCTCGATCTTGCGGAGCTCGAAATCGATCACAATGCCGTTGACGAACTCCTCGGGCTCGATCACGAGGAATGGGAGAAAGAAATCGCCGCGCATAAGGAGTTTTTCGATTCGTTAGGCGGGATTGTGCCCGACGAGTTGCAAAAGCAGCGCGAGCAACTCGCCGCGCGGTTTGAGCTGTAGTGCGCGCCGCACGTTCGTCTGGGGAGCGCACGCATTCTGCGTGCTGGTGAAGGCATTCTACCTTCACGAACTTCCAAGGAGGGCTGATACAGCTGCGAGTCGGCGGTCGTTGTAACTGAAGTTCGTCGCCGCATAATGCGGCGACAGCACGATGCAAGCGTGCGCTCTCTCCCAGAATTTGCGAAGCGAGTCGCGATCTGGAATTGTTTCCAGTGGGTTCGAAGATCGGGAGCGAGGAAAGGGTAATCACGCAGGCGCGGAATGTTTGCGTCGAGATTCGCGGCGCGCGCCAAAACAATCTCAAGGGGATCGACGTAGATCTTCCGTTAGGGAAATTGACCGTTATTACCGGGCCGAGCGGCAGCGGCAAATCGAGTCTGGCGTTCGAAACGATTTACGCCGAAGGCCAGCGCCGCTACGTCGAGACGTTCAGTCCGTACATGCGCCAGTTTCTGGATCGCATGGACAAACCGCAAGTGGACGATATCCACGGCATTCCGCCCGCAATAGCGATCGAGCAAGCAAACCCGGTCAAGTCCTCCCGCTCGACCGTCGGGACGGTGACGGAGATCAACGATTACTTGAAGTTGCTATGGCCACGCATTGCCCGCGCGTTCTGTCCGAACTGCGGCCGCGAGATTCGCCCTGAATCCGTGCAGTCGATCGCGGAGCAGATCTTTTGTCATTTCGAGCGGAGTCGAGCTGCAACGCAGCCGCCGAAGACTGCGAGGCCAGGCTTTCAAATCCTGTTGCGAAGCCCAACGGTAACGTCGCGGGGTCCCTCGACTTCAGTTCGTTCCGCTCGGGATGACAGAACAACGGTCCTCATCACGTTTTGGGTTGCAGTCCCGCCGAAGACGGAGCCGCGGAAATTTTTCGATTTCCTCCAGCAGCAAGGCTACCTGCGGGTTTGGATCGATAATCGGGTCGTGCGTGTGGACGAAGCCGTTCCAAAGACCACGCGGCTCGGCGCCCGTGTGCAGGTCATTCAGGACCGTATCGCGATCACCGAAGAAAATCGCGGGCGTTTAATCGAGGCCCTCGAGACCGCGCTGCGCTTTGGCAAAGGCAAAGTGAACGTGATTCCTGTGGAGGCAGGCGTGTCGCCTGCGAAATCCAAAAGCGCGGCCGACACGGCCGCCACTACAGTACCCACAATTCCGTTCTCCATGGGCTGGCATTGCGCCTGGTGCGATCTCGACATTCGCCCGCCAACGATTGGCCTTTTCAGCTTTAACAATCCCCTCGGCGCGTGTCCGGAGTGCCGCGGCTTTGGCCGCACCATCGCAATTGACCTTAACAAGGCGATTCCTGATCGGAGTCTGAGCATTAAACAAGGGGTAGTACGCGTTTTTCGCGGCGCGGAGTTCGGCGAATCACAGAAGGATTTGCTAAGGGGGTGCGCCCGCGAGGACATCGACATCAATGTTCCATTCGAGGAATTACCGAAAACCGACCAGGATTTCGTCATTGAAGGCGAGAAACGGCCGGGTGAATACACCGATGAAGATTACGAAGATGACCGCTGGTACGGCGTGCGCGGTTTTTTTCGCTGGCTGGAAAGCAAGACGTACAAAATGCATGTGCGCGTACTGCTTAGCCGTTATCGCGCATACATCACCTGTCCGAAATGCAATGCGGGACGCTACCAACCCGAGGCGCTTAACTACAAATGTAGCGCATCCGTCCCGGTTGCGCTGGCGGACCGCAAGCCGGAGGAATGCGCTAGCTTAACGCTTCCTCAGTTCCAGGCGCTCTCGATTTCCCGCGCGTGCGATGTTCTGCGCACGTTCGAAGTTTTGCCTAACGACAAGACCGTCCGGATGTTGCGCGACGAAATTTGCGCGCGCCTCAACTATCTCTGCGAAGTCGGTGTTGGTTATTTAACTCTCGATCGATCCACACGCACCTTGAGCGGCGGCGAAGTCCAACGGGTGAACCTGACGACCTGCCTCGGCGCATCCCTGGTGAACACGCTTTTCGTGATGGACGAACCCAGTATTGGATTACATCCGCGCGACATCGGTCAATTGGTGCGGGTGATGCACAATTTGCGTGACAAAGGAAACACTCTGCTGGTCGTCGAGCATGAGGAGCAAATCATTCGTGCCGCGGACAACTTGATCGATCTCGGGCCCGGTCGCGGCGAACACGGCGGCGAATTGGTTTGGAATGGGCCGCTCGATCAGTTTGTAAATGGAGACGGCGCGCCCTCGCGCCGGTTTCCTGACCTGCTGCGGCGCGGGGGCGCGCCGGCTCCATCCTTGACGCGTGATTACCTCACGAATCGCAAATCAATCCCGCTCCCGAAATCGCGCCGAAAATCGAGTTCGGCGATCAAGATTCTCGGAGCGCGGGAGCACAACTTGAAGAACATTGACGTCGAGCTGCCACTCGGCGTCTTCACGTGCGTAACCGGCGTGTCCGGGTCCGGCAAATCCACGCTGATTCACGATGTGTTGTATCGGAATTTGCTCCGCGCCAAGGGACAATCTCCAGGTCAGGAGTCCGGCGCATGCAAAACGATCACCGGCGCACATCGAACCGGCGAAGTGGTGATGGTCGATCAGACAGCGCTTGCACGCACCCCGCGTTCAACTCCGATTCTTTATCTCGGTTTGTTTGATCGGATCCGTGAGTTGTTCGCCGCACAACCGGAGGCGATGGCGCAGGGACTCACAGCAAGCGCGTTTTCGTTTAACTCCGGTACCGGCCGTTGCGAACGTTGTTCGGGTACAGGTTACGAAAAGATCGAGATGCAATTTTTGAGCGATCTTTACGTGCGCTGCGCGGAATGCGAAGGCAAACGTTTCCAGCCGCATGTGTTGAAGGTGCGCCTTCATCAGAAATCGATTCACGACGTTCTTGAACTCACGATCAATGAAGCGATCGAATTCTTTGCGCGGCTCGGCGAACAGAAAATCGGCTCGACACTCGATCCGTGCGCGCAGATTTCTAACCGCCTCAAAGTGCTCGAGGAAGTCGGGCTTGGTTATCTGCGGCTGGGTCAGCCGTTGAACACCTTGTCCGGTGGCGAATCGCAGCGGCTGAAGCTGGTCGGACATTTGGCGGATGCTGCCGGCAATGGGAATCTTTTCATCTTCGACGAGCCAACCACGGGGCTGCATTTCGACGACGTGGCGATGTTGCTGCGATTATTTCAACGACTTGTCGATCGCGGTCATTCACTCGTGGTGGTCGAGCATAATCTCGACGTAATTAAGTCGGCCGATTGGATTATCGACCTCGGCCCGGAAGCTGGTGATGAAGGCGGTGAAGTCGTAGCGACCGGAACGCCCGAGCAGATCGCCCGCGTAAGAAATTCCCACACCGGAAGATTTCTCGCGCCGATTCTGGGGAGCGCGGACGCCTCGCCCGCAGTCCGAGGCGCCCCGCCTCGGATCCATCAAGTGCGCTACGTAGAGGAAGATGACGTCTTAGCCTTGCGCGCTGCCGAAGAACCGTGCGACGCGGCGTCAAACGGAGCGGGCGGGGCGCCCGCGCTCCCCAGTCGAAAATCGAACGGCGAAATCCAAGTTCACGGCGCGCGGGAGCACAACCTTAAGAACATCGATTTGAAAATTCCACGTGAGCAACTAGTGGTCATCACCGGTTTGAGCGGCTCCGGCAAATCGACGCTCGCGTTCGACATCTTGTTTGCCGAGGGACAACGCCGATTTCTCGACAGCATGTCGCCATATGCGCGCCAATTTGTCGAGCAACTCGAAAAACCCGATGTTGATCTGGTCAGCGGTCTGCCGCCCAGTGTCGCGATTGAACAGCGCGTCACGCGCGGCGGAGGCAAATCGACCGTAGCGACGGTGACCGAGGTTTACCATTTCCTCCGGCTGCTGTTCGCGAAAACCGGGACGCAATTTTGTCCCGACTGCGATTTGCCTGTCGAAAAACAGAGTGCGCAATCGATTGTTAAACAAATCCAAACAGCTGCCAAACACGGCGCCTTGAGGGTGCTCGCTCCGCTGGTGAAAGCACGCAAAGGTTTTCACACTGATGTGGCGCGCTGGGCCGAACGCCAGGGATTCGACACACTATACGTGGACGAAAAGCTCGTTCCGATCGCGGAGTTTAGGAAACTGGAACGTTTCAAAGAACACACCATTGATGTCGTCGTGGGCGTGGTCGATCGGCGCCGAATCGCCGACGCACGGGAGATTGCCCGACGCGCGCTGGAGATTGGCCGCGGCACGGCGCGCCTGCTGGATTCAAAAAATCGCGTTACGATCGTGAGCACGGAGATGAGTTGCCCAAACTGCGGCCGCGCGTTTGAGGAACTCGATCCGCGTTTGTTCTCGTTCAATTCGCCTCATGGCATGTGCGAAGAATGCGGCGGCTTCGGTGAAATTTGGGATCAGGATCTTCAAACAGGAAACAACCGCGATGACGAATCGGTTTTGGAGAACGAGCTCGCAGCTGAACGCCAGTCGGAATGGGTTGAGGAAGACGAAGCGCGCGAATGCCCGGGTTGTCATGGCTCGCGTCTGAACGCAGTGGCGCGTCACGTGCGCGTGCAAGGCTATACGATCGATCAATTCACGAATCTCTCGTCGAGTGAAGCAGCAGGCACAATCGAGAGACTAAAATTCAAGGGCAACAATCAGACGGTAGCCGCCGGCCTGATTCCTGAAATTCAACAGCGGCTGCATTTCATGCAAAAAGTCGGACTCGGCTATCTTGCTCTTGGGCGTTCGGCGAAAACGTTGAGCGGCGGCGAGTCGCAGCGCATCCGTCTGGCGGCGCAACTCGGCTCAAATTTACGAGGAGTGCTTTATGTGCTGGACGAACCGACGATTGGTTTGCATCCACGCGATAATCTGCGGCTGCTCGAAACGCTGACCGCGCTCAGGGACAAGGGGAACTCGTTGATTGTGGTCGAGCACGACGAGGAAACGATGCGCAACGCCGATCACATCGTCGATCTCGGTCCGCGCGCGGGAATTCACGGCGGCCAGGTGGTGGCAGCGGGTACGCTCCGGGAAATCGAAAGAAATCCAAATTCCGAAACAGCTCGGTGCTTAAAATCGCCGCTCTCTCATCCCATCCGCGGATCGCGCCGCTCACTGCGCGAGGTCGAAGAGTGGATCGAAATCAAAGGCGCACGCGCGAACAATTTGAAGAACATCGATGTTCGTTTCCCGGTCGGCAGATTTTCAGTCATCACCGGAATTTCCGGCAGCGGCAAATCCACATTGATGCACGATGTGATTTGGCCTGGGGTACGCGACGAGTTGGAGGAAAGGAGACGCACGGGCAATGGCGGTCTGTTCAAGCTTGTCAGTGGCGCGCAAGTGATCGAAGCCGTTTATGAAGTCGATCAATCTCCCATTGGCAAAACGTCGCGCTCGACCCCGGGAACGTACGTAAAAGTGTTCGACGAGATCCGGAATCTTTATGCGCAACTGCCGGTCTCACGGGTACGTGGCTATTCAGCCAGCCGATTTTCATTTAACGCCGAAGGTGGCCGGTGCGAGACGTGCAAAGGTCAGGGCGTGGTCAAGCTGGAGATGAATTTTCTGCCCAGCAGTTATGTGCCATGCGAAGATTGTCATGGCCGCCGTTATAATCCCCAGACGCTGGAAGTTGTTTATAACGAAAAATCGATTGGCGATGTGATGGAAATGACCATCGAAGAGGCGGCGCAGTTTTTTTCTGCGCATCCGAAAATCGCGCGCCCGCTTTCGCTGCTGGTTGATACTGGCCTGGGCTACCTGAAGCTTGGCCAACCGAGCCCGACGTTAAGCGGCGGCGAAGCGCAGCGGCTCAAACTGGTGACCCAATTGAAACGGGGAGTGAGCCGCGCGGCGGACGAGTGTATTCGAAAAATGCGCAAACCGGAATCGACATTGTATTTGCTCGAAGAACCCACCATTGGCCTGCACATGGCCGACATCGAACTGCTCCTCAATGTGATGCATCGCCTCGTGGATGAAGGGAACACGGTAATTGTGATTGAACACAACCTCAGCATAATCGCGGAAGCAGATTACATCGTCGACCTCGGCCCCGAAGCGGGTGACGCTGGCGGTGACGTAGTTGCCTGTGGAACGCCCGAACAGGTGGCGAAGAACCGTGTCAGCCGGACGGCGCCGTTTTTGCGAAAGGTGTTGCACACAGCGCGTCCGAAAACAGCGTCGTCATCCTGAGCGAAGCGAAGGACCTCACAATCGAAGTCGCCGTCACGCAGCGAACATTGCGTGACCGGTCATCTGTTGAGAGGTCCCTCACATTTGTTCGGGATGACACGCGTTTTGATTGCGGCTATCAGCGACATCAGTGACAATCGCGGCGCAAATGCTCGCCTACTATCTCCACAACCTCGATCCGATCATTTTCCGGATCTACGATAACGTCGGTCCGCGTTGGTATGGCCTTGCTTATGTGCTGGCATTTGTCTCCAGTTATTTCCTTTTCCTCTGGCTAGCCAAACGCGGGTACGCCGATCTGCCGCCGCAAGGGGTAGGCGATTTCATCACTGGTTGCGCGCTCTTCGGCGTTATCATCGGCGGACGACTCGGTTACGTTTTTTTCTATAAGCCGGAAATGCTGCGGGAACCGGTATCGATCTTGCGCGTCTGGGAAGGCGGTATGTCCAGTCATGGTGGAATGCTCGGGCTGTTGCTGTTCACGCTTTATTACGCGCATCGTCACAAAATCTCATGGATGAACCTCGGTGATAATTTGGTTGTCACTGCGCCGATCGGATTGTTCTTCGGGCGATGCGCGAACTTCATCAATGGCGAGCTTTATGGGCGGATTACGAGTGTTCCGTGGGCGATGCAATTTCCAAAGGAACTACTCGATCATCCACAGGAAGCCGAGCGCGCAGTCGCAGCCTGCGCCAGAATCGATGCGTCGCTGATGACGCCCGATGCCATTGTTGGAGCGGTGCGCAGTCAGCCGGAAATCACCACGGCTTTGCGCTCCATTTTGTCGCCGCGCCATCCGTCGCAGCTTTATGAGGCCTTTTTCGAAGGGATTGTTTTGTTCGCCATTTTGTGGTTTGTCAGGACACGGACGCGCCAGCCCAACGGAGTTTTGACCGGACTGTTTTTCATTTGTTATGCCGTCTTTCGGATCGTGATCGAAAATTTTCGTGAGCCTGATGCGACATTGATAGGCCCTTTCACACGGGGGCAGTTCTTTTCTTTCTTCCTGATCGCCGTCGGAATTGTATTTATCGTCTTCGCCAAAAAGCGACCGACGTTTCAGAGAAAGAGGTAGTCATTCCGAGCGAAGTCGAGGAATCTCGTTGCGAAACCTACAGCTAATTCCGCGGGATCCTTCGACTCCGCTTCGCTTCGCTCAGGATGACGACGCGTTTTAAGTGGCGCTTTGGCTGGAGTGCGTTATTACTTAATTTGGTGACGCGGGAATGCTCGTTCCGGAAATCTTAGCGGCCGGCGGCGGTTTACTGTTTGCGTTCGATCACGCGACGATCGCAGGGAAAATTGTTCTCACTCTTCTGGCTGTCGTATCGATTTTCAGCTGGTCGATCATGATTACGAAACTGCGCGTAATCCGCTTCGCTCGAAGACAGAACGCGCGATTCCTAACTGCATTTCATAAGGACCGACAGCCGCTCCGTCTCTTCGAGAAAAACGCGCGATTTCCCGGCTCGCCGGTTTTCAACGTGTATCGCGCTGGATGCGAGGAGATGACATTTCATCTCCTGGGCTCAGCTGAAGTCGACGGCACCTTTCGTGCGCGACTTGAAATTGCAGACAAGATTTCGCCCGCGCAGATGGGCGCGGTGAACGCGGCTATGGAACGGGCCGTCGGCGAGACAGCGCTTTCACTCGAGTCCCAGATGATTCTGCTCGCTACCGCAGTGAGCGGTTCACCATTTCTCGGATTGCTCGGCACGGTTTGGGGTGTGATGGACGCATTCACAGGTGTTGCTGAGGCGGGTTCGCCCAACCTCGTCGCGATGGCGCCAGGAGTGTCTGGCGCACTCATTACTACGGTTACCGCGCTGTGCGTCGCCATCCCGGCGATGTTTGGTTACAACTTTCTCGTCACCAGCATTCGCGGAATCATCGTGGAAATGGACAATTTCGCCGCCGAACTCGCGTCCGAGTTCGAGCACAAATATGTCGATCATGGGCCTCGGGAAGCCGCGTTGCGAAGATGAGCGCCTGTCTGTCATTGGGCGTTGAGCGTTGGACGTTGAGCGTTGGGCGTTTTCCACAAATGCTTTTCAACGCTCAACGCTCGACGCTCAACGCCCAACGTCCAATGGGGAACAGATGAGACGCTACTCACAACGCCAGAATCTCTCCACGCTGAGCGAGATCAATATCACGCCGCTGCTCGATCTCGCTTTTGTGCTGCTGATTATTTTCATGATCACGACGCCATTGCTCGAGAGCAGTGTGAATCTCGTCATCCCGTCCAGCGGCGTAAAGAATCGGCCGATAAACACCTCCCAGGTGCAAACCATTTCGATCGATCGCAACGACACGATTCAGTTTAACAATGAGGTGATGGACTGGGAAACGCTCACTACCCAATTGATGCAGCTGAAAGAGACGACGCCGGATCTGGCCATTGTAATTCGGCCGGATCGCGATTTGCCCGTGCAAAAACTAATTGGAGTGATGGACGCATTGCAACGAGCAGGAATCACCAAGGTGGGCATCGCTACAAAAGCAGAATCAAAATAAATGGCGAACGACTCGCCTTCGCAGAGGTATGCCGGGGCGACCGGACGTTTTTGGCGAAACGTCCTTCTGATCGCGCTGGCGCATGTCGCGTTAATTGCGGGACTGATTCGCTGGAGTCTGGCAGCAAGGGCTTCATCCGAACCCGAAACCATCATCTGGTTGGGTGAGGCGGGAGATGTTGCGGCTGCTCAACTAGAAAACGAGCCATCGCCAGCGGCAACCCTGACAACACCACCACCGATCGAACAGACGCCGGCAAAAGTTGACGAAGCGGAAGAAGAAAAGCCTGTAGCAACTACAGCGAAAAGCGAAATCGAATTGCCATCGCCGACTCCAAAAGCGACGCCGAGAGCGACACCTACACCGAAGCCAGCTGCAACGCTTAAACCGAAACCGAAGAGAACTCCGAGATCAACCCCTCGGCCGACTCCGAAGAAAACTCTGGTGGCGAAAGCCTCTCCAAAACCGTCGCCGAAGCCGCCCAAGGAACGGCGGTCTCCAGACCGCCGAGAGAATGTGGCCAGAGCGAAAAGTACGTTACCGTCGCATGGAAGTGAAAAAACAGGTTCAACAGGAAAAAGCGGCAGCGCGGGCGGCCTGCCCGCCGTAGCCTCGGCGAAGGCGGGCGGAAGCAGCGCATCGGAATTCGCCTGGTATGGCAACATGCTGCACGATCGTTTTTATCGCGCCTGGATTCAGCCGACGGCTAACATCACCGCAGATACAAAAATTTCGACGCTGGTAAGGGTTCGGATTGAGAAAGACGGACGCGTTTCCAAATTCGAAATCGTCAAGCCGTCCGGAAACGTCGCAGTAAATGAATCCGTCAGGGTGGTCGCGAAGCAAGTCACACAGGTTGACGCGCCGCCGACGGGGTTAATCAAGGGCGATCACTACGAGGTAAACATCAATTTCGAATTGAATACAGAGGACAAAACAACGAACTGATCCCGACGTTTGGCGCGCAGCCGCGCACTTTGCGCGACACGTACGAAGTTAAATGGGGGTTGCGAATTTCTCGTCGATGAGCCGGTGCAAATGCTCGGCGATCGCAGGGTGATTGAGTCGTCGAATCACTTCGTCTAGGAATCCGGTGACGAGAAGGCGCTGCGCAATTTTTGTGGAAATCCCTCGTGTGCGCAGGTAAAAGAGCTGGTCTTCTTCGATCTGACCGGACGTAGCGCCATGAGTGCACCGAACATTGTCGGCGAGAATTTCCAAGCCCGGCATTGAATTGGCTTCGGCATCATCGCTCAGAAGGAGATTGCGAACTTTTTGATACGCATCGGTGAAGTGGGCATGCGGTTCTACCCGAATGAGGCCGCCGAAAATAGTGCGGGCGCGATCGTCCAGCGCGTTTTTATAAAGGAGATCGCTGGCGGTGTGAGGCGAGACATGGTCCTGCAACGTGCGAGCATCGAATTCCTGCTGGTGCTTTGCAACCGCCACCGCGAGCAGATCGCTGCGACCGCCTTCGCCGATCAGCCGGCTCAAACTTTCGAAACGCGAATACCGCGAACCGAGATTCAAATTCAGACTCATCGCTGCGGAATCGTGATCGACTGTGGTCGTATTCATCTGCAGCGCGACGACATTTTCTGCCCAGTTCTGCACACAGACATAGGTCACTTTTGCGCCAGGTCCGACGATGAGATCGTTCACGCCGCAGGCAAAGCCGGTGGCGCGCTGATCGCATGAGCGGAAATATTCGATGACGGTGACCTTCGCGAGTTCATCCGTGACGAGGAGCAGATGCGGGAAAACCGACATGTTGTCGTGGCGCAGCCAATGGAAAATTTCGATCGGCAAATTGATCTCAACACCGCGCGGCACGAACAGGAATGTTCCCGACGAAACGAGCGCTTTGTGTAACGCGGCGAACTTGGCGGCGCCAAGCTTCGCTTCGGTGGACATGAAATATTTCCGGAAAAGATCGGCATGCTCAGCAATCGCGCGCTCTAGCGGTTGAAAAATGACGCCGCGTTTTTTCAGGTCTTCGGAAACGACATCGCGCTCGATCAATTCGTCGTTCGCAAAAATCATGCGACCCGCGAACTGGTCGAGGCCGCGGGAATACTTCAGAATGTTTTCACGGTCGTCTTCGAAAAGTGGCGGACTGATTTTGAACGGCGTCAGATCAAGAAGACCGACATTCGAGAATCGCCAGGCCTGATCTTTCCGTGTCGGCTGCGGCAACGATTCGAATTGTTTCCATGCCGCACATTGCTGATCGCGGAACCACTCAGGAAATTCGGAGAGCTCAGACGGACCGGAGAGGATTGATTCGGATTTAGCGACTTCGTGATTAGTAACTGAGGGCATCATTAATATCGCCTAACGACCAGAAGCCCGAATGCTTTCGGGGCTACAGCAAATCCTGTTGCGAAGTGGTTAACCGACCGAGCCTTCCATTTCCAGCTCGATCAGGCGCTTGAGTTCGACACTGTATTCCATTGGGAATTGGCGAACGAGATCGTTCACGAAACCGTTGACGCTTAGACTCATCGCCTGCGCTTCGCTCAAGCCGCGCTGTTGCATGTAGAAAATTTGCTCAGCGCTCACCTGGCTCACGCTGGCTTCGTGTTGCACAGCGTTCCCCGTGCCGCGCACAGTGATCGCCGGATAAGTATCGGTGCGCGACGTGGCGTTTATCAGCAGCGCGTCGCACTCCGTGTTATTTTTGCAATTCTTAAGGTGTTTCGGCACGTGCACCAGGCCGCGATAAGTCGCGCGACCTTTACCGATGGAGATCGATTTAGAAATGATGTTGCTGGTCGTTTCATCGGCCGCGTGAATCATTTTCGCGCCCGTGTCCTGGTGTTGGCCATCGTTGGCAAGCGCAATCGAGAGAACTTCCCCGCGCGCCTTGCGGCCCTTCATAATGACGCCGGGATACTTCATCGTCAGTCGCGATCCAATGTTGCAGTCGATCCATTTTACCTCGGCGTTCTCGTGCGCGAGCCCACGTTTCGTGACAAGGTTGAAAACGTTTGAAGCCCAGTTTTGCACGGTAATGTATTGAATCTTCGCGCCCTTTAGCGCCACGAGTTCAACGACCGCGCTGTGCAGTGTTGGCGTATTGAACTTCGGCGCAGTGCAGCCTTCCATGTAAGTCACTTCCGCGCCTTCATCGGCAATAATGAGGGTGCGCTCGAACTGGCCAAAGTTTTCGGCATTGATGCGGAAGTATGCCTGCAGTGGATGTTTTACTTTAACGCCCGGCGGGACATAAATGAATGAGCCGCCGCTGAACACGGCTGAATTCAGCGCGCTGAATTTGTTGTCGCCGACTGGGATAACTTTGCCGAACCACGGCCGGAAAATTTCCGGATAATTTTTCAACCCCTCGGTCGATCCGACAAAAATGACACCTTGTTCGCCGACCGCTTTCTTAATGTTTGAATAGACGGCTTCGCTGTCGAACTGCGCCTCCACACCGGCAAGAAATTTTCGTTCCTGCTCGGGAATGCCGAGACGCTCGAATGTGCGCTTGATGTCGTCCGGCACTTCATCCCAACTGCGCTTCGTCGTGGTCCCGGGGGAGAGATAGTAACGGATCTTGTCGAAATCGATCGCTTCGAGATCCTTGCTCGCCCAGTGCGTGGGGAGCGGTTTCTCCAAGAATGTCTTCAAAGCGCGCAGGCGAAAATCGCGCACCCAATCCGGATCCTCTTTAACATCCGAGATGTAATGGATGGTTCGTTCACTCAAACCCGTGCCCGCATCGCGCACGTGTGCTTCCGGATAAAAGAAATCCCCTTTGCTTCGATCAATATTGACTGCAGAAGTCTCTGTTTTCATTGTGAATTGTCCCAGTTGTTACCTATACGCTGGTTCGGCAGCTCCCTCGCGTGCCCAATCGTAACCTCTTTCCTCGAGCTCAAGGGCGAGCTCTTTTCGTCCACTCCTTACGATTCGCCCTGCAACCATCACGTGGACGTAGTCGGGAACGATGTAGTTCAGGAGCCGCTGATAATGCGTAATTAACAATACCCCAAGGTTTGGGCTACGCAACGAATTGACCCCGTGCGCAACTGTCTTCAGCGCGTCGATGTCTAGGCCGCTGTCGGTCTCGTCCAGAACGGCATATTGCGGCTCGAGCATCGCCAGTTGCAGAATTTCCGCACGCTTTTTTTCGCCGCCTGAAAAGCCCTCGTTGACCGAACGCGACGTGAACGAACGATCCATCCCCAGCAGTTCCATCTTCTCGTACAGTCTCGCGTAATAATCGGTCGCCTCCAGCTCTTCGCCCTCGGGCAAGCGCGCTTGCAGCGCCGCCCGGAGAAAATTGGCAATGCTCACGCCCGGAATTTCGCTCGGGTACTGGAAAGCCAGAAAAAGACCGCGCCGGGCGCGCTCGTCTGGCTCGAGTGCCAAAAGATTTTCGCCGTCCACCAAGACTTGTCCAGCGGTTACCTGGTAATCCGGATGGCCAGCCAAAACCTTGGCCAGCGTGCTTTTTCCGGAGCCGTTCGGACCCATAAGTGCGTGCACTTCGCCGCGCGGAACGCGCAGACTAAGACCGCGCACAATCTCCCGATCGCCGACGGTAACTCGCAGATTTTCTACTCTCAATTCATTCATAGAAGTGGGACCGACAATATACGCCCGCCTGAAGAAATTGCGAACCGCGTAAAAGGCTTCGCCTCCCGCGGCTTGAAAGCTAAATAAAGGAGGATGTTTTACGTCTACATCCTCCACTCGCTTGAAGACCACGGTAGAAATTTCCGGCGAGACGGGTAATCCGCGGTCCCACCGGCGGAGCCACGCGAGCGCCGAAGGCGCTTTTACGTGGCTACCCCGCATGGATTCGAACCATGAATAACGCCTCCAAAGGGCGCTGTGTTACCGTTACACCACGGGGTATTAAACGGAGCCTTTAGCTTGGCTATTTTGAATCAAACCGCAATTGTCAAAATGCCGAGGCGGTTTGGATTCGGACCAAGAATAACCGCGAAAGCTTTCGGGGCTGTGTTACCGTTACAGCACGGGGTATCAAGATTTGCGAGGTAGATTCGCGAATTTCGCCTCCGGCGTAATTCCCAAAGCTTATCGGATTACGAATCAAGGCTGTACTGCTCGTTTGGATAAACAGAAGGCTTTCGTCGCCACAAACCTGAGCAACTCCCGGTCAAAATCACGGTTGAATCAGTCGCGGAACAGCCAGATCGTTCAACTTGGGCCGCAGCCAGCCAGGGCAGTTATGGAGCGCACAACTTTCCTTAAGAATTACCGGATCCGTGTTGGATATGACGGCAGCCCGCATGAACCCGATCTCAAGGGGCCAGCAATCAGCTACGAGGCCATGGACGAGAGGACTGCAGAGCCGGTTTCGGTAACGCTTGTTCCGGCAGGGATCATCAACCCATCGGAGCGGGAGCAATTTGAGGAGAATGCGTCGGTTGCTCAGAAGCTGCGGCATGCCAACATCGCCAAAGTCCTCGATTTTGGCCGCGAAGGCGACGATTACGTTTACGTTTCCGAACGCTTCGCGGGCGAGACACTTGCATCGTGGGTGCGCAACCATGGACCCATGGCCGCTGACGCCGTGTTGCGAGTCGCCGAACAAGTCGTGAGTGTGTTGTCCTCGGCGGGTTTTCACAAGGTCCCGTATCCGTGCATTCAGCCCAGCGATATCATGCTGGTTCCGGGGCAAACGGCGGAAGGCAGTTGGCCGTTAGTGAAGGTGACCGGCTTCGGGTTGCCAGAGCTGATGGCGTCTCTCGAACCCCCTGTTGCTGAATCAGAAATGCACAAGCAACCTGGCTCCGAGGAACAGGTCGCGAGCATTGACCAATTCTCTCAGCCTACCGGGGACATCCGCTCAGAAATGTATTCACTCGGTGTAACACTCTACTTTTTGCTAAGCGGCGTGACTCTTTCGGCAGAGGCGCTCCAGCGCGGTCCAAAGTTTTCAGGATTCCCCAAGCCGTTGCGAGTCTTGCTCGGCCGAATGTTGCATCGCGACCCAGACCGTCGTCCAAAGGACTTGATAGTCGTGACAGAGTTGATCCGCGGAGCTCTGGAGAAAATTGAGCGCCGACGTGCGCTGTCCGATCGATACGGAATCCCGTTGAAGACAGCCGTTACGCGTCAGACAAAAGCTCCATCGCATCGTCTCCTGCGAACTGCAGTGGCGTTCGGCCTGCTGTTGGCGTTGGCGGCTGCAATTGCGCCGATGGTCTTCCCCGATTCGATCGGCAAAATGCTTGGCCTTAACCGCGAGCCAAAGCCCGTTGGCGTTCTAATCGGGGTGCCAGAATCCTCGCCGCCCCCGCGTCAGCCAGCGGCGGTTGCTCAAGCACTTCAAAACAATTCAACCACAGCTCCCCCCGTTGTGGCATCGCAACCGGCCAATCCCACTGTCGCGCCTCAAACTCAGCCGCCGACAAATGCAGAAACGCAGGGAAATCCGCCCGGGATTCGGCCGGCGGACGTTCAGCAGGCTCAAATAGCGAATGCTCAACCAGAGGGTGCTGCGGCGCCCACCGATTCAGTGCAAAATTCGCCCGGGGCAACGCTCGACACTTCGCCATCTACGGGCAACGCATCCGCTCAGGCCAACGTCGAACAGCCGCCAACCACTGCGGGCCAATCGAGTTCCCAGGAAGAAGAGAAATCTGTGACCTCCACGTATGCACGTCGGCGGGCTGCTCAGAGTTCGAAAACTTCGGCACGTGGCCGGCGTGGTTCGGTGCGCAGTCGCGTCGTTGGTATCACCGCCGACGGGCGGCTGATCCTTCGTTTGTCTTCAGGGCGCACTGCGATCGTTGCGCCCGATGAAGAGGCCAGACCACGCCATCGAAATCGTGTTTTCACTGACCGCGATGACATGTTGGCTCCCCCACCTCGGTTTGGGCCGGATTATTTCCCGGGCGACTGACGATTTTTTCCTTGCCCGGTGTGCCAGCGTGGTTACCCCCGGGATAAGCGGCCAGCCGGCATGATTTTACAAAAAAAAGCTTGCTATGGCTTTTGATTTCCGGCATACCTCGCCCTCGTGCGGAGACGACCAATTTTCTTAGCACTAGCAACAGGGTTGCTTTCTGTGACTTTCATCGCAGGCGCACACGCGCAGGGGCTGGCGCCAGCGACATTAGGTGGCGAAAATCACAGCGATCAGACCACAAGCGGTGTGGTCCAGGTGATTACGGCAAAGACAGCGCCCGCAACGGCTAAAAAGACGCGGAAAGTCGTTAAGAAATCGGCACGCACGAAAGCTGATAAGCTTGCAGAAAAGCCGAGCCAGTCGATCGCGAACGCTTCTGGCCGCGCGACGTTTACGATGGAGTCGGTGCGCCCAATGAATCAGCCGACCGCGAATCAAGCGGCGCAGCATGGCAGCCGGTTCAGTTTCAAAAGTGCGGATGGTAAAAGGGAATCGATTCCTGTTATTTCGCAGTATTATCCAAAACGAATCGTTTACCCGTATGCCAAAATCGATCGGCGCATCGACAGCCGGTTAGTGCAAGCGGCGACGCTCGCCCAGGAACGCGCGCATGCGCATTCGCGTTCACGCTGCTGGCATTACGTCAAAGATGCATTGCTCGCATCCGGGGTCATCGATTCCCGCCCGAAAACCGAGCTGGCCAGAGACGCTGCGTCGGAACTCGTCAACAACTACGGATTCAAAAGACTATCGATAACTGATCCATTCGCTGCGCCCGTTGGCTCGGTGCTCGTGTATGGAACCTCGCGAAGCGTTGGTCATGTTGAAATTCGCACCAAGGATGGTTTCGTCAGCGACTTCCGTTCGCCGATACCATCGCGCCGGCCGCTGGTGGGCGTTTACGCAAAGCTGTAGTTCGCTGATCGGCGTTCAACTCTGCTCATGCCTGCGGCTGGCATACACACGAAGTCGTGATGCTGAGATCGGGTTTTGTCCAAACTATTCGCGCCACTCTCGGCGGCAACCGCTAACCGACTCGCCTAATTCGGTCTCATTAGTAATTCCTGACCAGGCGAGTAATGGCAATGAGCATCGACACGACTGGCCAAGCGGCGATGCCGGTGATTAGAATGAAGAATGAAAGCTCGGCAATATAATCCCGGCTTCTTTCTGCTCCCAGGAATTCACTGCTTAATTTGTGAAAGGCTGGCAACTTCGTGGTTGGCCGAGCGGCGGAGGAATTTACCTCGATTTCCGATGTCGAATGATAGTTGTAATCCGTTGGCAGAACCCTCGGGTTACTGCGCTTTGCGCGGTTCTTGTGGCGAGAGCCGCGCTGGTTGTGATTAATTTGAGGTATTGGTTTCATAAAATTTCTAAATTGTTAATTGTGATTCCTATTGCGGTTGGGGATGCCGATGCAAAAACCCCGCGTGTGGTGAGATTCGACCACTGGGGTGCCCCGAAAGCGTTCGGGGGCTCCAACTTGGCGAGATCTAACGAGCCTTTATGCGCCGCACCCGCTTGCGCGGGCGGCGCGAACTAGCGCGTTGATCGTTTTCATCGGGCACCTATGTACAGTTGTTTGGGCGCTTGTCCAGCAACGCATCTTGCTCTCAGTCGTAAATGCCTCTCGCGCTGGTAGAAGCGATCCGATCTTTATTTCCAACTAAGTCATAGCTCCGATGATTCCGCTTGAGATCCGGGCCGGACAATTTGAAGCGTCATGAAGTGCGGATGCGTGTTCATCCACGCCATAGCCTCTTGCTTTGTTTCAAAAAATCGGTCGATCACAATGGCCTTGAGTTGGCTCGCAGTGCGTCCGCATAGACGGGCCGCTTTGCGACTAACGACCGCCGGTCCGGTGTCGACCGCGGTGCAGGTGCGATCCGGGAAGACAACTTTACTGCCGTACGGAATTCGCTTGGGATCGACGGCGCAATGTCCGGCGTGCAGTCGTCGGCCGGTGCTAGCATATTTGGATCCCTCGCCTGCCCAGTAACTGGTGACACGCGCCAGGATCGACTCCTCGCGGGCCGAAGCGGCTGATGTCAACGACAACAAAAATGTGACTGAGTAAAATAGTTTCATGGTGTTTCAGCGTTGCTCCGATGTTGTCGAGTCCTGGGTGGAGGGAGCCATCCTCGATGCAGAAAGCCGCAGCGGCGCAGCTTTACTTCGGATTTCGGAACAGCCCCGGCGCGTTGGCTATTGGGGATGCGGAACTTCTGACAACGACTCTATGTGACGAGCCGGCCTCTCTGATAGACCAGTTAGGCGACTTGTCAAACGGCGGACGAGAATGCACTCCGCTGCCATTCCAACGTGCCGAAGTTGTCTGAACTGTAGTGGCGGCTGTGTCAGCCGCAGACAACAGCAGCGTGAATCAGGAAACCAGGGACCGAGGAAAATTGTAGCGGTGATCTAATTAGAAAGATGGACTGAAAGAAACAGAACGCAGTCTAACCTAGAAACCGATAATAACGTCGATGCCTGCGGTGAATTGATTGCGTTCGCTAGAATCGTTAAACGGGTGCGTTCCGTTTAAGGCGCGATCAAAACGCAGCTCCGGGCGAATTGCCAGACTCGCTGCCGGTTTGGGCACGGTCGGCTTGATATTCAATGCCACGGTCACTGCTCCATATGTGGTCTTGCCGCCACCGACTGTGCGCGGATCGATGGTCGGCTCGCCCTCTAGGGCGCGCATCGGATCGTGGTCGTTGGCAAAGGACACCACGTAAAACCCTTTGTCATCGCGGAAGATCTCCGCGCGGACGCCAGCCGTGACCCAGCTGTTAATGGCGTAAGTGAAATATTGGGCAACGCCATAGCCGTCGGCATCGGCTCCGTCATCGCGCGCATAATTGAGATCAGTAATGGAGGTAAGCTTGTCGGTGATCTTCCATGTCGTGGTGACGCAGTTGAGGTAGCGCTGATCGTGATTGTTGTTCGGCGTCTCAGGACCGATGTGGGTGGCTGCGGAGATGACAAGTTTGCTTTCGTTCAAGTCCAGGCCGATGCCGCCGTCAAAGGCGACCGAATCGTTGTTGTCGTCGATGCTTGTGTTCACACCTCTCGTTAGGCCAGCCACAAGATTGAGATGGGAGGTGGCGTGCCAAGTGGCGAGGGCACCGGTATTGTTGAACGGAATGCCAAAGTTGAAAATGTAAGCGTGCGAATAAAAGAAGTTGGTGCGCGGGTCGATCGTCTCCGCTCCTTCCAGAGTAACGAACTTGCCCAGCTTCAAGTCGAGACCGCCATCTGTGAGAATGGGAAAGTGCAGATTGAGATAAGCTTCGACCAGATCCGGCTGGAGGATCGAAGTAGACGCCGTGTCGGAAAATAAACCAAGCGAATGAATAAATCGTGCATCGCTGCCGTACATGAATTGGAGCTTCAACCCCCAATCGAACTCGCCGGGCTTTGGCGCCAGCGCACGCTCGAAATTAATCACGACTTGGTTAAGCAGCGGTTCGTTCGCACGATCGTCGAAAAGACGGCCGAAGTTTTGATTATCTTGCGGACTGTCCGGATTGAAAGCAATGCCGCTCTCGATCCAGCCGGAAATCTTGAAGCGGGACTCGGGCGTGGGCGAAACAGTTGGTTCGCCCGCCGACGCGATACTCGCGAGAATCGTTGCGCTGAGAAGTTGAGCGATCTGTTTCATTCTGTCGATCGACCTAACGCATTTGGTCGAGGAATCAGTCAGCCGCCGAATTTTTAACGGCGGGTGATCTGATCGTTAGGCAAGATTCGTTCCGCTAAGGTCACGGTCATAGCGGTTGGCTGGGCCGGATCACCGCTACATCCACTTCGACGTAAGCCGTCTCGCCGTGGATCGCTTCGTCGAGCCCAAGTTCCTCGTGCGCATCCTCGACGCGCACAATTGTGATACGGTCGATGATCCACAGCATCCCCAACGTGAAAACGAATGCCCAGACAGACGAAAACAGTCCAGCGCCAAGCTGCTTTAGAAAAAAGCTCGAATCGCCGGCGAGCAATCCGTTTACGCCGCCGTTGGCCGCCGGATTCCACGCCGTCGAGGCGAATACGCCGAGCAGCACGATGCCGAGAAAACCGCCAACGCCGTGGACGCCCCATACATCGAGAGCGTCGTCCCAACCGAGCTTGTTCTTGAGCGCGCAGGCGTAAAAGCAAACGACACCGGCAACGAGGCCGATGATGACGGCGGTCGCCGGCGACACGTAGCCCGCCGCTGGGGTGATCGTAGCGAGACCCGCCACCGCGCCGGTGAGCAGGCCGAGGAATTTCGGTTTCTTCGAAACCCGCCAGTCCACCAGCATCCATGCAATAGCAGCGAACGACGCGGCAATGTCGGTATTGATAAACGCGACCGCGGTAGTCGCGTCCACGCGAAATTCAGATCCAGCATTGAAACCGTACCAACCGAACCAGAGCAAGCCGGTGCCGAGCGCAACGAGCGGGATGCTATGCGGACCGCGGTCCACGACCTTGCGTTTGCCGACGTAGAGAATGGACGCGAGTGCGGCGATTCCCGCGATATTGTGGACGACAATCCCGCCGGCAAAATCTTTTACGCCCCATTGCGCCAGCATGCCGCCGCCCCACATCATGTGGACGAATGGAAAGTACACCAGGATCAGCCATGCCGTCAGAAAGAGCATGTAGGCTTTGAAAGTGATCCGGTTGGTGAACGCACCGGTGATGAGCGCCGGCGTGATGATCGCAAACATCATCTGGTAGGCGCAGAAGACGAGCATCGGAATCGTGTCGTTGGGCGATGGCGTGGCAAGAGTGATGCCGCGCAGCGCCGCCCAATTCAGGTTGCCAATGATGCCAAAGAAATCGGTGCCGCTTTTCTGATCGCCGGAGAAGCAGAGCGAGAATCCGAAGGCCCACCACAGCACCGTGGTCCAGCCCATCGAGACGAAGCTCTGCATCATGATGGCGAGCACGTTCTTTCGTCCGACGAGCCCGCCGTAAAAGAATGCCAACCCCGGCGTCATCAACATGACAAGGCTGGCGCACAGAAGCGTGAAGGCGGTATTCCCAGTATCAAGATGTAACATTGGTTATCCTCCTTTAGGCGGCGAGTATTGGCTCGTTAGGACAGACGAGTCAAGGATGCAGATTCCGCTTTGGCATCTCGACCCAGCTGAAGATGCCGGTGTTCAGTCCGACACCCCTGCCAGTCCGGCTCGGACCGCCAGCGTGGATCAACGCCAGAAAAGTGAAACCGGCGACTTGAGTAACTGCCGGAGAGCAAAACGAAAATAAGTCATCATGTGGACATGAGGGGTGAGATGCACCAACGGGCGCGGTTGGATTTAATTACAAGACGTCGCTGTTGCGCAATTTTGTCTATGGCAACAAAGTAGAAGACGAAATCTTCAGCACCGGGACAACCGGTGAGCGACATATGATCGCGCGTAGCGCGTTATTACTTGATTGCAGCTTGGCCCGCGCTCCTTCAGAATTATCGAATAATCTCCAAGACTGAATGGATCGCATAACCAAATCTTTGTTAGACGAATTTATCGACCAGAGTGGGCTACGCCTACCTGAGGATACTGCGTTCGAGCATTTCGCTGGGTATCTTACGGTCGGGATTCATCACTCCGAAACTATTGACACTGAGGACATCTCAACCGGAGCTGGCGGTGACTGTGGAATCGACTGCGTCGCGATCATTGTGAATGGCTGCTTGATCACGGAGCCCGAGGAAATCGAAGATTTGGCGGAAAGCAATGGAGTGCTCGACGTCGACTTCATTCTCGTTCAGGCGGAGCGGTCAACGTCGTTCGAAACCGCGAAGATCGGGCAATTTGGCTTCGGCGTTCAGGATCTTTTTTCCGAACGGCCTTCGCTTGCACAAAATGAGTCCATACAAAAAGTTTCTGCGATCATCGGTGAAATTTTTAGCCGTAGCGGACGGTTCAAACGCGGTAATCCGAGCTGCCATCTGTATTACGTTACCACAGGCCGATGGATAGGTGATCAGAACCTCGATGCACGCCGAAAGAGTGTCATCCAAGACCTCGAAGGCTTGGGGATCTTTCAGACAGTGACCTTCGATTGCGTTGATGCCGATCAGCTGCAGAGGCTCTACAGAGCTTCGAAGAATGCCGTTACGCGCGAGATCGTCTTGTCTGAGCGCACTGTAATCCCGGAGATCCCAGACGTCGATCAGGCCTATTTGGGCCTGCTTCCAGCACCGGAGTTCTTGAAGCTCGTGCAAAACGAGGGTGGAGAGATTTTGGCATCAATCTTTTACGACAACGTCCGCCACTGGCAGGAATGGAATGCCGTTAACGCGGAAATGAAAGAGACGTTGGGAAACCCGCAAACAAGGGTTCGCTTTCCCCTGATGAATAACGGCGTAACAATCGTTGCTCGATCAGTTAGACCTACAGGCAACCGATTCACTTTAGAGGATTATCAAATCGTTAACGGCTGTCAGACCAGCTACGTCTTACACGAATGTGGATCGATGCTGGATGAGTCGGTTTATGTTCCTGTCCGATTAATCGCGACTCAAAATGATGATGTTAAGAACGCGATTATCAAAGCTACTAATCGCCAGACGCAGGTCACCGAGGATCAGCTTTTCGCGCTCTGGGAGTTCCCTAAAAAGCTTGAAGTCTTTTTCCAATCCTTTGAAGGGAAGAAAAAGCTCTATTACGAGCGGCGTTCCAGGCAATACAGCGCCGCGCAGCATATTGAAAAGGTGCGTGTTGTGAATATGACGACGCTTGTTCGCGCGTTCGCCTCTATTTTCTTGGAGAGGCCGCATAGGACAACACGTAACTACAAGGCGTTACTGAAATCGGTAGGTACGGAGATATTCGGGAAAGACCATCGACTTGAGCCGTATTATCTTTCGGCCTTTGCAAACTATCGCCTCGAATATCTCTTTCGGAATCAGATCCTGCCTTCTGACCTAAAGCCGGCGCGCTATCATATTCTCCTCGCATTTCGGATGCTTCAGAAACGGGGAAAGATGTTGCCGCCGTTCAACTCGCACGAAATGGCTCGATACTGCGAAGATCTGCTCGAGGTACTTTGGGACGACGAAAGGTTTAGAAAAGCATTTGAAGATGCTGCTGCCGAAGTAAGACTTGTTGCCCGCGGTAATCTGCACCGCGACAACGTGCGTACCGAGAGTTTTACGATCGCACTTATAAAATGGATTCGGGAGACGATCGCGGCGCCAGTTCAAACGTAAATCTAGTTGCGACGCCCCCTGCCAATTGGGCGATTGCAAACTCGCAATTTAGCGCTCTCTGATCCTTCGCAAAATGGTTGGTCGGCGAGCAAAAAGCGTCTGTGATGTTCGGATCGCTGCGTGTGAGTGCCGACTCGTGCGAAGGCGTGACAGTGCCCCGCGTAGATTATACGGTGGGACAACGTGGAAGTTACCGATTGGACATCACTCAGCGACCAGGAGCTTCTCGAGCGCCGCATTTCCACGCTGGGCCTGCGGATCGAGGGTACCGCACTCGAACCGCTTATCCAAAAGGTGTACGACGAGCTGTCGGCGCGAAGTCTCGTTTTTCATCCGCCATGTCACGTAGGTGATGAATGGTTTGTGCCAATCGGCATTCCGGCGATTTTCATTCCATTTTTTCTCGTGCACGACCGGCTGCGCGCGCTGGAGCGGACGATGATGCTCGAAGTCGAAGGCGGAACGCCGGAGTGGTTCATGAAACTGATGCGACACGAGGCGGGGCACGCTTACATGTATGCCTATCGCCTGACCCGAAAGAAAAAATGGCGGGAGCTATTTGGCCAAACTTCGCTGGAAGAAACGCCAAACACTTATCGGCCGCGGCCATTCAGCCGTAGCTACGTAATGCATCTTGAGGATTGGTACGCGCAGAGTCATCCGGATGAAGATTTCGCCGAGACGTTTGCGGTGTGGCTCACGCCGGAGCTCGATTGGCGCAAGCGCTACGCCAGTTGGAGAGCGCTGGAAAAACTCGAATACATCGATGAATTGATGCGTTCACTGGCCGGCCAGCAACCCGTACACCTGCCGGCTTATCGTGTTGCGGATTACGATTGCCTGAATGTTAAGCTCAAAACGTATTACACGCGCAAACGCAAGGTCTACGAAGATACCTATCCAGATTTTTATGACGCCGATCTACGCCAGCTTTTTGCCGCGCCGGTTGGGATCAAGGCCGGCCAGTACCTGCGGCGGCGGAGACGGCGATTGTTGAACGCGGTTTGCCAATGGACCAACGAGAAGAAATTTCCTGTAAACCAACTGCTCGCGAGACTCACTCACCGCTGCGATGAGCTCGGATTGCATGTGCTGAATGATGACCCGCAACAGGATTTTCGCGTCACCGCTTTCATCACGACGCTGGTGATGAATTATCTTTTCACCGGAAAATTCAAACGTACGAAATAACCAGTCATGTCGAGCGAACTCGCTGCAACGAAATGCGAAGCATGAGGCCAGGCTTTCAAACATCTCGGAATATCGCCTTAAAATACGCGAAGAGAGATCTGAGATTCTTCGCTTCGCTCAGAATGACAACGACAAACATGTAACGTGAAAAAGAAACTCAAAGTCCTCGTGCTCTTCGACGGCACAAGTCCTACCAAACTGGATCAGGATTTCAGCGATGAATTGAAAACGAAAGAATGGAAGACCGAGGCGGATGTGATGAACGCGCTCGGCGCGTCGGGGCACACAGCGGAGCATCTGGCCATCTATGACGACGTCGACCTTCTGCGGCAAAAACTGGAGACGTTCGCGCCCGATGTCCTTTTCAATCTGGTCGAACAATTCAGGAACAAATCGGAATTCGATCAGAACATCGTTTCATTCATCGAAATGCAGGGGCTGCCCTTCACAGGCTGCGGCTCGACCGGACTGACGCTTTGCAAGCACAAAGGCATCTCGAAAAAAATCCTGCACTATCACGGAATTCACGTGCCCAATTTCGTGGTCATTCCGCGCGGGCAGCGGATCGCGCGCCTGAAGCAGCCGAAATTTCCGCTCGTGGTGAAACCGGTGAAGGAAGAAGCGTCCTATGGAATCTCACGAGCGTCGTTTGTGGGCACAGACGAGCAGTTTCGCGAACGCGTGACGTTTATTCACGAGAAATACAACAGCGACGCCATTGCCGAGGAATATATCGACGGGCGTGAGCTTTACGTGAGTCTTATGGGCAACGTGCGGCTAACCGTTTTTCCGATTCGTGAAATGGTTTTCCGCGAAGTGCCGCCTGACGAACCAAAAATCGCCACTTACAAGGCGAAATGGGACGAGGAATACCGCAAACGCTGGGGGTTGGATAATCAATTCCCGGAAAATCTCGACCCTGCGCTCGTCGCGACAATTCAAGAGAAGTGCAAAGAGATCTACCGTTTGCTGACCATCGACGGCTACGCGCGCATCGATCTCCGGCTCACGCCTGAAAACGACCTCTATTTCATCGAGGCGAACCCAAATCCAATCCTTGCAAATGACGAAGACTTCGCACTGGCTGCAGCGAAAGGAGGATTGCCATATCCGCAGCTAATTGACCGGATCGCCCGCCAGGGCATGAAGACAGTTCGCGATTGAGGTCGAGGTTGCCGACGTTACAACCACTTTTTTACGCGCGGCCACAACTCACGTACACTGACTTTCAAATCGCGGCAGAGGTAAATGTGATTTCGACGCTCGTAAGGCATTGCCCACGGGCTGCTCATGACCTGCCCGAGATCTTCAACAGAGGCGAATAGCTCGCGCTCGTCGTCGTCGCTACTGTCGAGGACCAGGGCAATTTTGCCGGTCCAATCGCGCGGTCCCCAGAGAAAATAATTCTGATGCCCGGAAATCGCTGGCGGCACGCCAAGTTTGGGGCCGAAAAAATCGATCGCTCCAGCCTCGCCGTAATTTTGGCAGAAAATCGCGGCCTGTTTCTGGTCCTCAGGCCGTAAGTGATGATAGACGTCCGCAACTGAGCCGACCATTTGGCGCCAGCCAAATTGATCTGTGAAAATCTGCGGCAGGGCCGCAGTATGTGATGTCTCGGTGCGCGGCGGTTCGAAGTGAATCGCTTGCATGTAAGCGACAAGTCTGTCCGGCGGCAAGATCGGCACGATCACTGGTGCAAATAACACCCCGGCCACAAGCATCGTGGCGAGCAAGACTGGCTTCAGCCACGTGACGCGCACGGCGAAACCGCGCTCGATCGCGACACCACCCGCGGCAAAGAGCATCGGATACGCAGGCGCGAGATAATAGCTTTTGCCGTGCAAAACGATGAATTCGGCAAGCGTGACCAGATAACTGATTCCGATGGCTCGATAACGCCGGCCGTTGCGCGAACCGAATAACCAGAATAGACCAGCGAGCCACAGCGGCAGTGTTCCGGGGTTCATAAACGAGGCCTGTTCCGCAATAAACTGTACAGGGCTGAGCGCGACGTTCTTGTTGCTATGCGCAATGTTGTTCAACAGCTCGTATGTCGGCCAATGATGCCGTGCCTCCCAAACGATGTTCGGTAGCGCGATACCAAAGGCGATGAGTCCACCGAGCCAGATCCATTTCTGAAGGAAATGACGGCGCTGAGGCGTTAGCAGCAGCGAAACAAAAATCCCGGTGGCGAAAAATGCCGTTGAATGTTTGTTTTCAATGCCGAGTCCGATCAGCGCGCCGAACCAAATCCAAAGTGTAGCTGAACCGCCGTTGATGATACGGACGAGCAAATAGACAGATCCCATCCAGAACAGCGGTTCGAACGCGTTCATGGAAAAGAAATTGCCAACGCCCAGATTAAACAGTGCGCAAAGCGATCCCGCGCACGCGAGCGCGACGGCCCATCCGCGGCCACCTAACTCCCGCGCGAGCAAACCTGTGAGTGCCACCGTTGTGGCGCCCGCGAGCGCCGGCAGGAACCGAATGGCAAACAGCGAATCGCCTAGCAAGGCTTCGCTCAATCGGAGGAGGAGGATGGACAGCGGCGGCTGATCGACATATCCAAAATCGAGATGCCGCGCGCAAGCCAGGTAATAGAGCTCGTCGCGAAAATAGCCGTAGCGCCCATTGGTCAACAGGTGAACCAGGAGCGCTGACGCGCTAAAGAAAACGATTATCGCCAGTTCGCTGGAGCGTCTGTCTTTTGTCGCGGGAACTGCGGTGTGCATAAAAACAGCTTTGTCATGTCGAGCTAAGTCGAAACGTCCCGCGAATTACCTTAAAGCTATTGCCACGGGATTTGATTCGCTCACTTCCCGTTCGCTCAGCCTCCGGCCTTCCCGTCCATGCTGCGGCTTCCCCAGCCGCTCCATTCTCGACTTCGCTCGGAATGACGGCTTAGCAGATCGGTTCAGGTTGGCCACGGAAATCGGAGCTGCAGAATCGCTAATTTGCAAGAAAACGCCGAACGCCCAACATCCAACGTCCAAATATTCGCACGAAGTCGTTGAACGTTGAGCGTTGAGCGTTGAGCGTTGAGTGTTGAGCGTTGAGCGTTGAGTCTGGTTATGAGCGTGCAAGTCTATGGATGCAATCATGTCGCCATCGAGGTAGACGACGTCGAGAAAGCGGTGGCGTTTTATAAGGATGTTTTCAATCTCGAACAGATGAGCGGAGGCGAGGGCGACGCGTTCTTCAAACTGGGCGAGCATCAGTTCCTCGCCGTTTTCGAAGTAGAAAAGGTTCAGTGCGCAAATATGCGGCATTTCGGGATCATGGTGCGCGATGAAGCGCAACTCCAGGAAGTTCGAAAGAAACTCACCGAGAAATACAAACTCAAACTGGAGCCGCCATTCCGCTGCGATTTTCACGATCCGTGGGGCAACCGTATTCAGGTGGTTGATCTTCACGACGAATCGCTGGTGTGGTTATTGCCGTATGGCGAAGTCCAGAAGGCCGGAGTGAAATTCGGCGAGAATTCCGGAACATAGGCTGTGCTCCCTTCAGCTGGAGTGCAGGTAAAGTAGCGCGAGCGTCCTCGCTTGCGATTTTACGTAGACGCAAGCCGGGAGGCTGGCGCTACCTTTCAGTTCGCCGCAACTTCGCGCGAAGGCGGATTCGTGGTTAATTGGTGCGATGATTTCATTTATCGTTCCCGCGTACAACGAAGAGCACGAACTTTCAGATACCCTGGCCTCGATTCACGCGGCGGCTTCCGGCGCGGCACGGCCATACGAAATCATTGTCGTTGATGATGCGTCGACGGACGCGACGCCGGCAATCGCGTCGGGGGCGGGCGCGAAAGTGATCTCAATCGATCGACGCCAAATCGCAGCCTCCCGGAATGCAGGCGGGCGCGCGGCGCAGGGCGAGTATTTGTTCTTTGTTGACGCCGATACGCGGATCAATCGAGCGCATGTGAGTGCAGGGATCGCCGCTCTGGAGGGTGGTCACGCGGGTGGCAGTGCGCGAGTGGCGATGGACGGGTTCGTTCCAATTTGGGGGCGCATGCTGTTGCGCGGGTTTTCATCCGTTTATTTCGGGCTGAACCTTGGGGCCGGCGCATTTCTTTTCACTACACGGGGCAACTTCGATGCCATTGGCGGATTCGATGAGCAGTACTTTGCTGGTGAAGAAGTTTATTTTTCCATGGAGTTAAAAAAACTCGGCAGCTTCAAAGTGCTGCGCGAACCGGTTGTCACGTCAGGCCGGAAGTTGCGCATGTATCCAGCAAAACATTTTCTACTCGAATTCTTTGGCGCAATCGTCCGCGGTCCTCGCGGAGTCCGTTCACGTGCAAAGCTCAGCCTTTGGTACGACGGCAAAAGGGAGAGGCATCCAGCGTAAAAACACGCCGACTGAGGAGGCGTGACTGGTTTGTGCGGTTGCCAAGATGGGTTCTTCGGTTACAATAGGCCCTTCGTTATGGCAGAGAGCAACCAAACGTCGGATCTCAAGGAGTTCCAGTTGCATGACAAAGATACCGGCAGCGCGGATGTGCAGGTCGCACTTCTCACGCGTCGCATCGGGCATTTGACTGAACATCTTAAGGTTAACCGGAAAGATCACTCCTCGCGTCGCGGCTTACTCAAGATGGTCGCGCAACGGCGGAGTCTGCTCGATTACTTGAGCAAAACGGAAGCTGATCGTTACAAGAAATTGATCGAAAAGCTGAATCTTCGAAAGTAATCGGAGCGATCATTCGGCAGGTTCGGATCCGGAATTGAACTGCTCGAAGCCACAACCGAAGTAAAGAAAACAACAAGCGATCCAGGCGCAGTAATCACCTTGGATTTTAGGTTTTAGTTTCGCGTCCGGCAGCTGACCGGACAACGGGTTTAAAACCTACAGTCGGGGTGACCGCCTGGTACCGCGTATCCAGGAATTAATGATGCAACAAAAGGTCACCGCCCAAATTGGCGGCAATGAAATATCTATTGAAACCGGCAAGATCGCCAAGCTCGCCGACGGCGCCGCCGTCGTTAGCTGCGGCGACACCACCGTCCTTGTCTGCGCTGTTTCGGCTACAGCTGTAAAAGAAGGTCAGGACTACTTCCCGCTCACAGTTGACTATCGTGAAAAAGCCGCAGCCGCGGGAAAATTCCCGGGCGGCTATTTCAAACGCGAAGGACGTCCCACGGAAAAAGAAACGCTCACTTCGCGAATGATCGATCGGCCCCTGAGGCCACTTTTTCCAAAGGGATATTTTTATGACACACAGGTCATCTCCATCCTGCTTAGCGCCGATGGTCAGAACGATCCCGATATTCTCGCACTCAACGGCGCGTCCGCGGCGCTGAGCATTTCGGATATTCCGTTTGCGGGACCGATCGGCGCGGTGCGGGTCGGTCGCGTCGACGGCCAGTTCGTCGCGAACCCTACGCACGACGATCGTGCTCGGAGCGATCTCGACCTTGTTTACGTCGGCACCGAAAACGATGTGATCATGATCGAAGGCTCGGCGAACGAAATCCCCGAAGCCGAATTCGTGAAGGCCCTCGAGTTTGCACACGGACACACGCGCGAGATGATTCGCATCCAGAAGGAACTGGCAGCGATGGTGGGCCGACCGAAACGGGATGCCGAGTTGCTCAAAGTCGATCAGCAGTTACTGGATATCGCCTACCAGGTTGCGGGCGAGCGAATTGAGGCGGCGCTTTATACCACAGGCAAAGTGGCGCGATCCAAAGCGGTTGACGCATTGCGCGAAGAAGTGAAGAGGGCGATCCAGGAAAAACATCCGGATACCGATCCTTTCGTGATTGCGCAGGCGTTCGAGTACGTCCAAAAGAAGGCGTTTCGCGTCAGCATTCTGGAAAAACAGAAACGCGTGGACGGTCGCGGCTATGGAGACTTGCGCGCCATCAGCTGCAAAGTGGGTGTGCTACCGCGCACACATGGTTCGGCTATTTTTCAGCGCGGCGAAACTCAGGCGCTCGCGCTCGCCACACTTGCTCCCATCGAAGAAGCACAGATGATCGATGCCTATGGCGGCGGCGAACAGTCGAAGCGGTTTATTCTGCATTACAACTTTCCGCCCTTTAGTGTGGGTGAAACGGGCCGGACAGGCGGACCTGGGCGGCGTGAGATTGGGCATGGCGCGCTGGCGGAGCGTTCGCTCGAACCGGTCGTGCCGAGCGAAAACGAATTTCGTTATGCCATTCGGATTTCCAGCGAGATCATGGAATCGAACGGCTCGACATCAATGGCCAGCGTGTGCGGCGGAATGCTGGCGCTGATGGACGCAGGTGTGCCGGTGAAAGGCATGGTCGCAGGAATTTCAATTGGCCTGGTCACCGAGGCTGGCGACGATAATCAATTGAAACGCTACGAATTGCTCACCGACATCATTGGATCGGAAGATCATTTTGGCGACATGGACTTCAAGCTTTGCGGAACAGATAACGGCGTGACGGGTTTTCAGCTTGATCTGAAACTCCCCGGTCTCGGCCACAACATCATGGCCGAAGCGATTCAACGCGCAAAGGAAGCGCGCATGAAGATCCTTCAGATCATGCGTGGCACCCTGGATCAACCGCGGACAGAACTATCGAAATACGCGCCGCGGATCGAGACAATTAAGATCAATCCGGAAAAGATCGGTGCGCTCATCGGACCCGGCGGCAAAACCATCAAGGGGATTGTCGCCGAAACTGGCGCCGAAATTAACATCGAAGACGACGGGTCGGTGCATATCTACGCAACGACTGGCGAGAGCATGGCGCGCGCGAAGGAAATTATCGGCGGGATGACCCGCGAAATCGAGATCGGTCAGACATACCAGGGTCGCGTGGTTACGACCAAGGAATTCGGAGCATTTGTCGAGGTTTTCCCTGGCAGGGACGGCTTGGTGCACATTTCCGAGCTTGCCGATTTTCGGGTGAACCGCACCGAGGACGTGGTCAAGATTGGCGACATGATTTGGGTCAAATGCATTGGCATCGACGACAAAGGCCGCGTGAAACTTTCGCGCAAGGCGGCGCTGAAAGAACGCGCTGAAAAAGAGACAGGCCAGGTTTTGTAGCTAGCGCACAGACACAAGTGCTCACATTCCCGCCGCGGTTTTGTTGCCGCAAGCGCGCAGTGACATGATATGTTCATGGAATGCCGGGGCGCTCCCGTGATTGGTTTCGACGAGCGCAAGTAGATTTGCGGCACGCGCGCAATTCGCGTGATCTTGGCGATTATGAGTGGGCGGCCTTCGCGTCGCATCAAGCGGCGGAGAAAGCGATCAAAGCGGCGTACCAGAAATTACACTTGGAGGCCTGGGGACACGTCTTGACGGAATTACTGAAGGGACTACCGCAGAATGTACGTGTTCAGGGCGAACTGATTGCCAGCGCGAAACAGCTCGACAAGAATTACATCCCAACTCGGTACCCAATGGGTTTGAACAGGGCGCGCCCGTTGATTTTTACACAGCAGAGGACGCGAATACGGCCATTGCACACGCGGAGGCAATTCTTGAGTTCTGTCAGAATATTCTCGGTTGACGTAGAGGCGGTGCATCGCGGGATGAACGAATACGCCCGCGAATTGCTGGCGACACACCCTGAAGTTGAAGAGATCATCGTGTTTGGGTCGTTTGAAAACAATACTTATGCGCCAGGCAGCGATCTCGACGTTTTTATTATCTTGCGTGAGGCGAACGATTCGCCGCGCGATCGTATCCCGCGTTTTATGCCTGAAAAATCACTCCCTGTGCCCGTGGACGTTTTTGCTTTCACGCGCGCGGAAATGGAAGAGCGTCGCGATTCAGTTTTGTTGACGGCCGTACGAAAAAGCCACTGGCGATATCGGCGGTAAGGCGGTGACTGTTAGGTTTGTGAAGCGACGGACATCGTTTAAGAATCGAACTGTTGCGCTGAGGACAATGCACTCTACAGCACGCTGCCGGAGCGTAGTTGACAATGTCGGGCGCGGATGGAGTAAAACAGAACGGAGTGAATCATGATTACGCCCACGCGAGTTTCCTACGCCGTGCTCGCTGCCACAATCATTCTGGCAGGTTTTCTTAACCTGGGCGTTCCGTTGCTGGTGGTGTTGTTCTCGTATTTTGCGCTGCGCCAATTGTATTATTTCACCAGAAGAAAATGGGTCGCGTTAGCTTTGTTCGTCGTTGTCGTAGCTGGTGTTGTGACCATCGGAGGTTATCTTATGCGCGCGGCGATTTTGGCGCTCCCGGATGTGGCGGATACTTCGATTCCTTCGGCCAGCGCATGGGCGCAGAAGCGTCAGATCGACCTACCGTTTACTGATTTCGAAAGTCTCAGACAGGTCGTCGTGAACGCGCTTGGGGAAGAAGCGCATTATTTCCGGAACGTGGCTAACTTCGCCAAAGCCACCACGACAATTCTGGTTTTCAGCATTTTAGGAATCGTCGCGGCCGGGAGTCTGTTTTTCAAAACCGGTCTTGATCCTTATCGCGGCACGCACCGGTTCAAAAACAATCTTTACTCGATTTGCTGCGACGAAGTTTCGAGAAGATTCCGCGATTTCTACCGCAGCTTTGCCACTGTGATGGGTGCGCAGATCACGATCTCGCTCATCAACACCGCGTTGACGGCGATCTTTCTGCTTGCTGCTCAAATGCCGCATGCTCCGCTGCTCATTGCCACCACCTTTCTCTGTGGCCTTGTGCCCATTGCGGGTAATTTGGTAAGCAATACGATCATCGCTTTTGTTGCGTTGACGGTGTCGCTGAAGCTGGCGATTTCCGCGCTGGTATTTCTGGTTGTGATCCACAAGCTCGAATATTTGTTGAACAGCAAGATCATCGGCGACCGCATTCGGAATCCGGTTTGGCTCACGTTGATCGCGCTGATCCTTGGCGAACGGCTCATGGGTGTTCCGGGCCTGATCCTTGCGCCGGTGGTGTTGAATTACCTACGGGTGGAAATGCTAACCGTAGAGGTCCCCGCTGCGTCGGAGGAAGTTGAAGCGTTAAACCGTTGAAGGGTTTAAGCTGGCAATTGGTCATCCTGAGCGGAGCGAAGCGGAGTCGAAGGACCCCGTAGTGCTACCACAAGTGACGCGACGGGATTCCTCGACTTCGCTCGGAATGACATTTCATTTAACGTCGGCGAAAGCCATGAAAGCAGGTTTTCTTGAGAAACTCATTGAGCGGCTTGGACGCATCGGGCCGGAAGAGGTGCAGAATTATTTCCTGCGCCTGGCACAGGAGAAAGGTTTCCTGGAAACGGTGTTCAATGCCATACAGGAAGGCATCATCGTGACCGACTCGAAAGCGCGCATCACTTACTTGAACGATGCAGCCTGCGAAATATTTGGATTAGAAGCAGGCGAAGTAACCGGAAAACGGCTCGATGAACGTATTCGAGGCCTCGATTGGGGATCGCTCACCCAGAGTGGCGGCCCGATGAGCCACGACATGGAAATTTTCTACCCTCAAAATCGCTTCATCAATTTTTACGTTGTGCCACTGGTGATGGAGCCGCGCGAGTCTGCTGTAGCCGGAGGCGATGACTCCGGCCGGCATGAGGCATCAAGAGCACAGCGGGATGGACCGGGCTCAACGCGCCCGGCTACAGCTGCGGAAGAAGTCGGGCATGTCATGATCCTGCGCGATATTACCAAGAGCCGGCGCAGCGCCCAGCAAACGATTGAGTCGGAACGTTTCAATGCGCTGAGACTGCTGGCGGCAGGCGTTGCGCACGAGATCGGGAATCCCCTGAACTCGCTGCACATTCATTTGCAATTGATGGAGCGCAGCGTGCAAAAACTGCACGACGGCGCAAAGACGGAGCTCGAACAGTCGATCGAGGTCGCTCGTTCCGAGGTCAACCGGCTGGATTCCATTGTCACGCAATTCCTGAAAGCCGTCCGACCATCACGCCCGCAACTGCGACCGGAAAATGTAAACACGATTGTTGAGGAAGCGGTTCGCTTTTTCACACCCGAGCTTCAAAACCGCGAAATTGTGGTCGAACAAGAACTGCGCTCGGACCTGCCGTTGCTTCAGCTCGATCGCGATCAGATGAAGCAGGCTTTTTACAATATCATCAAAAACAGCCTCGAAGCCATGCACCGTCACGGCACGTTGCGGATTCGCACCGACTTGGACGATACGCATGTGATCATTCGATTTGTCGATACCGGCTGCGGCATGTCAGCGGAAAACTTGAGTCGTGTGTTTGAGCCTTATTTCACAACGAAGCCGGTCGGTACCGGCCTTGGTTTATTGATCGTGCGCCGGATCGTGCGTGAGCACGGCGGGGAGCTGTCCATCGAGAGCAGCGAAGGCAAAGGACTCACTCTTACGATCCGTCTGCCGTACATCGAGAGACGCATTCGTATGTTGGAAGCCGGCGAAGCCAGAGATCAGAAATCAAGGAACGACGGCTTCCAAGCCGTCGAGTTAAAGTGACGGTTGGGAAGGCGTCACTCCTTGAGCTCGCGCCGTTAATCGCCTCCAAATGCTTTCTTTAGCCAATCTCCAAACTGACGAAACATCAGTTGCAGATATGCGCCGGGCGATTCTTTGAAAAGTTCGATGATGCGCGGACTCAGGTCTTGCACGGGTTTGTCAATCGTGCCAGAGAGATGCACGTTCGTCGTTAGGTAGCCGCCCGAGCGTCGATTAAACACTTCTTCAGGGTTCGGGAGCCAATCCAGATATTCACGCGTCAGGCCAAGATTGAGGGTGCCACGGAGAACACGGCCGTTGATAGAGATTACGCCGTCGATCCGGAATTTGCCTTCCTCTTCGATGATGATGTCTTTGATGTCGATTTTCGGATAACGCCAGGCAACGCTGAGCGAACATTCGTTCAGGTTCAAACGTGTAAACGATGGTTTCCGGGCAAGCTCTGCGAGCTTTTGCAGAAGTGGAAGATCCTCGATTCGACCATCGCGAATGCGCAACGAGCCTTCGCCGGACGAATTTTCCAGCTTCGGATCTTTCCCGGTCCAGTGAAGATCGCCGGAAGCGCTGCCGGTGAGCCTTCGTTCCCATTCCGCCGGAAGCCAACGCTGAATCGCCACGTGATCGAAGTTCGCTTTGGCGTCGACGCTCCTGTCCTCGCCGACCCCTGCGTGTCCCTGGACCAGAATGCGTTCCTCGCGCTGCGACTCGGATGCGAGATCGAGATCGTACAGGGTCAGTAGCGTTTTGGTGATGAGGAGGTGTGTGTGGCGAAGATCGAGATCAGGAAGCAGCGCCATCGTAAATTTGCCGCCGGTGGCGACATATTCGAAATCACGACCGTGTGGAGTGATGAGCAGTTGAGTGTCAAAAAACCCTGCGCGCTCCCCGCGAAATCGCCAGGTTATGTTAGCCTGCTCTGATTCAATCTTTTCCAGGTAAGCTCTGTTCGGCAAAAAAATCGCGAACCACGGCTTCCGTCCCACCGGTTCTGGATGAGGTTCGTAAATCTGGATCTCTACGTCGCCGGATTGCACGTGCACGCTGCTCAATCTCCATTGCCGAACAAACACACCCCAGGGATTGAACCTCGCGCTAATTCCATGAGCGTCGAGCGATCTCATCGCCTTCCGTCCACTGTCCGCTTCGAATCTGTCACTTTGCGCGGTTAATGCGCCGGTACGTCGAATCGGTGCGTAGCGGCCTTGGGGAAAATGCAGACCCTTCGCCGTTTCCTCTTCCATGGCTGCACGGAACCGATCGCTCTCAACGTAGCGAGTGAGGAGCGGGCTGAAGAACAGTGCCACGCCAGACGCGATTGCCAGTAGGAAAAAGATCGCGATCGCCGCAGCAAGGATCAGTAGTTTCCGTCGCAAGGGGCGAGCTTACAGCCGAGTCGATGAATGCTAAATCGTGAACTCGTTTTGATTCTAACGAATCACGAACCACCGGGCTTACCCGTCATTCCCAATTGCCGAAACAGAAATGCGTAAATGTCGGCCGACTGTTCAATGCGCTCACTCAACGCAGTGCCGATGCCGTGACCGGCGCTGGAACTGGTTCGCAGCAGAATCGGGTTCTGTGATTTGTTGGCGGCAAGCAGGCGCGCCGTCATCTTACGCGAATGATAAGGCGCGACTCGTCCGTCGTTTGCGCCGGTCATCATCAACACGGCAGGATATTTCGTCCCGTCGACGACGTGGTGATAAGGCGAGTAGGCGTAAAGCGCCTTGAATTGCTCCGGATTTTTCACTGTGCCGAACTCGGTCACGTTGAAGGCGCCATTCGGTGCGAGTTCTACGCGAAGCATGTCGTAAATCCCGACCGACGACACTACGGCGCGAAACAAATCAGGATGCTGCGTAATCATTGCGCCCATTAGGAGACCGCCATTGCTTCCACCCTGGATCGCGAGTTTTTCCGGGCGCGTATATTTTTCTTTGATCAGATATTCGGCGGCGGCCGCGAAATCATCGAAGACATTTTGCTTTTTCGTCAGATTACCGGCCTTGTGCCACTCTTCACCGAACTCGCCACCACCGCGGATATTCGCCACCACATATACGCCGCCGCGGTCGAACCAAAGGCGCCGCGTAAAATCAAAATTCGGCGACATGCTGATTCCGTAGCCGCCATAGCCGTATAGCAGCGTCGGATTCTGCCCGTCGCGCTTCGTTCCTTTCCGGCAAAGAATGTTGAGCGGGATTTTTGTGCCGTCTTTTGAAGTGGCGAACTCGCGGGTTACTTCGATGTCAGCAAATGACACCGGCGAAGTGCTACGCAGCGCAGTCTTCGCCGGCTCGGTTTTTTCATTGGCACAATGGAACCATGTCGCCGGCTCGGTGTAACTCACATCGCGGAACAGGAGCGATCCGTCTTCGACCGTGAGCATTTCCTGCACAGCTGAGATTCGTGGAATCGGAATGGTCGTTGCGTTTTTGCCGTTTAAATCGAACCGACGGATCTGAGACGGCCCGCCGAGAAGATCACTTACATAGAGCGCGTCGTTGCCCGGGACGATGTTCTCAACGACCGCGTCACCGGCGGCCACGATCTCGACCGCATTCTTTAATTCGGGTGCGTCGAGCGGCAACCGCAGAATTTTGCCATGCGGCGCGTCTGCGCGCGAAAGCAAATAAAGCGCGTTATCGCGACCAAGCCGCGCAAGCTTTATCTGGTCGCTGAATTGCGTGATCTGCTTCCAAGTTCCATCCGGCCCGAGCAGATAATGCGCGAAGTCTCCGCCATCGCCATTCGCCACAGTCGCCAGAATGTATTTACCGTCACGTGACGTTTGCAGATTGATCTCTGCGATCCGCGGAAAGTCTTTTCCGATGGAATATGCGTCGTCTGTGTCCGGGGTGCCGAGTTTGTGAAAATAAATCTGCTGATAAAAATTCAGATCAGCGTCTGGCCGTTCGCCTTTCCGGGGAAACCGCGTGTAGTAGACTCCGGTTCCGTCCGCATTCCAAGCCGCGCTGCCGCCTGCCGTTGGATATTGCACGTGCGCGATCGTGTCCGGCAGTGCTTTGCCTGTCGCGGTTTCGTAAAAATGAAGTGTGCCGTCTTCGCTGCCGCCCTTGGAAAGTGAGACCGCGATATGTTTGCCGTCCTTCGACGCCGCGTACCAATCGATCGTGGTGGTGCCTTTCGCGTCCAGCGCGTTGGGGTCGAGCACAATTTTCTCCGACTTCAGATCGTCCGGCGAAGCAAGCGTCACCAACATCGGTTGCTGTTTCGGCGGCTGGAATTTCATCGCGAACAACATTCCGGGTCGCGAGACCAGAGAAAAATAACTGGGCGATGTTTTCGCGTACCACTCTTTCAGCTGTTTCTCGATTGCCGTCCGGTCAGGCAAGCTGTCGAGATATTTGCGCGCTCGATGGTTCTGCGCGTCCGACCATGCTTTGACCTGTGAATCCTCATCGTTTTCGAGCCATTGGTAGGGATCTTCCACGGTCACGCCGTGGTATTCCGTGGTAACAGGTTTCCTTGGAGTGTCGGGCGCCTGTTCAGCCAAAGTTGCTTTACTGAGCGCAAACGCACCGGCTGCTGCGAGCAGAGACAGAAAAAGATTCGCTTTCATGAAGATGACAAAAGACCAGCGCGCGCCACTTGCAAAAAAGATTTTGCTAAGGAGTGCCCTTTGCCAATGCCGGAGAAGCCGCCGCATACTTTGGATCCTTTACCTGTTTGCGGATTGCAGCGTACAACTTTTTGATGGCCGTGAGACTGCCGTGATTAGCGATGAACGCCGGAATAACACCCCCAGTGTCAGAATAAATTGAATACGTCGCGCGCGTTTTCGCCGGTCCCTCGGGCTCAAGCAGCCATGAACCATTGCAAACCTTTATGCGCACAACGCCTTTTTTTTCCGCTGGCCCCAGTTCGTTTGCTGTCTGCCATTGACTGAGATAGGTCAGCCCTTTGGGGCCAGGCCACGACTTTTTCGAGACGCGAAGCGTATAGTCGCGGTCCTCACAAATCTTCGGTGAGAGCTTTTGGTAACCGATCACTGCGTCGCCATCGCGTTTCAGGAGCCGGCATTCCGATGTGTAAGGCATGAACTTTGGATAGTTTTCGAAATCATCGATAACTGCGTGCACGGCGGAAGCAGGCGCGTCGATGAAGCCGATTGCCTTGAACTCTTTCAGGTTCGAATCGGAGTGCGGCCGGCTGTAGATGATCACTTCTTTCGCGTCGGTCGCCAGTTTCCAGCCCTCTTTTGGGCTC
>DASYDV010000019.1:0-35229 GCA_036499375.1 Candidatus Udaeobacter sp.
GAGCGGATATAATAGACATCGCCAGCATCTGCGCCGGTGCCGTGCTGGGCATACACCAGGTGAACAACGCCATTGAGGACAGCAGGTTCACCCCAACCCTCGTGTCGCCAGAAACCACCCTGGTCAGAAAACATGCAGGAGAAGTAGCTGTTGTCGGCGCAAGCCGTCACGCCCGGCCCAGGAAACGGAGTGCCAGTATATGTATTGGTCCATGTATTGCCGCCATCCGTGGACCTGAAAATCTTATTGGTGTCATTGTGCGGGAAGCCTCCACCGCCCTCATCCATGCCAGCGATGTAAATGGTCCCGTTGCCCGACTGATCACCGGTAATCTGGACATCGCGAATGAAAGTACCGGTATTACTGACATTTACCGGGGTGTGCCACGTGGCCCCGTTATCAGTAGAAAAGGTGACCTGCAGAGCGCCACTGCCGACACTGAAGTTGTTCCAGGAAACATACATCCGTCCGAAAAACGGAGATGCCGGATTGTTGTCCGCCCAGCCCGATTCCCGGTCGTCGCTGCCGTTGGTGTGAACGCAGAAATGGGTCCAGCTATTTGGATCCGAAGGATTGGTCGACTTGTACCCGCCCAACGTGCAACTCCCGTTTCCATCCAGCCAAACCGTGAACCACGTCTGGGTCGGCTTGTTATACAGAAGCACTGGGTCGCCAAAGGTATTGGCGAACGGACCTTGACCGCTGGCGTTGGTCACCCGAGTGAAGGTGGCACCGCCGTCGGTGGAACATGATAGGCCGGAGAACTGGTTGACTGCAGCGCCTCTGGAATCATTGTAAGCGACGCAAATCTGGCTGGGATTATCCGGGTTAGCCGTACTGTACGTCTCCGACTGAATGATGTGCGGAGGTGTCTCGGTGCCGGTGACCAAGTCAACGTCCGTACCGCCAAATGCCAGCGGAGCTGTCACGCTGTTGAGAAGCTGAGAGAAGGAAGGGTAAGGTGAAGCTACGCCACCGGTTGCCTCGCCGCAGGCAATCATGATCAGGCCGGCCCGAAAGCCCTCCATCTTGTTGATGCCCTTCTCATAAATTGTTGCACAGTCAAAACCCGGAGGAAGACCGGGGATATCAATAATTTTGTGCCTTTGCTGCGCTTGCGCGGAGCTGGCAGTGAGTCCTGAGAATGTCCCAAAGCCGAACAGCGCCAGAACGGCGCCGGCCAGGACTAAAAACAGGCCGATTAAAACACGCGGATTAAAGAACGCGGATTGTGAAGTGGATTTTTTTTTCATGGTGTTTGTGTGGATGTGTGAACGAACCCTTTGCTCACGGTTACCCTGCGAAAAGAGAATTAGGTGGAGGCTCTCTGGGAAAGAGGTCTATCCAATTTAACGCGAGCGTTAGTTTGTCAGCCTCCGGTGGACAATGTCAAGACTATTTGCGAATCGCCGCTGCTGTCCCGGAATCGTCTCCCGTCGTCGCGATGCGCGTCAGCAATCCAGATCGTTCGTCCGTAGGTGTCGATAGCCGACACGCAGCCCAAAATCGCCGCCAATAATCAAACCCTTGATTGATGGAATCGTCGTTCCAATCATGTCGTGGAGATGGACGAGCAATTGTTGAACTGAGACTTCTCGTTTTCGGATGTTCTTTGCCGTTTCAACCTCCTTATTGCCGTGCACGAGATGCTTTCAAATGCAGCGAGTAAACGCCAATGTCCGCATTCCAATCTTGAACCACGCAAAGGCGAATCCTCGCGGCGGGTCAATTCCTTCCATTGATTTCCAGATTCCGACCCCAGCGGCTTGGGCTGGGATTTTCGCAAGGATTGCCTCGTTGTTTCGCTCCCTTAAACGCGGAACAAACAGCAACGTGAGAGGCTCCCGGCTGAATTGCCTCTCCTAACCGAGCGGACGCGTCGTAATCGCGCATCCCTTGAAGTAATAAAATGGCGGGGTTGAGCCTCTTGAGAAACGAATGGCGTGTCCTTCAATTCCAGAATCGGATAAACCTTTAGCCGCGATTTCCCTGCCGTAGCCGCCTTCTTGAACTTACGAAGTCCACCCGCACAAAGATCATCGGGGCGTCGATCTAATTTCCGATGCGCTGCCATTTGGTCGGCTGTAGAATCGCCCTAGAATCGTTTTGATTGGCCAAACGACCCCACAACAGATCGGCTTGCGATTGAGCATCCAATTCCCTTACGTTTCCAGCACCATCCCCATGCGTTTTTTTCGAGAATTGAACCCGTTTGTAAGCCATGTGGCAGTCGCAGCAATTGCCATTGCCACGTGGGTTTTTCTAATCGTTCCGCTGTGGAGAAGATGGCGCCCAAGGTTGCTTTTGCTAAGCAAAAACAACTTACTCAAAAAACGGTTGGCAGCCGCGACCACTGTACTTGTCGTGTTTGCAGTAGGCTTGTGGACGGGGTGGCACAAGGATGCAATATCCGCTCGCCTGTCGCGCTGGCCTGGCGAGTTGACGCGGACTATACCCTCTCCGTCACCATCACCTGGTCCTTTGACGCAAGCGGAGTCCTCGGTGGAACCAATGGCGCAGACTCCTGCATTATGGCCGTCGCCGGTAGATGAAACTCCTGCATCGGGGCCGTCGCTGGTAGATCAGTTGCTGCGAGAAGGCATCGAGCTGCGCGATCGGGGTGACACGACAAATGCGATCGAGCGCTTGCAGGAAGCGTTGGACAGCGAACCGAATAACGCCGCCGTACTCGCCGAACTAGCGAAGACTTACGATGTTATGCAGCTCTACGACCGTGCGAATGAAATCTGGCGCAAACTTCAGGACATGGGCCCTTGGACTGGTGCGGCATATGAGCTAGCCGATCGACGACTTAAGCTCGGGGCGCCGACTCCAGCCGCAGCGCCGATGCCGACGGCTCCGGATTCTTCATCGCGTGAGGTAAGCGCTTCGCCGTATGGAACCGCTGCTGATTTAGCAAAGTATGCCATAAAGCCGCTCGAGCATGAGATCGACCAAGTCCCGCCACTGCCCACTTCCACTGCATCGGAAGTACCTTCTCCCGCAACTAGCGCGAGTCCCCCAGAGCCGGGCCCTTCCATTGAAACTGCCGTCGCCCAGCCGGGTGGACGTCTTATTGTTTTGAGGGCCGCGAATTTTGGATGGAATTTGGCTCTCAATATTAAGATCGATGGGAGAACGGCCGGCAACATTGTGCAGGGACGCCGCTACGATGACTTCGTGCCGGAGGGGCGTCATATGCTGACTGTGTCGGTCGTGCCAAACTATCACCCGACGTCGACCGTGCTGAACGTGCGGCGCGGACAAACGTACGTATTCACAGCAACACGGCAAAACACGGATAGTGTTGTTCTTGTTCCATCAGCCCTGTCTCCAGGGCAGCCTCGCTAGGTTGAATAGCAGCCCCTGCGGCGAACAGCTCTAACATAACTATAGCCCGAGCCGGTTCGCTGACCGCACGGGACTCGGACCTTTCGCGAGTTTGCGATATTGCCTGCAGCGGAATTGTCGCGTCTCGTACCTTGTTGCAGCTATTTGGTCTAATAGCCTATTCTAGTCCGAAATAGCAGTCAGCTTTTCATCTGCACGCGTAATGAAACGTTTCCATCGTCACGATGAGCGTCAACAATCCAGATTGTTCGCTCGTTGGAATCAATCGCTGAGACGCAGCCCAACTCAATCCGGCTTTGCCGGAGAACACCGATGCCTCCTGAAAGACCGACGACGGCTTTCATGTTATCTGCCCCTTGTTTCACTAGAAACGCTGGAAGCGAGTGCCGTTGATCCGGCACTCCATCGGCCGGTCGTCGTCCGAGCCGAGCCAGTCGACCACCGCCTCCCGATCAACTACCCCGTCGCGCAGCAGGAGGATGTCGATCTGCGGACCGGTTCGATCCGGTGGCACCCACAAACCGCCCTCACTGGTCGAGGAAGGCCGGACGATGGAACCATAGGGCGACATAAGGCTAGTCTGCCTTTCCAGCCGGTAGGTGTACGTCAGGTCGTCGGCGAAGGCCCATTCTTCGATCCTTGAGGAGAGTGCGTTGCCGCCGTATCCAAGATTGGCGAGGGAGGGATGCGTCGGTCGCACGCCACGTGCCTTTCAGCCGCTCGGCGTTCGTTCGCACGGCACCAGCCGAGCTGTCCGAGTTGGAACCGAGCGCCGTCCCTGCGTACAAGCGTGCGGCGCGGTCGCCGAATTCGAACCTCGTCTTCAGCGCGTCGACAAACTTCGTACGTCCGGTCTCACCAGGACCGTCGCGGTACGCCTGTTCGAGCACCCCGCAGAGCGCAGCGATGCTCGTGAACGTATACATTGACGTGGATTTCTGTTTCTTTCTTTTTTTGCAACGCTCTACTTCCGCGAGGAGCAGATCTTAAAAGCGCAGCAGGAAGCTACTGAGAAAGAAACATCTTCCGCCCAGTTCGGATCCACAACGATCTTTTGCCAAAAAGGGAGCCTGCCGGTCAAGTAAACTCACCGCACGCGAGAATCTCCGATTCAAGTCAACAGTTCATCCGCACGCACAACGAAACGCTTTCCGTCGTCGCGATGTGCGTCAGCGATGAAAATGTCTTGTCCCTCTCAGTCCACGCTTACGATACAGCCCCGACTCCAACCGGCTTGGTGGATCGCTGGTTCCAACTCCCGCGCGCCGGCCTTTTCCCATTCACGTCGAACTGACTCAGCAGAGCTGATCCTTACTTCGAGCTATCGATGATCTGCTGCGCGTTCTTGATCGCGGATTCGTCTGGCGATTTCTCTTTCTTCAGGATGTCGATCGCCTTTTGCGCCGAGGCGGCGGCTTCTTTCTTGTTGCCAAGCTTCGCCTGAATCTGCGCCTTTTTGTAGTGCATGAAGTAGGCGTCCGGGTTCTTCTCCAGTGCCTGGTCGATCCACTTCGCCGCCTGATTCAGGTCCTTGTTGTTGTCATAGTAAAAGGCCGCGGCCTGATACGCAGTGCGCGGGTCGAGCGGAGTTCCTGCGCCAATGGCTGCGTCGAGTTCCTTGCTTACCTGCTCGATATCGTCTGTGGTCAACTTCACGGGCACGCGCGTTTTATCCCAAAGGAAATTAAGCGTTGCGGAAGCGCCTTTTACATCACCAAGCGAAATGGTGAACGTCTCGATGGTGTTCGGATTCGGTTCGGGTTTTGCCGTAATACGCGCGGCATCGTTCTCCTGCTTATAATCGGCCGCGCTCTGCACCTTTGCGTCCTTTGAGATAATGATGGTCCACTCGTTCGCTGTCGGAATCGTGAAGAGTGCGTACTCACCGGCCGGGATCTCCTTGCCGCCGAGCGTTACCGCTTTGCTAAACTTGATTTTAGTGGGCGCGTTGGCGCCTGTGCGCCAGAGCTTGTCGTAAGGCACCAGGCCGCCGAAGATCTCGCGGTCGTTCTTGTTTGGGCGCGAATAATCCACCTCAACATCGGTCAACCCGACACGCTGTTTTACTACCGAGTGCTGGCTGGCAGCGGGGAACTCTATTTTTTCGGCCGCCCTCAGACTGCCGGGTACGAGCGGTTCGGCCACGAAGGGAAGTGCGAACAAAGCGGAAAGTAGAAGTGAAGGAAGACGTAAGGATTGGATCATAATTTGCGGGATATTTAGATGTGTGATTTAAGCGGAGAACATATTGCGAAGCGGCAGGAGTCAAATCGGCTCGGCCCAGCCTTAGCCTTTCGTAGAATCAATTTCGCTCTGCAAACCGGGCGTCTCGCCTGCCAAGGTGGAACGTGTTGTCCTCAACACGTTGACCGGGCCGGATGCCAACCAATTAAGGACAATCGGTTTCACCTTTTGCGAATTGGCTTGGGCCGGCCTCACAGCCAAGATGGCTGTGCTCCCGCGCGTCGTGCGCCCATAATTTCAGTTAGACCTCTCTAGCCATCAGCGATTCAACAGGCGCGAATCAAACCGATATTCGACCGGCTGGTTGATTTTGATTTTTTTGAAATCGGGATGCATGGGATTTAATAAAAAATTCACCTCGCTCGTGCTTAGCACGCTGGGCACCGTAAGGGCCATGGACTTCCCCCCGCGAATCCATTCGTCCCCGATTTGCATGGTTTGGACCGTTGGCGGTTCCGCGTTCCAATTCGCTGGGAGACTTTTGACGGGAAAGTATTCAGTCAGCTTGTCCTCCCACTCGAGTCGAAACGACAGGTATCGATCGTTCGGAGAGAGCGGCGTGAGATGTACGAACAATTCCAATGCCGCGAGCGATTCGTGTTCACTGACGTAAACCACTGCGGTGCCTCGCGAGTTCCATCGGCCACCGTAAACGCGAGCGCCTTCGCCTGTAAATGCGCTCTTAACGCGTGCCGCGCGCACGATTCGCCACGCACGCGGCATCAGGAGTAAACGCCGTAGTCAATTCGCCCTAACAAGTTCTCAACCTCGCGTGCGCCTGTCTCCGTGCTCGCATAATCGAGCGGGACTGCGCCGCCGAGCCCGATCTGTGGGTGTTTCAGCCATGCCCGCGCTCTTTCGACATCGCCGAAAACGGTTGTCGCGTGTCTGAGCAATCGCGAGAACCGAACCACTTTATCTGATTCATCAGGAGTGAGGCGTCCCGTCGCTTTGCGTCGCTGCAGAGTGGATCGCGAAATGCAAAGTTTTGCCGCGAGCTTCTCGAATGGCAGGTCGAGGGTGTCTTGTAAAGTCTTCAGCTCAGAAAAGCGCAGACCCTTCTGAATCCTTTGAATCAATTCGGTTGGGTGCAGTGATTTTCCAGCTGCTGTGTCTTTTTCCAGTGGTGCCGTTTTCATGTGCGTGCTTTCTGGCCGTGATTCAACTGACACAATCTCATGTGTCAATTGAACAAAGTCAAAGGCAAAGGTTGGTTATGAAATTGTGAAACAGAGGTTCACGCCGCGATTTGGCCCAGAACGCTGCGCAATTCGTGAAAATCCACCGGCTTCGCGAGGTGGAAATCGAATCCAGCTTTTTTGCCGCGCTCGATGTCGTCACGCGCGGCAAAGGCAGAGAGCGCCACGGCTTTAACAGCTCGTTTTCGTTTCGCTTCGGTAATCACGTCGTAACCATTCCCGTCAGGCAGCGCAATATCACACAGCACGACGTCGAACTCGTTCGAGTTGATCATGTCCCGCGCACTCTGCGCGTCGTTGGCGGTGGAAATTTCGTGGCCGAAATGATTCAGCAGGCGAGACAACGCTTCCAGAGTGTCGCCGTGATCTTCTACAACCAGAATGCGCAAACTCTTGCCCGAATTATAGGTCGCCCTCGTCCGCTCCTCGCTCATCTCTTCCAAATCCCGTGAAGCCCTATAATCGGGTTTCGAACCGCGTCCGTCAAATTTCGCGATACAAAAACGGCGCGCACGGAGTGACGCGCGCTACCAAAACAACATGTTACAACTGGAAAAAGGTCCGTAGCCGGTTCAAAAAGGTCGCGGTGTATTGGCGTTCTTTTATTGCGTGTTCGTCCGGGCGGCCGGCTTCTTTTAGGACCCCTTCGGTTTCCATTTTTCGCTGTGCAAGCAGCTCGCTCAATTTTTCGAGGCAACTGGGCGCATCGCGCAGCACTTCGGCCATGACAGGCTTTCCGATTTCCATTACGTAGCAGTCGCCATCGGCGCGGACGGTTGCGCTGCGCGGTTCACCCGTGAGAAGCGACATTTCGCCGAAACAGTTGCCCGCGCCCAGTTTTGCGACCTGGATTTTCGATCCGTTTTTCGATACGAACACGTTCGCCGCCCCTTGCAGCAGCACGAACATCGAATCGCCCGGCGAGCCTTCCTCGATCACCGGCTCGCCGCGACCGAAAATACTAAGATGCGCGCGCCCGACCAACTGATTGAGTTGCTCGTCGGAAAGACAGTCGAAGAGCGGCTCGCCACGCAGGATTTGGCGGGCTTCATGATGGCCTTCGTCAGCCAGGCGAGTGGGCTTGCGGTCAATGTGGAGTGTGCGCTGGGGAAAGGGAATGGTGATCTTGCGCCGCCGGAATTCGTACCAAGCATTGGTGTAGATAGCGTCGCGCGCCTCGTAGTAGCCAGCATGGGTCATCATCGTGAACTTGATTTGATAAATGATCGCCGAATCGCCGTATTCACTGACGAAAATCTGCGGCGGCGGGTCTTTCTCCACGCCGGGCACCTGAATGGTGGCTCGCATGAGCGCGTCTTTCACGCGATTGGGCGGGGCACCGTACTCGGCAGGCATGTACAAACGCATGAAGTGCGCGCGGTTCGGATAACTGAGGTTCACGATCTGGTGGCTCACCATCTCGTTGTTCGGAATGTCGAGGGTGATAGCATCGTTGGTGCAGAGCCGGGTGGAGCGCCAGTTGATCTCCCGTACTTCCCCGTAGGTATCGCCCACCTTCAACCAATCGCCGACCTTGTATGGTCGATTAATTTGGATCGATATTCCGCCGATAATCCCGGCAAAGAGATTCTGCCCGGCGAAGCCGACGATGATCGCAACCACGCCCGAGCCCGCCAGCAATCCTTTCAACTGGGTCTCGGCGTGATAGCCATAACTCAGAATAAATAGCAGGACGATCAGGAAGATGACTCCGCCGACTACCTCGCGCAGAAAATTTGGAATCGCTGTCTGTCGTTTCTTTTCAAAATAGAAATCCCAAACGTAGCGATTAACCAGAGCGACAATCAGTGCAGTGCTTAACAAAATTGCGACTGCGCCCACATGATAGCGCCACGATGCACGAATTCCGTAAACGGCAATTGCGGCGTAGAAAGCGAGAACCAAACAGAAAAGCCGAAAGAACAGGCCGAGCTGAACACCGGCGCGACGTTTTAAGAATCGCCCAATTCCGAGAGCGACAAAAAACGTCCCGATAAAGACCACTACGGTCATCGCGTCTCGCTGGGCTTCGCTAACTGCGTCGAACATCAGGGCGACATTATACCAGAAGAAGGCGGCCAGAATAGTATTCTTGCGTTACGTTTCAACAGCGAAGCGGCTTGCGCCAGGAATGGCCGAGGCGAACCCAAAACAACTGTTAGGCGCCTTCTAGTCGCTCAGCTCTATTTTGGCGGTGCCAGAAACAACCACGCCCACCCGGCAAGGAAACAAAGACCACCCACGGGCGTAACCGGCCCCAGCCAACGCAGATTTGTCAGCGCAATCAAATACAAGTTCCCGCTAAACAGCAGAATCCCCACGAGGAGGAGCCAGCACGCGCCGCGATTAATGGTCCCGTAAAGCGCAAGCGCGAGAAGAGCCACTGCGTGGATGAATTGATAAAACACCGCCTTATTCCAAACATCCACCATGCCGCGGCTTTCGAGCGTATGCTTGAGACCGTGCGCTCCAAACGCTCCCAGTGCGACGGCGAGAAAGCAAAGCGCAGCTGCAATTCGAAAAAGCACTACCGACATACTGATAGTATGTCATTCCGAGCGAAGTCGAGGAATCTAATTTTATCTGGCAGGCGCAGTAGGGTTGGGATCAGGATGAATGCAGTATGGGATTGACACGGTGATTCGCTGAGGCACACTGCACCGTGAAATAGATCTGTATTCGGCATAGGACGCTTCTCCCGCAAGCTCCGTTTCGTATTCAGATCTGCGGTAGGATGAACAGCGGGAAACCGAGGACCCCCCCAGATATGCATTCGCTAATTCAGTTCAAAAATCCGACAAGTCTTTTTTCTGTTGCAATCCTGACAGTACTCTGTGCGAGCAGATCTTTCGCGCAGGTGGACTACTCCACCTTCAACTATCCAGGTGCGATGGGAGGATCCACATTTTTAACCGGCGTACGCGGCGCCGAAGGAGAGAACGTTTACGTAACGGGAACGTTTCGTCCGCAAGGTTCAAATGGTACGCAGGGTCTTCTTTATCAAGGTCTCCTCAGTGGCGTTGGGCAATGGGCGGTTCTGAATTTTCCAAGTTCCCCCAGTATCACCGTCACAAGCACAGCGCTCTACGGGCCCAACACTCGTTCACCCAATAAGGTGCGACTGGCAGGCAGCTACAAGCAATCTGAGACAGGGCAACTGGATCACGGTTTGCTCTACGAAGGACCGCCTGACGGCTCCGGAACCTGGCAAACACTCGACTATCCCTCAGTAGGAGAGACAGTCCTTAATACGATCGCGCACAGCACAATGGGAGGGCTTGTCGTCGGCAACTTTGATACAAACCTTCTGACCGGAAGGGCGTTCATTTACGACATCCACAACAACTCTTGGATGGAATTGATGAAACCCGGAGCGGTGAGCATTACCGCTTACGGAATTTGGCACAACGGCGGGACGCACTACACAATCGCGGGCGGCTACAGTGACGGCAATCCCATGGGGATCGACCACGGCTACCTTGTGAATTGGGATTCGGCGACACAAACATCCTCCAATTGGACATCGTACGACTTTGAGAACCGAAACATCGGAGTCGCCATCTCGCATTTCGACGGCATTACAGGCGACAATCACGGCGGGTTCTATCTCACAGGCGATTGGCTCAGTGTGGTCCGGCGTCAAGCAGGAGCGTTTTTCGCACATGTCCGCCGCATGCCTAACGGCGAATTTGGCGAAGCGCGCTGGGCAGCAATTGCTTATCCTTCGTCTAATGCGACGTCGGGAAATACGGTCTTCGAAAACAATGTGCTCGGCGTCTATACTGTAAACGGCAGTTCGGTCATTAATGGCTACGTCGCCGTTGTCCAATTACCTCGCTAGCTGCCGCCGATTCGAAGGCATTCATGCCAGCCTCTGAGACCGCCGTGCTGGGTGCGGTCTCCAGCGGATGCCTGCGCGTCATAATGCACCCACGAATCTCCAAAAAAGCTGACCGCACCGCTCAGAGTCAGTGTATTCGGTGATTGGCGCGTTGCGCCATGGAACGGCGAGAAGTTAGCAATTTTGCAACGATAACTGAATCTTTTAGAGGCAGAGCGGTCTCATATTTTATGAGAGTGAAACATGTCAGTTGCTTGTGTTTTGTGCTTTGCGCGGGCGCGTTTTCGATCGTTCAAGCAGCGCCGACCCAGGAGCAGCTCGCGGTTCAGGCCAAAGTTAAGGAAAGCAAGGCAAAAAGGATCGCGCTCAAGAAAGTTCCAGGTGGCACGATCAAAAGGGCCGAGATTGAGAACGAGAAAGGTCATCTTGTCTGGTCCTTCGATATTTCCAAGCCCGCTACGCGGAGCATCACGGAAGTGCTTGTAGATGCAAAGAGCGGAAAGATCGTAAGCATTTCCAAGGAGAATCCCGCCCAACAGGCCGCCGAAGCAAAGGGAGAGAAACAAAAGCAGTAATTCGATTTTCGATCTTTGCCGCGGTTTTCAGCGAGACGAGGGCGAATAGCGTCGCATCGTCGACGCGACGTGCATCGAACTCGTTCGAGACCGCAACCATGCACAATTCGTTGTGACGTGCGCAAGAGGATTGCCCGGTCGAAGCTGAATCGGGTTGTAATTGGGCGGTCCTGGTCGCCACAATAAGGTAAGGCAAGACCACATCCGAATTTTGGATGATGAAAATCGACGAAAAGACATCTGACCTCGTTGCTAAAGTACCACAGGTAACGTTTGCATTCTGGATCATTAAGATCCTGGCGACCACGCTGGGCGAGACCGGCGGCGACGCCGTGACCATGTCGTGGCTGGGCGAAACTACCGCTGCGGCCAAAGGGGCAGGCTATCTTATCGGAACGGCAATATTTGGGGTGATTTTTATTGCCGCGGTCCTCGTGCAGATAAAGGCGAAAAAATTTCACCCGTTTCTCTACTGGCTCACCATTGTCGCAACGACAACCGTCGGTACTACGCTGGCCGATTATTGCGACAGATCGCTCGGCATCGGCTACACCGGCGGTTCGACCATATTGCTGATTCTCGTGATCGCGTCGCTTCTGACCTGGCGCTGGTCCACTGGGAGCATATCGATCGAAACGGTGAGTACGCCGAAGGTCGAGATCTTTTATTGGGTCACAATCATGTTCTCGCAGACGCTGGGTACCGCACTCGGCGACTGGGTAGCGGATACGAACGAAATGGGCTATCTCGGGGCTGCCGCGGTTTTCGGTGGGTTATTGCTGTTGACCGCTCTCCTCTATTACTTCACGAGCATTTCCCGCGTGATCTTGTTTTGGGCGGCATTCATCTTGACCCGCCCGCTTGGAGCCGTCGTCGGCGATTTTCTCGATAAGCCTCTCAGCCAGGGAGGGCTGGCTCTGAGCCGTTATACCGCATCTTTGGCGCTGCTGGTGGTGATCGTCGCGTTGATCCTCATCTTTCCGCAGAAGCCCGCGTCACGCGCGCACTGATCAGTAAAGCAATTGCACGCCGAAGTAGCCGACCCAGGCGCGCAGGTCCGGCGAACGCAGTTCGTGGCCGAATGAGCCGATCCAGATTGCGTGCTCGTTCAGCTTGTGACGCCAGCCGAAGTTCAGAACGAGCGAATCGCGGCTGAAATCGCTGCGCGCGGTCGCGTACAACTCCGCCATCAATTCCGTCTTCTTCGTCACTTCCGTGCCGGCGACAATTCCGTAAAGCCACTCACTGCGCCCGACGGTGCGCAGGAGCGCGCCAATCTCTGTGTCGAGCTCGAGCCGCCCAAATTTCTTCGCCATTTCCAAGGGCAAACGAAACTGTGTGCCGTCCTCCGCGATGCCGCGGTGCACGGATGATTGCGTGACATTGAAGATCACGCGCGGATAAGTCGAGACGTCGAAGCCGCTGCGTTCCTCGTCAAGAAAATGCCACTTCGCCGCCAACTGCATGCCGTTAAGCCCAGCGACACCGCCATGATCGCTGCGCTTCAAAATAGTGAGCGCAGTTTGCAGGTTGAGCTGAATGTGATCGCCCCAACCGTAATTCAGATCGAGCTGCGGCGCGTCGATCAACCACTCGTTAGGCCGATGCTCGGAGGCAATGGCGAAGTTGTTTTCCCAACGCCCGTTGCCTGGAGTGCCCGGATCATCGGTAATCATGGGCGGACCGCCTTGCGCGAACGCGTCTCGCGCAGTGCACACGAGAAAGATCGCGATCGCTAATTGTCGCACGCGCTAATGTTTCGTCTGTTCAGACGGGCCGTAAACAAGAAGCTTAAGCGTGTTCGGGACAATCATCGGTCGCGCTGGAGAAGCTCCGGGCGCTGGATTTGGCGGCGGCTGAAACTGCGCCGACGGCAAATAAATTCGATGCGTTTTGGGATTGAGCGCCATTGTGCGCGCGCCTCGTTCAGTTTTTAGAGTTTGAACAACGGTCAGTTTCTGCGGCGTTTCTTCTTTCGCGATTGTGGTTGTCCCATCACCGCAAGACGCGAAGGCCAGTTGAGTGGGGTCATCAAACGCGCAGCCGTCCACACCAGCGCCGATTGGCACATTGCCAAGGACTTTGCCGGTCCCGGTATCGAGCATTATCATCATTTTATTATGACAACCTGCGAATAAGCGATGGTGCGCTGCATCCAATGCGATGCCGCTTGGCTCTTCCCCCGGCGTAATGGGCCATCGCGCGACAACTTCGTGTTTGGTCGTATCGATCACCGCGACTTCGCTCTTGTCCTCGATGTTGCAGTAGACTTGTCCGGTTTTCTCATCCACCGCCGCAAACTCCGGGCTGCCGCCGAGCTGAATCGTCGCAGTTACTGTCGCGGATTTCGCGTCAATCACCGTCGCGGAATTTCCGGTGTGATTGAAAACGTAAACTTCGCGATGACGCGGTTCATAAACGATTGCGTCCGGATTTTGTCCGGTGTCGATTTTCGAAACTGTTTTCAACGTCGCTAAATCGACCACGCTTGATTTCGATTCTTTGCCATTCGACGAGAAACCGCGTCCCACTTCGGCCACGGCCACGAACGCGTGAACTCCCGGCGTGTCGGCAATTTCACCCACAACATTGTTCTTATTAAGGTCGACAATGACGACTTTTGTCGCGTGCGAGAGATAGAGGCGATTCGCCGAGGAATCGATGGTCAAAATGTCCCATCCGCCTTCGCCGCCGATCGGGACCTCAGTCAGGAAATGGTACGCTGGATTTCCCAGCGCCGTCGCACAAATCAGAGAAACCCAACAGCCGGTTATACATCTGGGAACTAAAGAATCACGCCTCATTGAATCTCATAATTTGCAACGATCTCGGCGCATCTCCAACTGCTTTTTGAGATCGATCAAGGCTGTTTGTCGGCTCTGGCGAACCGTTTTCACATAGAAAAGCGTTCCAGCCACTCCAAGGGCCGCAGCTCCGAGAAAGTTTAACGCCGGCCCGAGTTTCCACAAATACGCGCCAAGGATTGCGCCGGTGCTGACAATCAAATCGCGAACGAGATAGTACGTGCCGACTATCTGGCCGCGTCGCTCGGAGTCGCTATGTCCGATGATGAGCGCTTTGCGCGACGGATCTCCGAATTCCTTCAAGCCGCGAATTACGAACGCGATCGCAAGCGCCGAAAAACTTCGCGACATCAGCAAACTGATCGGGAAAAGCGTGAACATGATGAAGGTCACAACGACGAACGGCTCGCGGCCACGTCGATCCGCGTAATGCGAAGCGGGAATGATACATATCGTGGCAGCGAGCATTTCTATTGCGATCAGAACGCCCACTTGTCGCGCGCTGACGCCGATATAATCCATCGCGAAAATTACCACCCACGCATAGGGAATTCGTTCGCAAAAACGGATCAAAATGTCGCTGAAGAGCAAACGCCTCATCGGCGAATTGAACTCACGCAAGCTGCGCCAAAAATTCCAATGCTTCGGCTGCGGAGCGGTCGCCGCGGCGACTCGCGCCAGGTCATTGGATTCTTCGCGCAACTGCCGTTGCACTAGAATTGTCAGTGCGGAGAGAAAGATCGAGATAATCAGCGCGATGCGCACACCCGGGATGATTCCAAATCGATCGATCAATATTCCGCCGAAAATTGGGGCAATCATGATCGGCAACCGCTTGATAACCGATTGAACGCCCACACCCATGGAGTGGCGATTTGCTTCGAGCGCAGCTCCGACAAGCGAAAACGTCGCGGGCAAGGAAAAACAACTCCATGAAAGAAAGAAAAACATTCCGGCGATCACGGCGGCCCAATGCGGAACAAGCAGGACGAGCGCGTACCCAATAATTGAGACGAGGTTGAAAACGATGAAGGCTCGGCGATGACCCCAGCGATCGGCAACTACTCCGCCGGGATAGGCGTAGATCGCACCGATCAAAGTGCGCAGCGCGTCGTAAACACCGATAACAAAGACGGTCGCGCCGACCGCTTGCAGGTACTTCGGCACAAAACGCATCCAAAGTTCTTCGCCTGCGCCGATGACGAAGATCGCTATAAGCAGGATGACGAGATTGCGTTTGAGACCAAAAAAATCAGCGAGCCGACGCGCAGGTCTTACGCTTGGCTGACTCGGCGTTTGCATTCGGCGTAAAGCGCGTCATAAACGATGAACTCGCGTTCGAGAATTTCCTGATCGTTTAGCCCAAGTGTTCCGAAGCCTGCAGCAATCCAGCGCAATCCTTCGCCTCCTGGATGTGGGTTACTCGGGTGCGAATCGGCCGCGCGCACAATTTCCCCAAGCAAAACAAGTGCCGAGTCGGTAAGATTGTATTTCTTTAGAATTGAATTGAAGGAAACATCTTCGCCGTGATGACCGAGTTCGCAGTTGGGAACGTCGAACACAGTTCCATTCTCGACCTTCGCCCAGTCAGTATCGTGCGGAAGAAAAACAAACTCTGCCTCTGGATCGACAAAATGCTTGATCAACCAGGGGCAAGCCACGCGGTCTACTTTAATCTTCTCGCGAGTGACCCATTTCATAACTCGATTTTACTCTGTGGCAGCTCGGTGGTGTTGTCCGGTCGTTCCTGCGCTGCGCAAATACAAATCAGGACTCACCATAGGATCTCCGTAGGCATATCCAAGCTTAACAGCGATGAATTATTCGATTCGATAACAGCGAATTTCCGCTTGTTGCGAACCGCGATGCGGCACGGCCACAAATAACTCATCCAACTGTGGGACGAACAATCCGGTCCGTGCGCCGGAAGTCGTCTCGATCTTTGCCAGGGACCTGTAGGTATTCGGGTCAGTTTGTTCGATAAGATCGATTTTTCCGGCACCGCATATCGCGTAGATGCAATGGCGTTTACTGTCGTAAAAGAGATCATCGCAATCCCCGGAGATTTCCGTTTTGGCGATTACCTCACCTGAATCGGTGTTGAGCACCAGGAGTCGCGACGGCATCCGACAGCCAATGAACAACCGGTGATTCGCTTCGTCGAGAGCTATTGGAAAATTCGCGAAGGCGAGGTCGGTACTCCAGGTTGCGGTCACCATCCTTTGATCGCGATCAATCACGGCGACCCGGCGGGAGTTGGGCACGTTCACGAAAATTCGGCGGCCGGTCTTTTCAAGTTCGAACGCTTCAGGATGCGCGCTCAATCTAATTGAACCGATCTGCTTGCCCTCAGTCGGGTCGATGATGGCAATGCCGCCACTGCCAAATCCAACATAGATTTTCTTGGCGGTCGCGTCGTACCGAACGTTGTCAGCGTCATCTTTCAGATCGATTTGACTGATCTGCTGAAAGGTTTTGCAGTCATAGATTTTGCAAATTCCACCTTGGTCGTTCGCGACCAAAATTCTGTCGGAGTCTGGTATATAGCCGGCGCCTTGCGGCGACCCAACACCGGTGACGGAATGAATGCGTTCGCCCTTGCGAACGTCGACGATTTCAACGCTGTTGTTAGCTAACGCGCAAATGAAAAGGCGTTGACGCGAGTCATCGAAAGCGAAGTGATCAATGCGGCCTTTAACCGCTGGTAATGGAATGGCTTGTTTTAACCGAAGAACCGGTTGCGACTCGGCGTCAATTGCAGCAGCAGTGCAACATAAGCTTACGGCGCCCAAATAGCAGCAGCCAGCCAAGCGTGTCTTCAATGATCTAACGGGGTGAGCCGACTTCTTGCAGACCTGCGATGAGGAAGGCGCTTTTGATATTTTCCGCCAACTCTTTGGCGGGGCCTCTGCCCCAGTAGTGGAAAAACATTATTCGTGGCTGCTCATGCGTCATGTGTTGATGAATCGCGACGACGTTGATGTGATTTTTCATCATCGATTTCAGCACTGCCTGCAATTCATCTTCGGTCACAGCAAAATCGCCATCGACAACGGCGTTGTCGTCGCTACCGGCGAACGCGGCCCAGGTGTTCACGCCCATCGTGTTGTCGATCTTAACGCCGTGCATCATTGCGGGGCGGCCAAACGTGAATTTCACCATTCCGTCTTTCGATTCGCCTTGAGTTCCGAAGATTTCATTCAAAGGCGGCGCGCTAATTGAATTTTTTTGCGGCACGCTCGTTGCACCGAAGGAATCTTTCGGCTGCGGATTGGCTACACGAATCTGTTTGGCAGCGTCGTCGACTTTTCTAACCGCGCCCGCCAGTTTATCAACCGTGTCTTCGCCTTCGATATGCATGAAATAAATCTTTGGGCGATCAAAGAAGAAATGATTGTGAAGCGCAGTCACGTTAAGCCCGTTATCGAGTGCTGCTGACATGGCGGCATTCACCTCGTCCTCAAACAGCACCGTGTCACCCATCACCATGGCACCGTCTTTTGTGGCGGTGAATGCCGCCCACGTGCCAAGACCCATGAACGGCGGCTGCTCCATCCATCGACGACGACCTTCACGTCATTGCGCGGGAAGCTGACTTTATAGGCGCCCTCCTTTTCATTCATCTTTCCTTTTAGCCCGGTTAGTTCGTCGATTCTCGCCGTGTCGAGACCAGCGCCGAAAGTGCTTGCGATGAACGCGAGAAAAATCCCTCCGCGAAAAATAGTTTTCATGATGAGCGACTAAACAAATTGGCCGCCGGCTGCGCGAACATGCGCAAACCGGCGGCATCTCATTGCGTTAGTACTTTTCGCCTTTTTCTTTGTGCTCTTTGCTTTCGTCGTGCTTGCTCACAACTTTTCCGCTCGCATCGATTTCGATGCCGGTCTGTTTCCCGTTCTTGTCGACAACGGCTTCAAAGTTGGCCCCCTCTTTTTCCCAGCGGACGATTGTTGCGCCCTTTGCTTCTCTCTGAGCAGCTTGCTGCACCGCGGCGGGAACCTGAGAACTGTCGATGGCCTGCTCTTCGTGTTTTCCTTCGTGTGCCTGAGCCACGCTGGTGATTGCCAACCCGGCGCTAATGGCACTTATCGTTAATAGGTTTTTCGTTTTCATAACTGTTAAGTTTTGACTACTCGTTTTTCGATATCGTTCGAAAACTCAGTGCTCGATGACGCGAAAAAAGCTGCAAAAAAGAGAGGTCTTAGCCGACTTAGCAAGGCATGTCAGGCAGAACCTGACAAGCGAGTGCACTCTGCTTCGTAGGCCCCGATCAACTCCAGGATCTTGGATTGAAACATATTCTGCGCGGAGTAAACGGCGCCGATCGCCTCAGCGAACGCCTTTTGCTTGAGCTCCTCCTCAACCGTCAGGCTGAGTTCCGCCAGCTTTTCGATATTGGCTCGGGAATGAAACTCCAGTTCTTTAAGTTTTGAGAGGACAACGTGAGATTTTTCCAACTCTGTTGGGTCTATTGGTTGAGTTGGCGTTACAGCTTCGGCTTTCGGAGCGGTGCTTTCGGCCACAGGTGCCGCCTTCTTTTCCGTTTGGACGCCTTTGGTACGCTTCGATGGAGAAGAGCCAGCCTTTGGAGCATGCTTGTTCTTATGATGCTTTTCCTGGCTGACTTTTTTTGCGTGCGCGATGTTTCGCGGGTCTCCCATACACTTATTGACGGCTCTCAAAGGGTCGCCGGTCATATGTCGTAACGCGATCGCTCAGGTCTTCGAAGACAGAACGTCCCTCACCCAGCGTGTACGATCACCGAACACGCAACCTCCGCCTCTTGATCCGCTACAGGCGCAATCCGCTCAGCAGCGGGCTCGGACTACTCGACCCATTGTGCCGATCAGTATTTCCCCGCCTCTGACTTTTGCTGGGTTTTCTCAGGGTGAGTGCCGATGAACTTACCGTTGGGGTCAACCCGGATCCCCATTTCCTTGCCGTTCCGGTTCACGACCGCATCGTAGCATTCTTTTCCCTTACGAGTCTCCTTTGCAACCCGAAGAATCTGATCATTCCCGACTTTCTCCTTGATCGTGGTTTGCGTTGCAGACGGCAGAGTGTTCATATCGACAGGAGTTTCCTCCTGTGCTTGCGCTCCCGTTCCGAGCACGAGGCCGGCGCCGACGGCCATTGCGGTGATTAGTTTTGTTGTGTCCATGGTTACCCCCTGTGATTCCTATCCAACAGTCTGATTCGAAGATGACTGATGGTTTGCGCGTAGAGGATAAGGATCGAATCGCTAGCGGTTCAGTGTCACCGCTTTGCGAAAACCTCACGCAACGCGACCCGCGCTGCGTGATAACCACACATGCCGTGGACGCCGCCGCCTGGCGGAGTGGATGCGGAACATAAATATACGCCGCGCAGAGGAGTGCGGTAAGGCGTTGGGCTAAGAATCGGTCGCGCAATTAGCTGCATCAGGTTGGCCGCGCCGCCATTGATGTCGCCACCGGTCAAGTTCCGGTTCGATCTCTCAAGATCAGCCGGACCCATTTTGTGACGGGCGAGAATGCAATCGCGAAAACCAGGGGCGAATCGTTCGATCTGGGATTCGATTCGATCGGAGACGTCCAACTTGCAATCGAATGGAACGTGGCAGTAGGCCCAAAGTGTGTGCTGACCGCGCGGTGCGCGTGTTTCATCGAACAAACTTTGTTGTGCAACCAGCACGAACGGACGATCGGGAATTTTTCCGAGCGAAACATCGCGTTCTTCTGCTGCTATTTCGTTCATGGTGCCGCCGAGATGGAGTGTGCCGGCGCGACGGCAGGGCTCCGCTTTCCACGGAATCGGCTCGCTTAGCGCGTAATCGATTTTGAAAACTCCGGGCCCATGTCGAAATCGTTCTAATCGGTGACGATATGCCGGGGGCAATTGTTCACCGGCGATCCGCAAAAATTCCCACACAGAAACGTCAAGAAGAACGGCGCGCGATTTCGGCAGGTCATTTAAGCTTTCTACCCGGCGGTTGACCTCGATTTTGCCACCGAGTTCACGCAAATAGTTCGCCAACGCGTTTGAAATTTGTTGCGCGCCGCCGCGAGGGATCGGCCAGCCCACCGCATGCCCTGCGATTCCAAGCACCAGTGCAAACGCGGAAGAAACCGGCGCTTCCAGAGGGAGAAACGAATGCGCGGCGATTCCGCCGAAAAGTGCGCGGGCCGGTTCGCGTTTGAAGAAAAACTTCGCCAGCAAAGTCGCCGGACAAATCGCCGGGATGCCGAAGCGCGCCATGGCGAAGGGATGCCTCGGCAGATGCAGCATTGGTTGCAAAAACTCAACGGCCAATTTCTGCCAGTTGCGTGCCAGCGGCTTCATCAGGCGCAGATACGCGCGCGAATCGTCGCCCAATTCTTCAGCCGTAAGATCGACATCTTTATGCAGGCAGGCGGCGGAGCCGTCATCGAGCGGGTGCGCCAGCGGAGTTTCGGGCTGGATCCATTCAAGACCGAAGCGTTCGAGCGGAAGCGTTTTGAAGAACGGTGAGCCCGCCGCGAGTGGATGAACTGCCGAACAAACGTCATGCACAAAGCCCGGTAACGTCAGTTCGGCCGAACGCGCACCGCCGCCAATTGTTCCGTTGGCTTCGCACACGAGCACGGAACATCCGGCGCGCGCCAGCGTGATAGCGGCCGCAAGGCCATTCGGTCCAGAGCCCACGATGACAGCGTCGTATTCAATCGGCATACTGATAATATCGAGCCGATTGCGCGCTCGAGTTTCGATTACTTTTCGTTGCGCAACCTCCTGTCATGAAACGCGTTGGTATCATGCTGGTTCAATTGCTGGTCACTGCGGCTGGACTTTGGTATGTCTTTCACGATCCGCAAAAGCGAGCGCAAATCGCAGATGCACTGCGGCATGCCAGCCTGAACTGGCTGCTGCTCGGCTGGATTTGCTACGGCGCGGTCGAAGTCCTCGCGACGGTGCGCTGGCAGATGTTGCTGCGCATTCAGGGAATCTCGTTCACTTGGTTGCGCGCGTTCGCGATCGTGATGATCGGTCTGTTTTTCAACATATTCCTGCCCGGCCTCATCGGTGGGGACGTGATGAGGCTTTACTTTGTTTTTAAGCTGGCGCCTCGTCGGAAAACACGAGCCACGCTTTCCGTGGCAATGGATCGCTTGTTCGGCCTGCTGGCCATTGCGTTTTTGGCCGGAGTCACGCTGGCGCTGCGGTTTCGCTGGTTCGAGAGCGCAGGCCCAGCTCTTCACGTTGCTTATCTCACTCTCAGTTTACTCGGAGCCGGTATCGCCTGTGTGATTTTTCTGTTTTTAACGGTGAGCTTCGGCTTGCTTCATAAACTTCCGAAGCGACTACCATTTCGGGATGTCATCATTCAATCCGGTGAAGCGTTGAAGCTGTATCGCTCGCATTCTCTTGCAATGATCGGAGCATTCATCATAACAATCGGTTCGCATCTGGCCTACTATCTCAGCTATTACTGCGCAGCACGCTCACTGCGAGCCGCTGCTCCACAGATTCCGAGTGTGTCAGACATGCTGTCTATCATGCCGCTGGTGAATACAATCACTGCGCTCCCCATTTCATTCGGTGGCGTGGGAGTCCGTGAGACGCTGTTTCAGGAATTGCTTTCCAATCTGGCGCACTTGCCGCCGGCCATTGGCGCCCTCGCCGCTTCGCTCGGTTTTGCAATCCAAGCTACATGGGGATTAGTCGGGGCTGCGATCTATCTGCTCTGGCGTAACCGACCCACTGCCTAGCCTGTCGGAGACAGCCCGGCGGGCTGTCTCCACGCGCAAACATCGAGAAGTTTCCGATCTATTTATAATGGATAACGCATCTCGCGAAGCTGAGGCCGATTTTTCCATCGAGAAATATGGCGAACGGACAGCAGAAAAAGAAGAGTGCGACGAGCAGCTGTTGGCTGAGTACGGCGCTTTACTTACTTTTTACATTACAACTGTAGCCGTGCTAACAGGTGCGGCGGTGCGACGGGACCGGCTGCCGAAGAGATTTAGTCTGCTTGATCTGGCGCTGTTGGGAATAGCTACACATAAGCTGAGCCGGATCGTCGCGAAAGATAGGATCACCGGCGTTCTGCGCGCGCCATTTGTAAATTACATTTGCAGTGCTGGAGCAGGGGAAGTGGAGGAGGAGCCGCGAGGCCGCGGAATCCAGCGCGGAATCGGAAACCTGATTTCGTGTCCGTATTGCACCGCGCCGTGGTGTGCGACCGCGCTCGCGTTCGGCCTCGTATTTGCGCCGCGCACCACGCGATTTTTCGCCTCGATTTTAGCCAGTGTAACGGTGTCGGATTTCCTTCAGCGCGCCTACCTGAGATTGAAACAAGATATCGGATGAAAATTGGTCGGGCGCGGTTCGCGTTTGCGGTCTGGATTCGCATCAACACGACGGCGCGGAAGATCCGAATCGGCCCCGACAAGTTTATGGCGACCTCTGCTCGGCGATCACGGGGCAGACGGTGCGTTCGATGCGCGCGCGGAGCTGGAGCCCGCAATTGTGGACAAGCGAACACCGAACGGTGGTCGTGTTGGGTGTGATCGCACTCGCCGTTTCAGGGCTTCTCGCGTTTTTCAGAAACAAATGATCACGTCCGTGGGAGCAGCGATCGTGCGAACTCTCCGACGCCCTTCACGAGATCCGGCGAGCGGCCAAACTTCTCGATTTGCCTCACGATCGCGCTGCCGACAACCGCAGCGTCTGCAAAGCCCCACACCGCTCTCACCTGTTCCAGGGTTGAGATTCCAAATCCAACTGCAACCGGTAAATCGCTCACCGACCGAATACACTTCACGACCGCTTCAGCATCACGCGTTATTTCATCGCGCTCGCCTGTTACGCCAGCGCGTGAGATTGCGTAGATGAATCCGCGCGCACGCCTCGCGATTCGCGCGAGACGTTTCTGCGAAGTAGTTGGCGCGACGAGAAAGATCGGATCGAGTCCGTGTCGAAACAGCGTCTCAGTCCACGACTCTGCTTCTTCAGGAATCAGATCTGTCACGAGCACAGCGTCGATGCGGGCCTGTTGCGCCGCGGCTGCGAGTCGGTCCTGACCGAATTGCAGCAGCGGATTGAAATAGCTGAAGAGAACGACCGGCACATCGATGTCCCGCTTTGCATGTGAAACGCAGGTGAGCACGTCGGAGAGCGTCACGCCTTTACGCAACGCGCGTTCAGACGCGCGCTGGATGACTTCGCCGTCAGCGACTGGATCGCTGAAAGGAACACCGAGTTCGATGATATCCGCTCCGGCATCGGCTAGTTCAACCAGCAGAAGTTCGGTCGTTATGAGGTCGGGATCACCCGCGGTGATGAATGGGATGAACCCGCCGCGTTTGGAATGTTTCAACTCGCGGAATTTTTCTCGAATTCGACTCATTGGCCTTCTAATTCTGCCACGAGCTGAACGTCTTTGTCGCCGCGCCCGGAGATATTCACGATGATGGCTTCATCTGTCGGGAGTTCGCGCGCGACGCGGATAGCGGGCATGATGGCATGCGCGGTTTCCAGCGCGGGAATTATTCCTTCCAGTTTTGCGCACAGCCGAAATCCTTCCCGCGCTTCATCATCGCTCGCCCGTATGTATTCAGCGCGTCCGCTATCGTGCAGAAACGCATGCTCAGGGCCGATCGCCGAGTAATCGAGCCCGGCGGAAATGGAATGGGTCGTTGCGATCTGGCCGTTCGTATCCTGAAGCACATAGGACATGGTGCCCTGAAGGACGCCGACGCGACCGCCACCGCTTCCTGAGCCACCGTGAAATCTCGCGGCGTGTTCGCCTAACGAATCGCCTTGGCCGCCCGCTTCGACACCGATCAATCGCACGCCTTCATCTGCGATGAACGGATGAAACAAACCGATCGCATTCGAGCCGCCACCGACGCATGCGACCAGCGCGCGGGGCAACTTGCCTGTTGCGGATCGAATTTGATCGCGCGCTTCGCGTCCAATTACGCTCTGTAATTCGCGTACCATCAGTGGATACGGATGCGGTCCGAGTGCGCTGCCGAGCAAGTAATAAGTATCCTGCACGTTCGTCACCCAGTTGCGCAACGCTTCGTTGATCGCGTCTTTCAATGTGCGAGTGCCGGCATTCACTGTAACGACCTCCGCGCCGAGCAATCGCATCCGGAAAACGTTCAGAGCCTGGCGGCGCACATCTTCTGCACCCATGTAGATTACACAGCGCAATCCAACCAACGCGCACACCGTAGCCGTCGCGACTCCATGCTGTCCCGCTCCTGTTTCGGCAATGACGCGACCTTTGCCCATGCGACGCGCAATCAGAGCCTGTCCGACGGCATTGTTGATCTTGTGTGCGCCAGTGTGCAGAAGATCTTCTCGTTTGAGGTAAATTTGCGCGCCACCTGCGTGCGCAGTTAGCCGCTGCGCATGAAACAACGGTGTGGGCCGGCCGCAGTAATCGCGCAGCAGCAGGTCGAGTTCGCGCCAAAAATTCGGGTCGTCTCGAGCCCGCATGAACTCACTGGTTAATTCTTCAAGCGGTGCAACCAACGTTTCTGGAACGTAACGCCCGCCAAACTGTCCCCAGTGGCCGTGCTCGTCTGGCTCACTTTTTGTGATCATAAATGCCGTATCATGTTGAGCGAAGCGAAACATCTCTGGCCTAGTGGAATGAGTTTTGTTTAGAAAATCATCCGAGATCCTTCGCTTCGCTCAGGATGACATTGTGGGGGGACTTGTGTGTCGACGTCGCGCGTACCGAGAGTTCCGCTGCGCGAACGGCAGCGACAAAATCTTTGATCGCGTTGGAATCTTTCATGCCTGGCCTGCGCTCTATCCCGCTGCAAACGTCAACTGCGTGGGGCATGACCTGCGTGATCGCGTGAGTAACATTTTGGGCGTTCAAGCCACCAGAAAGAATCAGGAATTTTGTGAATCGCAGTGTGGCTTGCGCGGCAGACCAATCGCATGTTTGGCCGGTACCACCACGAAACTTGGGGTGGTATGCATCAATGAGCACGTCGCAATCGGCAAACTCCGCAACGTTTTCCGGGCGGAATTGTGCATGCGTCGAGAATGCGCGAATCACCCGAAACTCGCGGGCCAGTTTACTGCAGGCCTGAGGCGCTATCTCTCCATGCAATTGAACGCAACGAACTCCGGCCAATTCAGCAGTCTTGCGAATCTCTCCGACGTCGCCATCGACGAAGATCCCGACTGGGGATATTCCGCGTGGCATCGCGTCGACAATCCCTCGGACTACTTTCGGCTCAATGTAGCGCGGGCTTCCTGAATAAAAGTTGAATCCAATCATGTCGGCACCAAGTTCGACGCACGCTCGCGCGTCGTCCGCCTTCGTTACGCCGCAGATTTTAATTTTTATCGGCATCATGTGATTGGGCTGTAGCCACGGCGCTGTGCGCCGTAGAGGATGTACGGGAACCGGCCACAGGCCGGTGGCTGCAACCAGGTTGCGCCGCTCTCTGATCTTCAGATTCAACCAATAAATCGCGCAGGAATTTCTCAGGATCACTCGAACGCATTAGTACTTCGCCCATTAAAAAGCCGCGAAAACCTAACGACTGAAGATGACGCAAAGATTTCGCGCTTGTTAAACCGCTCTCGCTAATCATGACTCGATCTCGTGGCGCTTCGGCGATCAAACGTTCGCTCGTTTCCAATGAAGTTTGAAACGTCCGTAAATTACGATTGTTCACTCCGATGATTCTCGCACTTGCTCGCACCGCGCGATGCAATTCTTCCGGTGTGTGTACCTCGACGACGGCATCGATTCCGAGTTCGTCCTCGGCTATCGCGCAGAGCTTCGATAAATCAGTGTCATCAAGTGCGGCTGCGATCAGCAATGCAGCATCCGCACCGGCGATGGCCGTTTCGTAAAGCTGGATCGAATCAATGATGAAGTCTTTTCGCAAAAGCGGCAGCTTTGTGCTGGTCCGGATCGCGCTAAGATCAAGAATCGAGCCGCCAAAGTATTCTTCATCTGTCAGCACTGAAATGGCGCAGGCGCCGCCACGCTCATAGTAACGGGCAACTTCAGCTGCCGACACATCGTCGCGGATGATCCCCGCGGACGGCGATCGACGCTTGAATTCCGCGATGATGTTCAGTCGCTGTGAGTCCGACTTGAGTGCTTCTAGTAGCCGATGCGGAACAGCGGTTTTTCGGATCTCCAGCGCGCGTTCTCGAAAACCGCTGGTGGAATGATTCTGCTTCATCAGCGCTATCGCGTGTCGCTTTTGCGCGAGAATGTCGGCGAGAATGTCTCGGTAGGGCGCGTCACTCCGTGCGCGCCGATGAGCGGCGGGCAGAGGACTGCCCGCCCTACCTGTTCCGTAAGCATTACGCGATTTCACATTAGTAACTTCGATTCGTCTCTCGAATGAGCGCGTCGAGCTTCGACATCGCGCGTCCGCTGTCGATGCTTTCACAAGCGGCTGCTGCTGCCTGGCGCGGGTCTGCGGCAACTCCCGTGAGATAGAGCGCGGCAGCAGCGTTTATCACGACCAAATCGCGCGCCACGCTGAAATTGTCCGTTTTATTGCCGCTCAAAATTCCGCGGATCAGCCGCGCGTTCTCAATTGGCCCGTCCGGGTGGCATCCATTAAGTGATCGACGTTCTAATCCGAAGTTCTCCGGCGAAATCGTGAATGTCTTTACGCCGTCGCGAGATGAACACGCTGCGACAAAGGTGTTACAAGTCGTCGTTACTTCGTCGAGGCCGTCGGCGCCGTGAACAACCCACGCTTGTTTGATACCCAGAAGGACAAGGGCGGATGCGACACGCTCAACGAGCGAATGATCCCAAACGCCTAAAAGTTGAAACGGCGCACGCGCCGGATTCGTTAGGGGACCAAGCAAATTAAATGTCGTGTGGACGCCCAGTTGCCGGCGCACCTGCGCGACACGAGCGGTGGCACGATGGAACTGCGGCGCAAACATAAAACAGATTCCGTGCTCGTTGAGGCAGCGCCCCATTGTTTCCGGAGAAGCGACAGCGTTGACGCCCAGTGCCTCGAGGACGTCGGCGCTCCCCGACTTTGAGGACGCAGCGCGGGCCCCGTGTTTCGCCACCGGCAAACCGGCACCTGCGATAACGAATGCTGCGGCTGTCGAAACGTTGAACCATTTGGCCGCACTCGAACCCGTTCCTGCACTATCAATGAAGCGCTCGTGCCGCGAATGCAGGGGGGTCGCGCGTTCGCGCATCGCTTCGGCCATGCCTGCAAGCTCATCGACCGTCTCGCCTTTAGCGGTCAAAGCGACCAGCGCCGCTGCTATCTGCGCGTCCGTAGCAACTGGATCCAGCAATGCGTCGAGAAAATTCGCCGCTTCGGTCCGTGAAAGATTTTCTCCGCGCACAAGGCGCATCGTCGTTTCGCGAAGATCGAGATTGCCGGTTTCACTTACCATCGCTTGCGGATTCATCGCGTTTTTATCTGACTCGCCATTGCGAGCGCCTTCATCATTGCCCGTGCTTTGATCACGGTTTCTTCGTATTCCCGTTGGGGATCCGAATCGGAGACGATGCCCGCGCCGGCCTGGAAGTACGCGTGCCTATTTTTTAATATGGCGCATCGAAGTGCGATACAGGAATCAACGTTTCCGTTGAATCCGAAGTAGCCGATCGCGCCTGCATAACAGCCCCGTCTCGTTTTCTCCAATTCGCTAATGATTTGCATCGCGCGGATTTTCGGCGCGCCGGAGACAGTGCCAGCAGGAAATGTCGCTCGCACTGCATCGAACGTGTTACCATCGGCGCGTAAACGTCCGATTACGTTCGAAACGATATGCATGACATGGCTGCAGCGCTCGATCTGCATGAATTCCGTTACGCGGACCGACCCGAATTCTGCCACGCGGCCGACGTCATTCCGCGCGAGATCCACAAGCATAATGTGTTCGGCCCGCTCCTTCGGATCGCCCAGCAGTTGAGCGGCGTTGGCTTCGTCTTCTTCTGGAGTCAGACCGCGAGCGCGTGTCCCTGCGATCGGCCGAATCTCCACGGTGCCGTCAGCCAACCGGACATGCATCTCAGGCGAACTACCGACGAGCGAAAAATCGGCGCCGAAGTTAAGACAAAACATGTACGGCGAAGGATTGATAAACCGAAGACAGCGATAAAAATCGAGTGGTTCGCCGGCGAACGGCGACTCGAATCGTTGCGATAAGACCACTTGGAAGACATCACCTGCGGCGATGTATTCCTTCGCTCGCTTTACGGCGCGCTCGAATTCTTCACGAGAGAAATTGCTGCGCGGCAGCAGCTGTTCCGAATCTTCCACGATCGGAACGAGGGGAAGATCGACTGGTTGCGTCAGCTGTTGCGTAATCGAAGCCACGCAATCGACAGCGTGTGCGTGGACATTTTCCGGCGAACTATCGTCGAGAAATGCGTTGACGATGATTTTCAAGCTGCGCAGCCGGTGATCGAAAACCAGAAGCGCGCTCGGAATCATGAACAGCGCCTCGGGCAGCTGAAGTTCATCTTGTTGCGCCAGTGGAACTTTGGGCTCGAAAAAGTGGATCGCCTCGTAACCGATGAATCCGACAGCGCCGCCGGCGAAGCGCGGCAATTCCGGGTGCGACACGAACTGATAACGCGCCAGCAATTTTCGCACCTCATCGAGGGGATCGCTGCTTGTTTCGAGTCGCCGTTCGTTTCCCTCCTCTTTGATTCGAACCTCGCGTCCGTAGCATTGCAAAACCACGCGAGGGTCCACACCCACAAATGAAAAACGTCCGGAGACATCGTTCTTTTCCGTGGACTCAAAGAGAAAGCTGTAACCACGGCAGTCCAGTTTCTTAAAGGCTGAAACTGGCGTTTCTCCGTTCGCGATGAACTCTGCGAAAACGGGAATGACGTTGCCCTGTTTCGCGAGCTGAATGAATTCGCCCAGATTCGGAGTGACTTGCATCGTTGCGGTCATACAAGCGTCAAAAATCGCTCAAGGATTTTCTTGCCATCGTGGGTAAGCACGGACTCGGGATGGAACTGCACTCCGTACACAGGGAATTCGCGATGGCAGAGCGCCATGATTTCTCCGTCGTCGCTTTCTGCAGTGATTTCGAGACAGCCAGGTAGTGAAGCTCGCTTCACAACCAGCGAATGATATCGGCCAGCTTCGAACGGCGTGGCCAAATCGGAAAAGAGGCTGTTCCCGTTATGCGTAATGGTCGATGCCTTCCCGTGCATCAATCGCGAAGCGCGCACGATTTCTCCCCCATATGCTTCGGCGATGCACTGGTGTCCGAGACAAACACCCAGAATTGGAGTCCGGGGGCCAAACTCCAGGATCACCTCTTTACTGATCCCCGCCTCGCGCGGTGTGCACGGCCCTGGCGAGATGCAAATACGCTCAGGCGCTAATGCGTCAATTTCCTTCAACGAAACCGCATCATTCCGCCTAACGACAACGTCACATTCAAGCTCGCCGAAATACTGAGCGAGGTTGTAAGTAAATGAATCGTAATTATCTATCAGGAGGATCATGTTCGGACTTGGCGAGCAATCAGCGATTCATTCATGTTGTAGCCACCGGCCTGTGGCCGGTTCGCATTCGATGCTGATTCTCCTTGTCGAAAAACGGCCCACAGGGCCGTGGCTACAGCGCTACACGGCTGTTTAGACCTCGCGTTGATTTCTTTTCGTAATCTTCTCATGCGGCTGATGGGACAAGCTCGTGAATCGCTCGAACTTCGGTGACGAGTTCAAGGTATTGCGGCGGCGTCAGTGCCTGTGCGCTGTCGGAAAGCGCGAGCTCCGGGTGATTGTGGACTTCGATCATTAGGCCGTCTGCGCCGGTTGCCACGCCAGCTCGCGCCAGCGGGGTGACCATGTATGCGGCACCGGTGCCGTGTGATGGATCAACGATTACTGGCAGATGCGAAATGCGTCGGATCGCCGGCACTGAAGCAAGGTCCAGCGTGTTTCGGGTGTGCTGCGAAAAAGTGCGAACGCCGCGCTCACAAAAGATCACGTTGTAGTTGCCCTCAGCCATGATGTACTCGGCTGCGAGCAACCATTCCTCGAGCGTTGCAGCCATTCCACGCTTCAACAGCACAGGTAGCTTGGATCGACCTGCCCGCTTCAGAAGTGAAAAGTTCTGCATGTTGCGAGCGCCGATCTGGATTACATCACCGTACTTCTCGATAAGGTCGACATGCGATTCCTCAACAGCTTCCGTAACGATCCTCAGCCCGAACTCCTCGCGAACGGCTACCAGGATTTCCCAGCCTTTCTCGCCCAAGCCTTGAAACGTGTAGGGCGACGTTCGAGGTTTCCAAACGCATCCGCGGAAAAAGCGAGCGCCGCTTTGCCGGACAGTTTTTGCTATGGCAAAGGTCTGGTCGCGGCTCTCTATCGCGCACGGCCCGGCGATGATGGCGAGTTCGCTTCCGCCAATTGTCGCGTCGCCGACACGAACCACAGTTTGATCGGGTCGCAGGTCGAGCGTGATCAATTTGTACGGCTTTGTAACGCGGATGACTTCCGCAACACCCGCCAGGTTTTCAAAACGCCGGCCATCGATTGGACCTTCATTGCCGGTGATGCCGATCGCCGTCCGCGTCGCTCCTGGCATGGGATGCGCGCGGAAGCCGACGGCCTCAACAACGTTCACCACAGCATCGATCTCCGACGCCGCGGCGCCGGGTTTCATCACGATTAACATTTGATCATAAGTGGTTGGACTTATTTCGACAGACGCAGAGACAGATCTCCTGCGGGAGAGATGAATCAGCGTCCGTTGAGAAAACGGTCGCTTTCTATCGCCAGACTACGAGGGCCGACTGAAAGAGAAAGGGCAGGGCACCTACCGCCTCTGCCAGATAAAGCATGTCAGCGCTCATTGATTACGAGCATAGCGACAGCCCGACGATTGTCGATGACAAATATCAATCCTTTGGTAACAGCGGTGTTACCAAATCCACCGGATGTTATTCCGCTCGGGAGCCGCCGTCGCTGCGTCCGACATCGAAAGATAGATGGATATGACTGTACAAAGAAAACTGACAGCTCTTTGCTCGATCTTTCTTGCCGAATGCCTCACTCTGTCGGCCTTCGCGATCGAAGTGACTGAGCCGGCGGCTGCGGCGCACGGGTATCCCGGCTTGTGCGACATCAACGGGAAAAAACTCGCTAACGGCGAGTTCCGGCAATGGGTAGAAAACAATCGGCTGCATGTCGTTATCACTTACAAATTTTCCGCCGGCGAGGTCTATGAGGAACGCGCGCAATTTCGACAAGAACGAGAGCTGATCCAAGAAAAATGGTCGTGGAAAGAATCGAAACATGGAAGATCGGAGCGTGAGTTCGCTGTCGATTTTCTGACTGGAATCGCCAGTGCACACATCCGCCAGGATCACAAGGATGTGTCCAAAAAGATTAATATTGAACCGGGCCGGACGTTCGCCGGGTTTGGGTTCAGCCTTGCCTTGAGTAATCTACGCAAACGCCTCCTGAGTGGCGAACAAGTTCAGCTTAAGGCAGTCGGTTTTTCGTCGTTCCCAACTCTTGGCCCTCAAGTTGTAACGGTGACAATTTCTCACGGCGGCGTTGACCGCATGAGAATGTCGGGACGCTCAGTGAACGGCGATCGCTTAACGATTCATCCGGAAATTCCGTTCATCGCGAAATTCTTCGTTGATTTGCCCGACACAAAAATCTGGCTGACCAATCCCGCGCCGGCTGGTTTTCTACGATGGGAAGGCCCAATCGTGCTGCCGACCGATCCAAAGATTCGTGTTGACTTGCTTTCAGGTGAAAAAAGCGGACCGGCAGAATCTTCGGGAAGTTAGACGCCGACGAGCAATCTTCGCTTCACAAAATTCGCGCCAGGCAATTAGCATCGCCTCCATGGATGACTCGAACTTTTCTTCAATGTTGTTTTTCCTCGTCGGCAATTACTTCGTGATCTTTTTTATCATTGGCTTAGTCGCAGCGCTGATCTCGCTCGCGAAAAAGCCGAAGCCTCTGCGAATCGACGAAGTGACCGAAGCATTATTTTCGTACTATCTCCTTTTCGCCATCGGCATAAACAATCTGATCAACTTTGTATTCCACGTGTTCTTTGGCGATATAGCCGCAAAGTTTATCGGGTGGGAAAACAGTCCGTTTCAGGCAGAAGTGGGATTCGACAGTCTCGGTGTAGGAATTGCAGGGGTCATTGCGTTTAAGGCGAGCCTGCCATTTCGCTTCGCAACACTGATTCCTCCGTCCGCTTTCTCATGGGGCTCCGCTGGCGGCCACATTTACCAAATGGTCGCGGCGCACAATTTTTCGCCGGGAAACGTGGGACTGGTTCTGCCAATCGATATATTTATGCCGATTATCGGGTTCGTCTTTCTGCGGCGGTCGTATAAGCATCCGCAGCCAGCAACTGCGTACCACAAACTGACTTAGCGACTACTCGAAAGAGGAGGTCAGTGGTTCATCTTTGCGGCGGCTTTCATGATCTCAGACTGCACCACCGGCATGATGTCTGCCATGTAAGCACCAAATTTCTGCATCGCCGATTTTCCGACAGGCGAGCCGTAAAAATCGGCCAAGGCTTTCAGCTCTTCAGTTGTGAAATTTTTTACCATGGCATCTATCATCGCTTTGGATAATGCGGCAATGTCCACTTGGGTCGTCATTATTTTTTTGAATTGCTCACGTTGATCCGCCGGAAGGTTCTCAGCCATTTTATCAGCCATGTCCTCGAACAATGCCTTTGGTGGGCTAACCTGAAGATAGCGTTCGGCTTCTTTGCGACGCGTTTCGGGAGTGTCAGCGGCGCTGAAAACCGGAGACCAGGCGCACAACGTTAGGACGAGCAAAAGGACAAGTTTTTGTTTCATGGGGGCGATTGATAACCCAGCACAGACAACAAGGCTACCTTTTTTCACCGCAAGCCGAGTTTCGTCTGTTTTAGATAAGAAATGCGGCGAGCCTGAGAAAAACGAATTGTGACCACAGCATCATCTGTCGCGGTGATGGAGTTTGCGAAGTGATGATTTGGAACCCGCTGTTTCTCTTCGATCTTGCATTATGCGTGTTCTCGTTCTGACCGGTGCGGGTGTTTCGGCTGAGAGCGGCATCCCAACGTTTCGCGGGAGAGACGGTTACTGGCGGAAGCTTGATCCGGCAAAGCTTGCGACGCCCGAGGCATTCGCGAGCGATCCGAAATTGGTTTGGGAATGGTATCGCGAACGCCGGCAGCGGATTCGCAATGCGCAACCGAACGCCGCGCACGAAGCCATTGCGAAATTGGCAAAACACGCAGATGAGTTTCTGCTCGTTACGCAAAACGTGGACGACTTGCATGCGCGCGCTGGAATCGAGAAGGAGAACATGGTGCAAATTCACGGCGACATTTTCGTTACACGCTGTTCACGCTGCGAATTTTCCTGTGTAGGTAGGGGCGGTTCACCTGAACCGCCCGGCGATTTATTCGTTCAACCCACGAGTGGGCGATTGAGGTCAATCGCCCCTACCTTCGAAAAAGATGCCGATCTTCCACGGTGCCCTGAATGCCATGCTCTCATGCGGCCTGGAGTCATATGGTTCGGTGAGCAATTGCCTTGGAACGAGATAGAACGAGTTGAAACTTATCTTGATCACGGCGCCTGCGACATTGTGATCGTTGTCGGAACGACCGCCACGTTTGGATATATCGTTGATTGGGCGCTCCGGGCGAGCCGAAATGGCGGCGAACTTATCGAAGTGAATCCTGAAGAAACGCCGCTATCACGATTTGCAACTGAGCTGCTCCGCGAACCGGCTACGATCGCGTTGCCGCGAATTATCGATCAATTGATTAGCGCGGGACGACCAAGATCGTAGGGCAACCGCACCGGTTGCCTAATCAATGGTTCGGCAAGCGGAGCGCTTGCCCTACAATTCATATCGACCTCAGACACTGATCCAGCGCAGGTAACGCTCGGCAGACCGCGTAACCGCTGCTTTTGCATCTGACAAAACGTTTGCTTCCCACCAGCCGCCGTAAATGTAATCGAAGGCGAATGGTTCGATCCTCTCGACGATGCGGCGTATTGCCGTGGATCCAAGCGGAATAAGATTTGGATAACTTCGCATAAAGCTGACGTATCGCCGGTCCTGCACCACGGTGATAATGTCACCCGTGAGTAACGCACCTTTGCCATTGGCGCCTGCCGGCCAGTGCAACACGGTGCCGCCATCGAAATGGCCCCCGCAATTGATTAGTGTTAGCCCATCCCAAAGTGACAGGGTTGTGTCTTCCCAGAATCCTATGCGCGATCCCGCGACTGCGGGACGCATCACCCACTCACGATCGGCAGCATGCAAAAATATTTGCGCATCGAAATGCTCGGCCCAATCCACCATGCCCGAATAAAAATGAGGGTGCGAGATGGCGATCGCGCGGAGACCGCCGCGCGTTTCGATTTCGGAAGCTGTCTGCTCGTCAAGGAGAGTAATGCAATCCCAGAGCAGATTCCCTCCAGGCGATTGAAGGAGCAAAGCGCGCTGGCCTATCCCAAATTCCGGCTCCGTACCGATGCCAAGAAGCTGCGGCGCTTCCTCTTCGAGGCGATTGTGATGATCAGTTGCCAGCCGCTTCAGCGTTGTCCATTCCTGACCGGTGTGACGAACAAATTGCCGTTCATCTTCGCAAATTGGACAGTCAGGAGGCGGTTCCGCAGTTTCAGCAAACTGCGTCCCGCATTGCACGCAGATAAAGTTTTCCATCGTTTCAGAACCCTGAGCTGTTATCGACGTAAGCGTGTGACTAATCCGGTCGGCGTTTGACACAAACGCCGCTACAACTATTCCGCAAAAAATGGCAGGGCTGCCGCGCTGCTCATTTGTGCGCGGCAAGTATCTGGGCAAAGCGCCAGACTTCATGGAAAGTGTTGTACAGCGGCGTGGGCGCGACCCGGATGACGTTGGGCTCGCGAAAGTCGCATTTGACCCCCGCGGCAACGAGTTCTTCGTGCAAGTGCTTCGGCTGCCCGCGCGCCTGGATCGACAATTGTGCGCCGCGCGCATTCGGGTCCGTCGGAGTGATAAGCGAGAATTTCTTTGAACCGATTTGTTCCAGCAAAAATTCTAGATAGCCGGTAAGTTTCATCGATTTTGTGCGAAGCGGTTCCATGCCTCCGGCCTCGTGGAAAATGGAGAGCGACGCGCGCAGCGGTGCCATCGAGAAAATGGGCGGATTACTGATTTGCCAACCGTCTGCGGACGCAACCGGGACGAACTCCGGCTCCAGATGCAGTCTGAA